>CAZDZH010000011.1:0-45634 GCA_964509935.1 uncultured Clostridia bacterium
TATAGAATGAATTTTAATTAATATCTTGACAAGAGAGTATGCTTATGATACAATGCAGGGAATATTTTTGCGTAAAAATCCTATTGCGTTGTAACAAAAACAGGCAACCGACGAACGCGGTTGCCTGTTATGGAGCTGCTGAGCAGACTTGAACTGCCGACCTCATCCTTACCAAGGATGTGCTCTACCAACTGAGCCACAGCAGCAAAACCAATTTACTTGAATATTATATTTTAAATACTTTTCATTGTCAATTCATTTTGACAGGAAAAATAAAAAAATTTCGGAGCAAAAAAATGCAGAACAATGATACTGAAAAGATTGCCGTAAAAACTTCGGTAGTAACGATAATCCTGAATTTTGCGCTTACCGCGTTTAAGCTTATAGCGGGCATCCTCGGCAATTCGATGGCTATGATTTCCGACGCGGTTCATTCCGCGTCAGACGTCGTTTCAACGGTGATAGTTATAATTGGGGTAAAAATTTCGGCTAAGGCACCCGATAAAAATCATGAATTCGGGCACGAACGTTTCGAGTGCGTCGCCGCGATAGTGCTTTCCGTGCTATTGCTCGGTACGGGTGCTGTTATAGGTTATAACGGCATAAACAATATCGTAATGCAGGCTTATAATACGCTCAAAATGCCCACGTATCTCGCCCTTTCCGCTGCAATAGTTTCGATTGTAGTGAAAGAGGGGATGTTCTGGTATACGCGCGCCGCCGCTAAAAAGATAAATTCGGGCGCGCTCAAAGCAGACGCATGGCATCACCGTTCAGACGCGCTCTCTTCAATAGGAAGTTTGATAGGCATTGTGGGCGCAATGTGCGGCGTAATGATTCTCGATTCTATTGCGAGCATAGTAATCTGCCTTCTCATAATAAAAGCCGCCGTAGATATTTTTATGGACGCGATTAAAAAGATGACAGACCAGGCGTGCGATTCGCAGACCGAAAAAGATATAAAAGATTTTATATCATCCTGCGATGGAGTAAAGCGAGTAGACAGTCTTATGACAAGGTTATTCGGCAATCGCATATACGTTATAGCCGAAATCGCCTGCGATAAGGATTTGCCTCTCTATTCCGCCCACGCGATAGCGGAAGAGGTGCATGACGGAATAGAGGAAAAATTTCCCTTGGTTAAGCACGTAACCGTTCACGTTAATCCGTATATGGAAGAAAACGGGTAAAATACTACAATTTTTTGCGCGTTCAGACTTAATATATAAACCGCTTAAAAGACTCTGCCATAAATCAGGGTCTTTTTTAATTAAATGAATGCGATAATTTGTTGATTTATATCGTCGATTTTGATATAATTAATGACGCTATTATTTTAAATTCAAGGCTTGAAAAATGACTGACGCAAAAGTTAAAAGCACGCTAGGCGGTTATTCATCGATAAATACGTACGTAAAAGGTAAAATAGAAAAGTTTTCGGCAACCGACAAGAGTTTTTCATCACTGTTCTCTCTTATGTTTTCCGAGAAGGAAAACGCTATGTTCGAGAGTACGGACGGCTATAAAATAAGGACCGTTTCGTACGGCGAAGCCGAGAAGAGGGTGGGGTTGTATTCTAAAAAACTCAATCACCTGTTGCGTGGCGCGGAAAAGGACTGCTTCGTAGGAATATCCATGCGCAATTCCGAAGAATGGATAGAAATTTTCTGGGCAGTGCTTATGAGCGGATTTAAGCCGCTTCTGTTCAATACGCGTCTTAGCGAAGAAATACTAAACGGAATATGCTCGACATACGGCGTCTTGGCGGTAATAAGCGACAGGACGCGTTACTGCGCTAAAACCGTGTATCCGGAGGAGCTTTTAAACCTTCCTGACGGCGAATCTGACGGCAAATGGGGAAGCGGAATAATAGTGATGTCCTCGGGCACTTCCTTAAACGTAAAACTGTGCGAATATACGTCCGAGCAGATATGGTATCAGATAAACGACAGCGCAAAAATAATTACCGAATGCAGGCGGATATCAAAGCATTATAACGGCAGCCTCAAACTGCTTACGTTTTTACCTTTTTATCATATTTTCGGTCTTGTCGCCGTATATATCTGGTTTGCTTTCTTTTCTCGTACTTTCGTCCTTTTAAAGGATTTAAACGCCGACACGCTTTTAAACACCGTGCGCAAGCATAAAGTTACGCACATTTTTTCCGTTCCGCTCTTATGGAATAAAATCTACGACGCGGCGATTGCTAAAATAAAGGCGAAGGGTGATAAAACGTATAATAAATTCATAAAAGGTCTTGCAATCAGCGACAAAATTGCAAATGTTCCCCTACTTGGCGAAGCATTCGCGCGCAAAGCGTTTAAAGAAGTGCGCGACAATATTTTCGGCGACAGCATACAATTTTTAATAACCGGCGGAAGCGCGGTATCGCGTGAAGTTATGCGCTTTTTCAACGGTATAGGTTATCGTCTTGCCGACGGGTACGGAATGACGGAAATAGGCATTACTTCCGTAGAGCTTTCCGATAACCGCAAATATCTCAATTCGCGCTCGGTCGGTCGTCCGTTCTCTTCGGTAGAATACAAAATCAATCAATCGGGTGAGCTTCTGGTTCGCGGAAAATCAATCGCTTCCGCTATAATGCAGAACGGAGAGCGCAAACGCGTAGACAACTGCGAGTGGTTCAATACTCACGATTTCGCGCGGTTCGAGGACGGAAGATTTTATATAGAAGGTCGCCGAGACGACCTGATAGTATGCAGAAGCGGTGAAAATCTCAATCCTGAGCTGATGGAAAGCTTTATTAATATTGACGGAGCAAACGGCGTTTGCATAACCGCTTCGGGAAGCGGAGAAAGCATTTCGCCCGTGCTTTTGGTAAGCGTGAAAAAATATCTCCCGTCCGATAGATTGCGCGAAATAAAGTCGCAAGCCGCAGAGCAGATTAAACGCCTTAAACTTGACGGCGACGTAGAAAAGATTTTGTTAATTACCGACCCGCTTTTGCAGGGCGAAGAATTTAAACTGAACAGAATACGAATAAAAAACAGTTTGAATTCCGGCATATTGCATATCGTCAATCCCGATATAAGCCGCGTGCAGGAGGACGACGCAGAGCTTGCCGCAGCAGTGTGCGCTTGCTTCGCGTCGGCGTTGAATAAAGACGTTGCCGATATTTCTTACGACGCGGACTTCTTTACCGATTTGGGAGGCACAAGCTTAGATTATTTCGCCTTGCTTTCGTTCATTAAAGATGAATTCGGCGCGTCGCTTCCGACGGATGACGAAAGCGGAATAAGCACGGTCAGTCAATTCGTAAAATTCATCAGCTCGCATATTTGATTTATACCTATGAATAAATTCGTAACGGCATTTACAAAATTAACCGCGTGGCCGGTTCAATTCTTTTGTTTCCGAACCAAAGTATATTTTGAAAGTAAAAAACAGAAAAACAACCGCGTCAAAGGTGCGGCTATAATAATTTCTAACCATACGGCTTTGTACGATTTCGCGGTGATGCTCTTCGTATTCTGGCGCAGGATTATACGCTGTCAGGCGGCGGAAGTGCTGTTTAAAAAGAAAGGTCCTCTGCCCTGGTTTCTCAGGGCGTTAGGCTGTATCGAAGTCAACAGAGAAACGCATAATTTTTCGTTTGTCAGTAAAAGCGAGCAGATACTCGACGACGGCGGGGTAGTGTGTATTTTTCCCGAATCACGACTGCCGAAGCCCGAAGAAGAAAGACCGCTCGAATTTAAACCGAGCGCGGTTTATATAGCTCTGCAAACAGGCGCGCCGATAATTCCCGTTTACACGAACGGCAGTTATTTCAAACGCAAGCGGGCGAGGGTAATGATAGGCGATAAAATCTACGCGCGCGAGCTTTTACGCGAAGATTTGACTGAAAAGGAAAATATAGCCAATATTAACGCTATTATAAGAAAAAAGACGATAGAGCTTAAAGATGAACTCGAAAGAAGAATCAAAAATAAATAAGTATAGAACGCCTGATAATTATTTTGTCTACGATTTCATTAAAGTTACGGGCGCGCCTTCCGCATTGATTTGGTTAAGACCGAAAAACATTTATTACGGCGATTCTAAAAAGAGAATAAAGGGCGGGGCGATAGTGTGTTGCAATCATCTCGGCGTAACCGACCCTATCTACATACATTGCACCTTCTGGTACAGAAGACTGCATTTCGTGGCAATGAAGGAGCTGTTTGAAAGCGGACGGTCGTCGTGGTTTTTTCACAGGATGCACTGCATACCTATCGACAGAAATAATTTCAACTTCGGGTCGTTTAAAGAAATATGCAAGGCTGTTAACCGCGGAAAGATGGTCGTGCTTTTCCCCGAAGGCGGAATAAATACCGAGCAATCTAAAATTTCAGATTTTAAGTCGGGTATAGTTTTAATGGCGTATAAAAGCGGCGTGCCGATAGTGCCTATATACAACGTACCTAGAAAAAAGTGGTACGACAGACTTAAAACGGTCGTCGGCGAACCGATAAACGTGAAAGAAATTCTCGGTGATAAGCCGTCTATGAGCGATATTGAAAGAGTGACTGTTTTGCTTCACGAGAGAGAGGTGGAGCTTATGAATTATTATAACGGCAAATGGAAGAAATAATGGAAAAAGTAGATTCCGTATGGGCAAAATATACGGATAAAGAGACGTTTGAAAGAATCGTCGATTATGAAAGCGTAGGCGATATGTGGGCGCACTGCGTTAAGGAGTTTTCGCAGAAAACGGCAATAGTCGACGGCGAGGAATATACCTATTCTCGGCTTGACGGATACGTGGCGCGTTTCCGCACGGCTCTTAAAAATAACGGTTTGGGTAAAGGCGGTCTTACAGGTATTTTATTGCCCAATTCGGTAGGGTTCGTCACCGCTTTTCTTGCCGTCACGACTTACGGAGCCGCCGCGGTGCTGTTCCCCGTACATATGGAAATCGGTAAAATACGCAGTTATATGCAGAAATTCAGCGTAACCGCATTGATTCACGACTATTCCACGGCTGAAACGGCGCAAAAAGCCGTTGACGGCGGCGAATGTACGCTAATAAATGTAAATAACCTTCCCGAAGAAAGCACGCCAGCAAACGAGTGTTCCCCGTCAGACGCGTGCGCGGTAATATTTACGAGCGGAACGGACGGAAGAGGAAGGGGAGCTCTGCTAAATAACAGGGCTGTTATGCGAGGAGTTAAAAACGGCTGTTTCGGATATAAGGACGTGTTCGGACAGCGTTATTTCCTTATTTTGCCTCTTACTCACGTGTTCGGGCTTGTAAGGAATATGCTAACGCCCCTATATACGGGCAGTTCGCTTTATATCAGCGACAGAAACAAAAACCTGTTCAAAGAGATTTCTAAATTCAATCCGACTGTACTTGTTCTCGTGCCGGCACTTGCGGAAATGGCGTTGAATTTTTCAAAACATTTTAAAAGAAATATGCTGGGTGACAGCGTAAAGTATATAATATGCGGCGCGGCGGCGGTTCCTCCTTATCTTGTTAAGAGCTACGCTGAATACGGTATAAAGCTTTTCCCCGGCTACGGATTGACCGAAAGCGCGAATCTTGTAAGCGGAAATCCCGAAAGTCTTAATAAACCGGATTCTGTGGGGATCATTTACGAGGGGCTGGATTATAAAGTTGTGGACGGCGAGCTGTGGCTTAAAGGCGTCAACATGATGGACGGGTATCTTAACGATTCCGCCGAAAATGCCTCTGCTTACTGCGGCGATTGGTTTAAGACGGGCGACCTCGTAAAGTTCGACGACGAAGGATTCCTGTATATAGTTGGCAGGAAAAAGGATATTATCGTATTGTCTAACGGCGAAAACGTTTCTCCCGTTGAGATAGAAACTAAATTTACCGATTTGTCCGTCGTTCAGGACGCTTTGGTGTACGAGGGTAAAAACGAAAACGGCAAACAGATTCTCGTTCTGGAAGTTTATCCGAGGAACGTAGAGCTTGAAAAACTTGAAAAGGCAGAGCGAGAGCCTTATTTAAGAAAGGTTATTGCCGATGTGAACGAAACTTTGCCGTCGTTCGGGCGAATCCAGAAAGTTATTATCAGGGACAAGGACTTTGAAAGAAATTCCTCAATGAAAATAATCAGGAAAAAACATAATGACTAAGGAAGAAATTAAAGAAAAATTACGGGAAATACTAAAACTATCTACAGATTGCACGGAAGAGCAGGCAATGTCTTACGACGAGCAATCGGGATTGACTAGCGACCTCGGCTTGAATTCGGTCGGAATGCTTTATCTAGTTATCGCAGTCGAAGAATTTTTCAATATAGAGTTCGACGACGTGAATTTCAGCGATTTTAAAGTCGTGGGCGACGTAGTCGATTATATTTACGGAAAAAAGAACGGTTAAAAATGAAGTGGGTGCTTGAAGAGGCGCAGTCAGGAGATATCGTACGCGTTCGCCTCGGCGAAATTTATCATTACGGAATTTTCGTTAGCGAAAGCGAGGTAATACAGTTCGGTATGCCTCCCGTAAACGTTGAAATGCTTGCGCGCGTCGACGTGAGGGTTTGCTCAACTGATATAGATACTTTCCGTTGCGGCAAATTTCCGGAAGTCGCGAAGCTTTCGCTTATAGAAAGATTAAAGCGCTTTTCTCCCGAAAAGACTGTGGCGACGGCTCGCGCAAGGTTAGGCGAATGTGGATATAATATAATTCACAATAATTGCGAGCATTTCGTTTACGAATGCGTATTCGGGACAAAATACAGCGCACAGACGGAAGACGTAAGGCAAAAATTCAGGAATCTTCCCATTACCGATATTTACGTTTCGCCTATCCCCGAACACGTTAAAATTACTGGACTTTCCTGCGAGGGAAGAAACGCCGAAATAGAAGCTTGCTCCAATATAAAGGTAAAGGAGCAGAAATACTATGTTTGGAAACTTCTTGAAGCGGCGTTACAATATTCCCTCGGCTTAGACGCGGGCAAAATTACGTTCCGACGTTCGGAAAACGGGAAATGGGGCTGTAAAGAGTGTGAATTTTCGCTGTCGCACAGTCAAGGCGCGGCGGCGGTCATCATCTCGCGCAGTCCCGCAGGAATTGACCTCGAAAAAATCAAACATACGGAGAAAACAGCGCGATATGCGCAAAAAGTTCTTACCGTAACGGAAAATGAAATTTTTTCAGCCTTGTCCGAAGAGGATAAGGACGACTTGTTTTACGGCTTTTGGTCCGCAAAGGAAAGTATATTCAAACAATCCGGCGAACGCTCTTTCAATCCTGTCGCAATCGAAGTCTCGTCATATATGGGCGTGAAATCAGGTATAGTCCGAATCGAAGGCGAGGATTACGCGCTTTCCTTTGTATCGGATACGAAAGCGAAAGAACGGTTTTATATTTATAATGGCGGGCAAACTACCGCTTTTAATGGTTTTACCCGAACACTTAAATTAGATAAATAACACCCCCGCGCTTAATCGGCGCGCTCACGGAGAAAACTATGGACTGGTATTGGATAGCTTTAATATTAACCGTCGCGATAATCGCGCCGTTTATCCTTGCCTGTTTTACGGTTTTCTATAAAATATTCGGCAGGGGGAAAGAAGTTTCGCTCGCCGACGCCGACCTCGACGGCACGCAGTATATGCCCTATAAGGATAAAATATGCACGGCGATAAGAGAGGTTGAGGCTTTACGTTTCAGAAAGGTACGGATAGAGAGAGAATGCAGTCTTTTCGGATATTATTACGATTGCGGCGGTAAAAATACCGTTATTATGTTTCACGGCTACCGAGCCACGCCGTTCAATAATTTTGCCGTTTCCTGCAAAATTTTTATGGAAAAAGGCTACAACGTGCTTATGCCCGTTCAGCGCGGACACGGCGAAAGCGGAGGAAAATTCATAACCTTCGGAGTAAAAGAACGGCTTGATTGCCTTGCCTGGACGGATTTTGCGGTTAAAGAATTAAAGCCCGAAAATATTGTTTTATACGGCGTATCTATGGGTAGTTTTTCTTTGATGTGCATATCCGACAGATTGAGCGATAAAAACGTTAAAGCTCTTATCTGCGATTGCGGTTACCTCAACGCTTATGACGAGATAGGTCTGGAAATGAAGAGGAGAGCGGGTTTTCTTTATAAGATTATGATGCCTTTTATAAGGCTCGGCGCGATAGTATTCGGGGGATTCGACCCCGCGAAAGACAACGCGTGCGAATATCTTTCTAAGGCTTCCGTTCCCGTGTTCTTCATACACGGCGACGATGACAGAATTGTGCCCGTAGAGTGTGCGAAAAGGGCTTACGAAGCCTGTGATTCGCGAAAGTCTATATATTACGTGCAAAATTGCGGACATGCCCAATCCTTTCTTGCCGACGAAGGCAAACTCAGCGAAAAGCTGTTTGATTTTCTGAACGACGCGCTTAAATAAGCGTTGTATTATAAACCTGATTATAAGGAGTTATTATGAAAAAATTTATAGTTATGGCGGACGTGTGCTGCGATTTATCGGAAGAATTGAGAAAGCGTTTCGATATTCAATACATAAAAGGGCATATGACTCTGCCCGACGGTTCTACCGCGGAAACAACCTGCGACTGGAATACAATGGACGCAAAGCAATTTTATGCTTCGCTTAAAAACAAAAAGAACGTATATACTACCTCGCCTGCGAATATCGACGAATTTGCCAATGCATTCGAAGATTACGTTAAAGACGGTTACGACGTTCTTTGCCTTACCATTTCTTCTGCTCTTAGCGGCACTTACAGCTTCGCAAGCAAAGCGAAAGAACAGGTATTGGCTAATTATCCGGACGCTAAAATTTACGTTATCGATTCGCTGCGTTTTTCAAACGGGCTCGGGCTTCTTACTATCCACGCAAGTATTCTGCGCGAACAGGGAAAAACCATCGAAGAGACGGCGGCTTGGCTTGAAGAGAATAAAAACCGTTTCCATCAGTCGGGCTGGTTAGATGATTTGTCTTTCGTGGCGCAGAAGGGTCGAATTTCTCATAGCAAGGCTTTCTTCGGCACTTTGATTGGTATTAAACCGATAGGCGAATTTGACTATAACGGACTTACCACCGTTCTCGGCAACGCAAAGGGCGAAAAGGCGGCTTACAGCGTACTGTTAAATTACATAGAGAAGGTTATCGAAAACCCCGAAGAGCAGATAATTCTGATTGCTCAGACCGACAGAAAGAGGCAAGCCGAAGCCTATAAAGTAATGCTGGAAGAGAAGTTCCACCCCAAGGAAATTATCATTACGGACGTTTATCCTGCGGATGGAATAAACTTAGGACCCGGACTGATGGCTGCATACTATATGGGCAAACCCATCTCCCAAGGACTTGTGGACGAGCGCGCGATAATAGAGGATTTGCTTGCGAAATAATTTATGGATATATATAACTTAGACGGTTGCGTCTTTTACGATATGGTATGCAACGGTCTGGCAAATATCAGACTCAGCGAAATAACCATAAACAGACTCAATCTGTTCCCCGTTCCGGACGGCGATACGGGCACGAATATGCGCCTTACGTTGGAAGGAGGAGTTGCGGCTTGCAAAAAAACTCCGTCAATCGGCGAATATGCTAACAAGTTAGCCCGCGGTATGCTTATGGGCGCCAGAGGTAATTCGGGCGTAATTCTCTCTCAGATATTCAAAGGAATCGCGCTCGCGCTTACGGATAAACAGACGGCGACTGCGATAGATTTTGCATACGCTCTGGTCAGCGGTTATAAGATGGCTTATTCGGCGGTGGTTCACCCCACCGAGGGAACTATTCTTACGGTCGCGCGAGAAGGCATAGAAAAAATCATTAACGAAATCAACGGCGCAACAACTATAAACGCCCTGTTTACCGCATATCTGCATCAGATGGAAATAACTCTGTCACATACGCCCGAAATGTTGGAAGTATTAAGGGAAGCGGGATTCGTAGACAGCGGCGGTCAGGGATTGGTTACAATTTTCAGGGGTATGCTTAAATTCCTTACGGGCGACGTGCTGGAAACCGAACTGCCCGAACAACCTGCCGCGAATCATGTCGACGAAGCGTCGTTTGACGCGGACAGCGAACTTGATTTCGGATATTGTACCGAGTTTATATTGCAGTTGCAGAATATAAAATGCAACCCCGCTCTGTTCGATTTAAATTGTTTTATATCCTTTCTCGAAACGCAGGGCGATTCTATCGTCGCGCTCAAAGAGGAAACGCTGGTAAAGGTGCATATACATACAAAAATGCCCTCCGCTATTATAGCAAAAGCGCAGGAATACGGCGAGTTTATTTCGTTTAAAATGGAAAATATGGCTTTACAGCACAATGAAAATTTTACTAAAAGCCAAAGCAAAAAGTCGCATAAAGCCATTGCTTACGTCTGCGTGGCACAGGGCGACGGAATAATTTCTCTGTTTGAAAGTCTGGGGTGCGACGTGGTTCTTAACGGCGGACAGACTATGAATACTTCCGCGGAAGAATTTGTAGACGCGATAAACAGCCTGAACGCCGATTCTGTTATCGTGATGCCGAACAATAAGAACATAATTTCCGCAGCTTTGCAGGCGAAAGAGCTTTGCGGAAGGCAGAACGTTTACGTGCTTGAAACGCAGTCGGTAGCCGAGTGCTATTTTGCACTTTCAACAATGCTTTCCGACGGAAGCGATTGTACGGTACAGCTTGAAGCAATGCGCCGCGGCTATCAGAACGTAACAACCGTCGCTGTGGCCAAAGCCGCCCGCGATTCTTTTGTCGGCGGAGTGGAATGTAAAGCAGGTCAGTACGTCGCCGTTTTAAACGGCAAAATAGTGTGCGCCGCAGCCGACCCGATTGTTGCGCTGCGCGACGGTATAAAGTACGATAAATCCAACCTTGACAAAGAAATAATGCTTGTCTTTACGGGTCAGGCACTTAGCGAAGACGCCGCCGAGGGATTGGAAGAGGCGCTCTTTTCGGAATTTCCCGATATGGAAACGGGAATTATCGACGGCGGTCAGGACGTGTACGACCTTATCGTAGGGTTAAGTTGATTTGACTATTTGAATTTTAAATTTGTAATTAAATCGGGGCGAACCTTGTACCAAGGTTCGCCCCGATTTGAAAAATTATCCGTTTTCTTCTATGAATTGTTTAAAATTTATAAATTCATAGCCCGTTTTTTTTAAAAATCCTATAAGCTTTCCTATTCTTTCGAGATAGTTCTTTCTGCTGCATTGGATATACAATTTATCGTGCAGGGAAAGATTATCGGGGTAAGACAGCTTGTCTTTAAAAACCTCAAACGGGTGAACGTAGAAAAGATATGCGTCAGCGTTTTTTAAGTATCGCTTGACGGTAAACGTAATAAATGGTAATAATCTGAAATATCCCCCGCCCGAAACGGGAATGCGCCTGCCGAAATAATGCGAAGAGCAGGGTTTGAATTCGTAAAAGCCGTCGTTTTCATAAGCGACATCGTTTAATTTTTTAAAGCGCGATAAATCTATTTTGCCTGAATTGACGGCGGGTGAAAAATCGAGGTCGCTGGAATCGTATTTAAACCCCATAGAGTAAAGCTTTGCGACTGTTTCGTCGCTGACGCCGAAGCACGGGGCGCGGTAGCCTATAATTTTCGTTCCGAATTTTTCTTCGAGCACGCGTTTAGCGGTAACGGTATCGTTTATGAATCGCTTGTCCGACTGCGTAAGGGGCGAAACGTGGTTTAGTCCGTGTAAGGCTATTTCGTGTCCTTCTGAAATAGCATTCTTTAACTGACTGCCGCATTTATCCGCAAACGATGCAACCGTAAAAAACGTGCCTTTTATGCCGTGTTCGTTTAACAGTCCGCAAAAATCTTCTACCGACTGTTCGCATTGCGGACAGCTTTCCGGGCGGTAGTTTAATTCTTTTAAACAGCGAGCGTCGAGATAACTTTCGACGTCCATGCTCATAAACGCTAATTTACGCATCGAATTTCTCTTGTATAAACTTTTGTATCGCCTCGTCGTACGCTTCTTTGTTGTTTATTCTGATATGAGAATGAGCTCCCTTATCGAACCATACGAGCTGTTTATCCGATTTACATTTGTCGTAAAGTATTTGCGCCTTTTCGGGTAAAGAAAACTTATCTTCCTTACTGTACAGGAATAGAATAGGCGCTTCAAGCTTGTCGATGCATTTTATTGGTCCGTACGTCATTCTGACGCCCGAATACAAGCGCATTATAAGCGCAATTTCCCAAATGAAAGGATAGATGGGGCGTTTTTCCTCTATCATATGGTTTTTAAAGGTTTCGTAAAAGGTAGTATACATACCGTCGGCGACTATACCCTGCATATAATCGGGGCAAGCCTTGCTAGTCAAAGCGTACAACGCCGTGGCAGAACCTATGCAAATGCCGTGCAATAAAATCTTTTTGTTCAGGAACTTATCGTGAAGGAGTTTCGCCCAGGCGAGTATATCCTTGTATTCTTTCAGCCCGACGCAATCGTATTTTCCCTCGCTTAGACCGTGCGCCCTGTTGTCTATCACAAGCACGTTATAACCGGCTCGCTTATAGGGTTCGGAAAAATAATAGCTGTACCAAAGTGATTCAGTTCTGCCGGGTATCACTATGACTGCGCGGTCGCAGCCGAAGTCGAAGTATTCGCCGACAAGCTTAAATCCCTCGCTCGTAACCGAAACTTCTGTAATATATTCTCTGTTTTTTTCCGCCCATTGCTTGCCCGTATCGTACATCGCTACCTGTTCGGCATTGTCTGGGGCGGAGCACTCTCTTCCCCATTTTTCCGATGAGGTGCGTACGAGTTGGCTTTTATATACTTTTAAGGCAATAAACCAAGGGGGGAGAAATACGAAAACTATTAGTGCGACGAGCGCGCCGACGATAGAAAGACTTATTATCAGACCGTAGTTTGTAAGTACAGAAGTTATCATAAGTTTACCGTAAAATTATTCGTATAAAGATTTGTTTTCGGCTGTCGCGTAGCTTGTAATACAGAACGCGGTTACCGTAAAAAGGTCGGCAAGTATCTTTGAAAGAACGGGGTTTGCAGTAGAAATTAATAGCCCGCTTAGTATGCCGCAGTCAATTAAGCTTATTATCAGAGCGGTTAAAACGATTTTGATTATGCGCTTCAAAAAAGTGCGACGGTTTATTCCTCGGTAAAGAGCCGACGCTGTTATTTCTAATAGCAAGCAAAGAACCGTTGCCGCCGCGCAGCTCAGCCCGCAGCATAAAGCGGCGTAGGAGCAAGCGTCGAGAGAAAAATCGGTAACGCAGTTCTGCAAAATAAAGAAAAGCGCCAGATTGCAGATTAATGCGAAAACGAAAGGTAATGAGTACTGCATCACCACTCCGCAAATCCTGCAAAAATCCCTTACGGGTTTGAAATGGGTAGCCTGATTATTGTCTATGTAAACGGTTGCAATCGCCGTTTCTTTAATGGGAATTCCGCAACGCAGACATCTTACGAGGACGTTCATTTCGTATTCGTACTTAGTTCCGCCTACGGATAGCATAAACGGCAGGAGTTCGCTTCCGAAAGCGCGCAGACCCGTCTGCGTATCGTGCAATCGCCTGTGGTCGCAAAGCCTAAGTAGACCTCTTGCAACAACGTTTCCGAACGTGGATTTAAAGGGGATTTTACCTTCAAATTTTCTGCTGCCGAGCACAAGTCCGCAGCCTGTTTGCATGTATGTTTGAGCAACTTTGAGAATATCTTCGGGTTTGTGTTGTCCGTCGGCGTCTGCCGTAACTATTACCTTTTCTCCGCTTTGCGAAAGTATATGATAAAACGCCGTTTTTAACGCAGCGCCTTTGCCTGCGTTTGTCGGGTGTTTCAACAGCGTTAAATTATCGTATTCTTCGGCTCTTTCAAATATTTCCTGCGAACCGCGCGAGCCGTCGTCCACAAGAATGACCGAGCATCCCTTTAATGTGGCGGTTATGCCGTCGAGAACCTGCAAAAGCGATTCGTTCGGCTCGTAGGCGGGAATAACCACCGCAATTTCTCTTTTCATATTTTTTTCTCCGAATCCGTATGTTATTATAATACCACACATAAACGTTAAAATCAATTCAAAGAAAGGTATAAGATAAAAATAGTAAAACTTGAAATTGACAAATCTGGTAACATATAGTATAATAAAATCGCAAATAAAGGAGGAATATATGAACGATCAGGAAAAGAACGACGAGCTGTTCGGTTTCGACAACGCAAACGGCGTAAATCCTAACGGAAATTACGGCAATCAAAGTCAGTCTGCTGGCGGAAATTATTACAATAACGGTTATAATAATCCCAATAACGGCAATAACGGTTATTATGGTAATAATAACAACTATAACGGCGGTTATAACGGGAATAATTATAACGGCAATAACTACGGCGGCAACAACTATTATAACAATAACGGCAATAATTCCGGAGACGATCCCGGTCCTTGGAAGGTTTTTGCTATCGTTGGGTTCAGTATTGGCATAGTTGCTATCGTTCTCGGCGGTTTAGCGGGATTGTATTCATTTCTCGCTTTAATCAATATAAATTCTCAAAACGTCAACTATGCGCTTTTTGCATCGTTGAGCGTCCTCTTTTTTATATATGGAATAGCGTCGGGCGTGCCTGCTATCGTTTTTTCCGTGCTGGGATTAAGGTCAACCCGTCGCGTAGATAAGGCAAAGACGGGCTTGATACTTTCAGTAGTGGGGACGGGAATTGCTTTTGTTTCTTTTATAATGGCGATAGCAATTATCCCTACTATAGCTACGTTTATTTAAATTAAACTTTCTTCCGGTGATTATTTATGGACGCGAGAAAGAAGAAAAAAATCATAGCCGCTATTACGGCTGTCGCAGCGGGCAGTCTAAGTCTGGCTACCGTAGTTACGTCCGTAAACGTCTACGATTCGTTTTTCAAACGCTTTGAAAGACCCGATTATAACCTTGTCGCGGGCGTTTATAATTACGAGCTTGTCAGGCAGGACCTTCCCAGGGAAGAGTTCTATTTTAAGTCGGACGGCGTTAATTTAAAGGGCTATTTATATCTGCAACAAAACTCTAAGGGGCTTGTTGTGGTCTGTCACGGCATTCACGCGGGCGCAGACGATTATCTTCCGGCGATAAATTATTTTTACGAAAATTCGTTCAGCGTTTTCGCGTTCGATTATAAGGGTACTTACGATTCCGGCGGCGACGGAACCGTAGGAATGTGCGAATCGTTGGTAGACCTCGATCACGCATTGAACTACGTTTCCACCGACGCAAGGATAAACGGATTGCCTTTGTTTCTGTTCGGTCATTCCTGGGGCGGATACGCGGTAACTTCTGTGCTTGCTATTCATAAAGAGGTGAAAGCCTGCGCCGCTGTGGCGGCTATGAATAACGGCTTTACGATGATTTTAGAAAAAGGGGAGGAATACGCAGGAAAATTTTCCTCTTTCCCAAAACCCTTCCTCGACGCGTATCAGTCGGCGCTCTTCCGCGATTACGTAAAGTATAACGGCGTCAAAGGAATAAATTCTACCGATATTCCCGTATTGCTGGCGCACGGCGTAAACGACAGGGTTATTGCTTTCAACAGACAATCGGTTATTTCACATAAAAATGAGTTTACCAATCCAAACGTAATTTACTACGAGGGAGTAGGTTATCAGGGCGACCACAATAATATCTGGCATTCCGTCGCCGCCGCAGAATATCAGGCGGAAGTAAAAGCGATGCTTGCCGACCTGAAAAAAAGTAAAGGGCGCGAACTCACTTACGAAGAAAAGACGGAATTTTATAAAACCGTCAATCACGAACTGTACAGTCAGGTAAACGAAGAGCTGTTTGAAAAAATTATAACTATGTATGAAAACAGTATAAATTAAAAATCCACCCGTCGGGTGGATTTTTAATTTATAGATTGTTATCTTTTATAAACTTAATAAGGCAATCGCATTGCTTGCCGCTTTTATCATAACCCGTATCGCCGCAGACTTTACATTTATACTGCGGAACGAATTGCTCTTTGTCGATTTTAAGCTTTGCAAGTCTTTCGTCGCCCTGTTTTTCAAGGGTTGTTATCTCGCTGCTCAATTCTTCGGCTTTTTGTGCGTCCTTGATTTCGGCGAAAGCCAACTGAATGGACAGAGAGTTTATTTTCCGCCTGATTTCGCCGTAAATTTTGTCGTCCGCGGCTTTTTTAAGAGCGGCTTCGGCTTTTCTTTCTGCTTTCGCGCGCAAATCGTAGTAATGTCTTTCGATAATCGCCCGTTTGCTTTCCGTGCCGACGGGTGAGGTCAATGAAACGTTATTTAAAGATTCTAATGTCACGGTTCCTGCAATTTTCCAGGACGACAGGACGCCGTTCATATAAGCTATCGGATTGTTTTTGCCGGAAGAGAGTTCGGCAGCTTTGAATAGCATATCGTCGGAAAATCCCCAATCGCGCCACCTTTTAAGACATTCCCTGTCCGACGCGATGATTTTTCTCGTAAGTCCGCAGGTTGAAAGAATATTTTTAATCAGTTTATCCTCAGCGGCAAGGGAAGAAAGTTTATCGGATACGGCTTTTTCGGTGACTATTCCATCGTCGTAGAGTGAGAGGGTAAAATCGTTCATTGCTTCGAAGCTGTTTTTGCCGCGTATAAAGCAATAGTTGGCAATCAGCTTCAATGTTTCGCAATCGAATCCGAAATTGCACCATACGCTCACGTAGTTTTCGATATACGGAGCGGGATTTTGCACGAAAACGCCCAACGCTTTCGCAACGTCGAGAGCGGCTGTGTATAGCGAATTTTTATTTTTACAATAGTCCTCTATCTCTTTTACGTCGAATTTTCTGTTCTTGTAAAGCTCGGAAAGCGCGGCGTCGATCTTTTCAGACGATTTAGCTTTAAAATACTTTGCCGCGGCAATAATCGCGTCGTCGGAAAAACCGTATTCCGACGACCATTTTGCGTAAAACTTATCGTCGGTATAATCGGGGCGGCGGTTTATTCCGCAGGCTGAAAAAATTCTGACGAGCGCGGGGGTGGAAGAGGTGTAAGCCGAAAGCTTTTCTTCCGCTTTCTTGGCAGTGGTAATTCCCTCCGCGGCGAAGCTCTTGGCTACCTTTTTTATGTATTGGAATCTGATGTCGTTACCTTTCATTGAAACGCAATAGTTGATAATCATAAGCAAAGCGTTTCTCTCAAATCCGTATTCTTCAAGCAGATAATAATATTCCATAAATTCGTTTGTGGAAATCATTCTTCCCGTAATGATGGACTGAACCTCTGTCGAAAAACCTGAATACTTTTCGGGGTTGAGTTTTTTCGGCTTACCGTAAACGTTGTCGCAGTCAAGAATTTTAACTTCAAACGGTGAAGAGGAAATAATGGAAACAAGCTCGAACTCTTCAAGATATTTAAAATAGTTTTCAACCTGTTCTTCCGTAGTTTCGAGCTTTTTTGCCATATCGCCAATCGTATAGAGCGACTGCCCGCTCTGACTTAAATACAGAGCGAATAGATAAATTTTTACTGCTCCCGCTTCGAGTACGGGCAAATATTTAGTTATAAATTTGTTTTCGACGACCGTGAAAGATTTTTTTGCGGCTTCGTCGTCTAGCGAAATAAACGCCATACGGCTAAAACTCCCGTTTTATGCTTGATTTCTTCAGTTAAATAGAATATAATGATATGCAGAGTATTATCGAATTTTTTAACTATAACCATTATAAGGGTTAAGAGAAAAAAAATCAATAACTTTCCTCTAAATAATACAAATAGCTTTTTGCAATGAGAATTCTTCACACTTCCGATTGGCATATCGGTAAAAAACTTATGGGCAGGGACAGAAGTCCTGAATTTATTTCCGTTTTAAATGAAATAGCGGATATATGCAGGGATGAACGCATCGAACTCTGCCTTGTCGCCGGCGACGTTTTCGACACTTATACCCCCGCCGCGGAAGCCGAAGAGATTTTCTACAACGCGGTTAAAAATATAGCGCGGTATTGCGCGGTGCTTATAATTTCGGGAAATCACGACGATTACGTGCGCCTTACCGCAGCGGCGGCTCTTGCAGGCGAACTTGGTATTTATATAGTCGGAAATAATCTTTCAGCGATAAAGTGCAAAAAGACAGGGGAATGTTACCCTGCGGAAAGTGACGACGGTTGGGTAATATTTGAAAATTCAAAGGGAGAAAGGGTCTATATAGACGCGTTGCCCTATCCCAATGAAGCACGTTTCAAAGAGGGCAAGTCGGACGAAACTTTCGACGATAAGATGCGTCGCTGGATAGATTTCGGCGAACGCGGCAACGTCGCCAAACTGCCCTCTGTATTCTTATCGCATATATTCGCTTTGGGCGGAAGCGTAGACGGTACAGAGAGGGAAATCGACCTCGGCGGAGCGAGGCTTGTAAAAACCGAATTGCTTCCCGATTGCGATTATATCGCTTTGGGTCACCTCCATAAGAGGCAACGCCTCGGCAAAAACGTTTATTATAGCGGCGCGATAATGAATTTTTCGTTTGATGAAGCCGCTACGGAAAAATCTGTCAATATTTTCGATTTAGGAGCGGACGGCGTAAAAAATTTACGCCTGATTGCGCTTAAAAGCATAAAAAAACTCGTAAGATTGCAGGCTTTGTCCGCGGAAGAAGGCATCAGGCTTTTAAATGAGAACGCTGAAAGCTATGCAGAGCTTACTTTGAATCTTTCGCAACCATTGAATCATACTCAGACGGTAGAACTGCACAGATGCGCAAATCTCGTATCTTTGAAAACTAACGTTGAAGGTATCAATTACGGAGCGGTTGCGGCTACGAGAAGGGGCAAAAGCGCTTCGCAGCTGTTCAGCGACTACTATAAAATCAGGTATAACGCCGAACCGTCAGACAAACTGAAAGAGTTGTTTCTTTCCCTAACGGAGGAAGAATGAAACCGTTAAAATTATATTTCAAGGGAATAAACAGCTTTTCCGAGCCTGCGGAAATAGATTTCGAAAAACTTACCGACAGCGGCATTTTCGGCATTTTCGGCGATACCGGCAGCGGGAAAAGCACAATTTTGGACAGCATCAATTTCGCGCTTTACGGCGACGTTGACCGCAGCAAAAAAAAGACCGATATAATTAATTATAACTGCGACGGCGCGGAAGTTAAGTTCAGCTTCGATATGCTTATCGGAGGCAACCGCAAGACCTACACGGTTGAGCGCAGTATAAAGAAAAAGAGCGGTCTTATCAAAGCGGCGCTATACGAAGAGGACGGAAACTCTTCGCTGTGCATTGCAGATAACACTTCAACCGTAACAGAAAATATAGAAAATATAATCGGCTTGAAAGCGGAAGATTTCCGTAAGTGCATTGCTCTGCCTCAGGGCGAGTTCGCCCGGTTCGTAACCAGCGCGCCCGCGGATAGATTAAAACTTATCGAAAGGCTGTTTTCTCTTTCAAAATACGGGGAAAAATTAAAGGAAAGGCTTGCCGCGAAGGAGAGTATCGTTAACGCGGAATTTAACGGCGTGGAGGGAGAGCTGTCCGCTTATTCCGATATTTCGCGCGAATGCGTCAGCGTATTTGAACGTAATCTTTCTGAAAACAGGAAGATTGCCGAGCGGCTCGATTCGGAAATAGAATCGGCTAAACGCGCCTATTCGGATATAGGTCGCCTGTACGAAAGCAGGCTCGAACTTGACGGAGTATCCGTAAAATTAAGCGAATTACTTGAAAAGCGCGGTGAAATCGAGGCTTTAAGGCGATCGTTAAAAATTTTGCCCGATTGCAAAGCCGTGTGCGACCGCGACGGCGAACTTTGCTCGTTAAAGAAAAAGAGCGAATCGCTCCGCGCTGAACTATCTCGTAACCGTGAAGCGCTTAATGGGAACGACGCCGAAATAGCGCGGTTAAACCGGAAAATTGCCGACGAGGAATACGATAAAAAAATACTTTGCGCGCAGCAGTTGCTCGCCTCGTATAAAGCCTGCGACGGTATTGTTGAAGAAATAGAAAATTACGACGAAAAATTAAATAAACTTCGTTCTAAATATTTATCGCTTTCCGAAACGGGCAAAAAACTGTTCGCCAAAGAAACCGCGTGCAAGCAAAAGACGCAGGATTTACAAAAAGCTTACGACGATTGCGCCGGTACGGATCTGAACGTATTCTTCGACGGGGCTTTCAGAAATTCCGTGCTTCTGGACGAATACAGAAAGCAAATAGTTTATTTAGGCGACCTGCGCGAGAGTATAAAAGGTTACGACGACCGTTCGGATCTGTATTCATTCGTTCGGGAGGAGCTTACTGCCCGAATAAAATATTACGAAAATCTCATTCTCTCGTCTGTCGGTCAGGAAATCGACGCAGAAAAAACCGTAAAGCAAATGCAGGCGGCTTTTGAAAAGCGCGAACGTATTTCCAGAGAGCTGAACGCAAGCCTTATCGATTATAAGGAGCTTTCCAAAGAAGTTACCGTAAACGCAGGCGAATGCGAACACGTCAAGCGCGAAGGAGAAGAAACCGCTTCTCGGATCAAAGAATTGAAAAACAAACTTTCTACGGTTTTCGGTGAGCAGGTAACGGATTATCGTTCAGCGGTAGCCGCCGTTGAAAACAATATAAAAAAGCTTACGGCTTCCGCCGAAACGGATAAAAATTTGCTCGATAGCGCCGCAAAACGGCGCGAGGCGATAAATATAAGGCTTACAGAGCTGACGGTTCTGATACAATCGACAGATGCTGAGATTAAAAAGACAGAACGCGAGCTTGGCGAGTATCTTAAAAAGAGCGGATTCGATAATATTCAGGATTGCAAAAATCTTATTGACAGATTTGCAAATTATATCGACGCGGAATCGGAAATTAAAATATACGACGAAAGTTTGATAAGTCTTTCCGCTCGCCGCGCTCAGCTGGAAAAGACCGAGGGCATTTCAAACGTTACGCAAGAGTCTGTCAAAGCCGCAGAAAAGCTTTGCGCCGATTTGGACGAACGCGCCCGCGCAGCGCACGGAGAGATAAAACTCGCGCTGAATAAAATCGAGGAATTGACCGTTAAACTCGAAAAGAAAACGCAAATAGAAAATTCTTTAAAAAAGATAGCGGAAGAAAAAAATCTTATAACTCAGTTGAAAGAGCTGACAAAAAACAACAGATTCCTCGAATATATAGCAAGCGAATATTTATCGGAAATTTCCGCAATCGCGTCTGCTACACTTCTGAAACTTACGGACGGCAGATATTTTTTGAATTACGTAGACACTTTTTACGTCGGCGATAACTATAACGGAGGCAATTTAAGGGGGGTAAATACCCTGTCGGGCGGAGAAACGTTTTTGGTTTCTCTATCCTTGGCGCTTGCTCTGTCTTCGGTAATTTGCGCAAAATCGTCCAATTCTATAGAATTTTTCTTCCTTGACGAAGGCTTCGGCACTCTCGACGAAAATCTTATAGATACGGTGATGAATTCGCTTGAAAAATTAAAGAGTTCCGAATTTACTATCGGCATTATCAGCCACGTGGAAGAATTGAAACACAGAATAGAAAGCAAAATTTTGGTAAGTAAGGCAACCGAAAGCCGCGGCTCAACGCTAAGGATAATCTGTTAGCTTGCTTGAAGGAGTATGATTTGTCAAATATTTTGACGCCGAGTTCACTTTGGAAGGATTTTAACGACGGGCTAGATCTTTGCCCCGTTAAATTGGAAGAGAAAGTCGAGGACGGCATAAAATACGAATACGTTACCTTTTGCGGTAGAGATACGGGAGAAGGCAGAGTGCTTATCTATGCGGTTTTTGCGAGTTCTGTCGACAATCCTTCCGCCGACGGAGTTCTCGTACTGCCTGACGGCGGGCAGACGGTAGACGAAAGGCTGCTTAAAATGTTCGTCGAAAACGGTTATTCCGCATTAATGGTCGATTACCGAGGGAAGTGGGAGGGCGCCGAGCGCTACACCGTTTATCCGGATATTATATCCTACGCTAATTTTGCAACCTGCGGAAGATTTAAAGATTACGTAGATGAAAGCGCCGATAAAACAAGCTGGTACGAATGGGTTGCCGTCGGCATTTATTCGGTAAAATATCTGCTTGCAAGGGTTCAGAATAAGAATATTGCGGTTGTAGGTCTGCGCGACGGCGGAGAAATCGCCTGGAAGCTTGCATATTGCACGCGCCTTGCCTGCGCGGTCACCGTTTGCGCGGGAGGCTGGAAAGTATATGCCGGTTACGATAAATTCGGCGGGGAAGAACCTGAGTTGGACGAAGAAAGACACCGCTTTCTTGCGGGCATAGATTCTCAGGCTTACGCGCCGTACGTAAATTGTCCCGTCCTTATGCTCTGTTCCACCAACGACCCCGATTTCGATTACGACAGGGCGTACGATACATTTTCAAGAATAAATCCCGAGTATGCGGAAGAGAGCGTTATTTCCTATTCGGTTAGAGCTAACGCCTGCGTCGGTATGAACAGTCTTAAAGATATGTTTATGTTTTTGGACAGGTCGGTCAAACGCCGCAACGTATACGTCTCCAAGCCTGCCGAAATCACCGTGTCCGTAGACGAGGATGAAAATTTGATTGCAACCGCAACTTTCGATGACTTCGGAGAAGTTTCTAAGTTTAAAATGTTTATGGCGGAAGACTGTATAAATTCTAAACTTAGGGATTGGTTCGAGGTTGAATATAAGAGAAAAAAATCGGATACCGAACACGAATTCTATCTCAACGTTTACGAAAAAACTTCGATAGTCTTTCTGCTCTGCTGCGTAACGTATACCAACGGATTTACCGTATGGTCAAAGATCGTCGTAAAGAAAATCAACGGACAGTTCCGCAACAGCCAGCCTAAAAGCAACGTTCTGTATTCCTGTAAACGAGGTATAGACTGTTTTACCATAGCGGATTACAGGGCTAATTCGATAGGCGATACGATTATCAACAGCGATGAGGTTCTGCCAAAAATCGTAACAAAAGCCAAAGGATTGAAAGGATTATATTCTGCGGGCGGACTATCGACTTTCAGGCTTAACAGCCCGCAGTTTTCTCCCCGTGCGGACAGTATAATTAAGCTTGACGTATGCGCAGACAGCGATTGCGTTCTCGTACTTATTATGGAAAATCTTAGCGGGGGCGAAGCTTACGTTAACAAAGTTAGCGTAGTAGGCGGCGTATGGCAAAGCGTTCTTTTAAAAAGCCAGCAGTTTAAGAACGATAACGGCAAACCGCTTTCCGATTTCGCGCAGGGGTTGCATTTTGTTATCAAATGTAACGCTCCTTACGCAATCAACAACGTTATGTGGCTTTAAATGATGAATAGTTTTCCCATTTGTATAGGCGAAAAAAAACAGAAATCGTATGCGTTTATCGTAAACGTATTATTGGTTATCGTCATCGCCGTATTGTGCTTTAATATATATTTCAACGCGCGCTTTACTCGCGTGTACGTCGTTGGCAACTCTATGCTGAATACTCTCGTAGGGGCAAAGGACGAAAACGTTTCGGGCGGGGATTACGTCTACGTGGACAGAAACGCAGTGCCCCACAGGGGAGATATAGTAGTTATTGGCACTGAAAGAAAAATAATAATTAAGAGGATTATAGCGTTCGGTGGCGACAGCGTCCGCATAAGCGACGGAGTTGTGTATCTCAACGGCGCGCCTCTCGACGAGCCGTACGTTTCCGATAGCAATAATCGCCTGAAAGAGGACTATCCGCGCGGCGGGGGAGAGATTACCGTGCCGCAAGGACATGTGTTTTTTCTCGGCGACAATCGGGACGTGAGCGTTGACAGCAGAAGCGATACTTACGGAACGTTGAGCGAGGATCAAATTCTGGGCGTGGTAACCGATTGGTCTGTTAAGCTGAAAGGTTTTTTCACGGGAATAAATACTTTTTTTGAGTTTACCGTTCCTTCGTTTTTCGGCGGTTAAGGAATAAAAGTTTTTATAATTTTAAAGAGAATTAATTAAAAAATAAAAAAATTTTTACGGAGATATAAATATGCGAGCAGTGGTAACGGTCGTAGGTAAGGACAAGACGGGCATAATTTCAAAAGTTTCAACCTTTCTTGCAGAAAAAGGCGTAAATATAGTAGACATAAGTCAGACTATTTTAGACGAATATTTTGCGATGATTATGCTTGTCGACCTTGAAAACGCAAGTTCAAAACTTTCCGACCTTGCGCAGGAATGTGCGGAAATGGGAGAAAAAATAGGAATGTCTATACATTTACAGCACGAGGAGATTTTTAACGCTATGCACAGCGTTTAAGGCGGATATTATGTTCAATTACAACGAAGTACTCGAAACGATAAATATGATTGAGCGAGAGCATCTGGATATACGCACCGTAACGATGGGAATATCGTTGCTGCCCTGTATCCGAGCTACCGCAAAAGAAACGGCGAAAGCCGTGTACGACGCGGTTTGTAAAAAAGCGGAAAATATAGTTAAAGTTACAGGCGATTTATCAAAGGAATACGGGATTCCCATTGTCAATAAAAGGGTGTCCGTAACGCCCGTTAGCTTAATATGCGCTCCGTTCGCGGGCGAAGCGGCTATTATAGGTAAATCGCTCGACGACGCGGCTAAAAGCCTCGGCATAGATTTCCTCGGCGGCTATTCCGCGCTCGTTCATAAGGGAATGGCGGACTATGAAAGAAAATTTATCGAAAGTATTCCCGAAGTGCTTGCAAGCACGGAAAGGTTGTGCTCTTCGGTCAATATAGGTTCGTCAAAATCGGGGATAAATATGGACGCCGTAAAGCTTATGGGCTCGATTATAAAGCGCACGGCGGCGCTTACCGCAGACAGGGACGGATTCGGTTGCGCTAAGCTTGTCGTTTTCTGCAACGCTGTGGAGGACAACCCCTTTATGGCGGGGGCGTTTCACGGAGTAGGCGAAAGCGGAACAGTAATAAACGTGGGCGTATCAGGTCCCGGCGTAGTTCAGCATGCTATCGAAGCTATTCCGAACGCAGACCTAACGGACCTTGCCGAAATGATTAAACGCACGGCGTTTAAGATTACGAGAGCAGGTCAGCTCATAGCAAAGGAAGCCTCTAAACGGCTTAACGCCGAGTTCGGTATTGTGGATTTGTCTTTGGCTCCCACGCCCGCAAGGGGCGATTCTGTCGCGCAGATTCTGGAAGAAATGGGTCTTGAATGCGTAGGAACGCACGGAACTACGGCTTGCCTTGCTATGTTGAACGACGCAGTAAAGAAGGGCGGCGTAATGGCAAGTTCCAGGGTGGGCGGTCTTTCGGGAGCGTTCATACCCGTATCCGAAGATATAGGAATGATAGAAGCCGCCGAAAGCGGTACGCTTTGCCTTGACAAGCTTGAAGCTATGACCGCCGTTTGTTCGGTTGGTCTGGATATGATTGCTATACCCGGCGATACCTCCGAATCTACCATAAGCGCGATAATCGCCGACGAGGCCGCGATAGGTATGGTCAATAACAAGACTACCGCCGTAAGAGTAATTCCCGCGCCGGGCAAGGGCGTAGGCGACCAGGTGAATTTCGGCGGACTTTTAGGCAGAGCGCCTATAATGCCGGTGCACAATCAGGGCAGCAATAAATTCGTTGACAGGGGCGGTCTGATACCTGCGCCTATTCATTCGTTTAAAAATTGAAAGGGGAATAAATGGAAAGAAATAACGTTGAATTATCTCATAAATGGAAACTTGAAGATATATTTTCATCCGATGAAGAGTGGGAAAAAACCTACGTATGGGCGACGGAAAATATTGATTTTGCTAAATATTCCGGTAAACTCAGCGATAAGGATTCGCTGTTGGAATTTTTGAAAGAAAACGACGAATATTTGAAGGTGCTTGAAAAACTCGCGGTTTACGCTAGTATGCGCCGCGACGAGGATACGCGTATTTCAAAATACGCCTCTTTCGAGGGTAAAGCGGATATGCTCTTTACAAAATACTGTTCGGAAACCGCCTTCTACGAGCCTGAGCTTGCCCGTCAGGACGATAAGTATTTAAAAAACCTTTTATGCGACGAAAGATTTTCCGATTACGATTATCAGATAAAACTATTAATTAAGGGTAAACCGCACGTTTTGTCGGCGGAAGAGGAAAAACTTATCGCTCTTTCGGGTGAAACGCTGGGTACTTTTCAGGAAACGTTTGCGATGATAGACAACGCCGACCTGCCTTTGCCTGAAATAGAATTTAACGGCGAGACGGTCAAGCTTTCTCACGGTTTGTACGGACTTATTATGCACTCTTCCGACAGGGAGATGAGAAAAACAGCCTACGAGAAATATTACGGAGCGTATCAAAGCTTTATAAATACAATTACTTCGACTTATTACGGTAACGTAAAAAAGGACGTGTTTTTAAGCAAAGCGTACAGATACGATTCCTGTCTTGACCGCGCGCTTGCTACCGAGGACGTAGACAAGAGCGTCTATGATAATCTGTTGAAATCGGTTGAAGAGAATCTGCCCGCTATGCACCGCTATATTGCCGACAGAAAGAAGATTTTAGGTTACGACAAGCTTTATTTTTACGACGTAAACGCGCCTTTGGTAGGCGACGTTGAATTAAAGATGCCCTACGACGAGGCATACGAATACGTAATAAAGGGACTTGCTCCTCTCGGTAAAGAGTATCAGGATTTATTAAGAAAGGGTCACGACGAAAGATGGATAGACGTTGAAGAAACCGAGGGTAAGCGCAACGGCGCGTATTCCACTCACGCGCCCGACGTACATCCTTTCGTATTGCTCAACTATCAGCCCACGACAACGGATATTTTTACAATAGCCCACGAAATGGGTCATTCGCTTCATACCTACTTTTCTGCGAAGAATCAGCCGTTTGCAAAGAGCAGTTACCGCATTTTCGTTGCCGAAGTGGCAAGCACCGTAAACGAAGTGCTGCTTTTAAAGTATATGCTTAAAGAAGCGGAGGACGTAAATTTAAGGAAATATCTTTTAAATTACTATCTCGATTCCATACGCGCAACTTTGCACCGCCAGACAATGTTTGCAGAATTTGAATATAAAGCGCACGACCTTGTCGAAAAGGGTGAACCTTTGACGAAAGAAAATATGTGCGGTCTTTATGCCGAGTTGGGTAAAAAATATTACGGAGAGGCAATCGAACACGATTATAACATTTCGTGCGAGTGGTGCCGCATACCGCATTTCTATTCAGCGTTCTACGTTTATAAATATTCGACGGGAATAATAACGGCAATCAACATTGCGAATAAGATTCTGACGGAGGGGGGTAAAGCTGTAAAGGATTATTTCTCGTTCCTGTCCGGCGGTTCTTCAACAGACCCCGTTTCTCTGCTGAAACTTGCCGGGGTGGATTTGACGAAACCGCAACCTTTCGAATTTGCAATGAAAGAATTTGAAAATACGCTCAATGAATTTGAGAAATTGATGGAAATATAGAGTACTATGTCTGACAAAACTAATGTAATGCCCAATAATTTAGACGCCGAACAGGCTCTTTTGGGCTGTATGCTTATCGATAACGAGATACTGGCCGACGTACTGGAAAAGCTGAACGAGGACGATTTTTATCAGGAATCGCATCAATACATTTTATCTGCGATGAAGATTATTTTTGCCGAGCATAAGCCTTTGGACCTTATCACGATTATCGATAAACTCGATACCGAGGGCAATCTTGAAAAAGCCGGTGGAGTTTCTTATCTTACCGAGCTTACGCAAACTACGCCTTCTTCCGCAAATTATAATCATTATTTCGATATTGTCAGGAGAGACGCTATAAATCGCAGACTGATACGCGCGGCGAGGGATATCATTAAATATTCCCAGACTAGCGACGATAACGTAAAAAGCGTTCAGTATGCCGAAAGTCTGGTTTACGATATTTCCAAGACAAACGACACTTCTACTATGAAGGATATACGTGAAAGCGACGGCGTGGACAGCGTTCTTATAAAATTTCAGAAGCTGGCTGAAGATAAAGACGCTTTCCGCGGTATACCTACGGGATTTATCCGCCTTGACAAACTAACCAACGGTTTGCAGAAGTCCGACCTTATCGTCATTGCCGCCCGTCCCGGTATGGGTAAAACTTCGCTTGCTATGAATATAATCGAAAGCGCCGCGTTGAAACACGATAAGGTTTGCGCTGTCTTTTCGCTCGAAATGCCTGAAACTCAGATTATCCAAAGGCTTCTTTGCGGTTATGCGGGCGTGTCTATGGCGGACGCGCTTTCGGGTAAGCTTACCCCCAACGACTGGAAAAAGATTGTCAGGGCAAGCGAAGATTTGAAAAAGAGCAGAATAAATATTGACGATTCCTCGCGCGTCACGCCCGCCGAAATTCTTTCTAAATGCCGAAGAATTAAGGCTAAAAATAACGGTCAGCTCGACCTCATTATGATAGACTACATACAGCTTATGTCGAGCGGAAAAAAACAGTCGGGCGATATGAACAGAACGCAGGAAGTCGCCGATATCACGCGTGAATTGAAAATAATGGCTAAGGAACTCGACGTTCCCGTAATCGCTCTTTCGCAGCTGCGCCGTATGTTGACCAAAGAACCTCAGCTTTCCGACCTGCGCGAATCGGGCGCGATAGAACAGGATGCAGATATTGTAATGTTTATCAACCGTCCTGACGTAAACGCGAGCGACGAAGATATAAAGAAGAACAATATAGTTAAAGGTATGGCTGATCTTATCGTCGCGAAACACCGTAACGGCGGCTTGGACAGAATTAAACTGCGCTTTAAAGGCGAGCTTACCAAGTTCGTCAATCCCGAACCCGACGACGATATTCAGGAGCCGGGAAGAAGCGGCGCGCCTATACCCGAAGATATTCCGCCCGAAGATAACGGCGGCGACGCGGATTACGACGGTGAAATGCCGTTCTGATAATTATGAATACTTGCATTCTTGAAATCGACCAAAAATCGTTGCTTCTTACGAAAAAAGTAATCGAAGATGGCGGAGCTGTCGCCTTTCCTACCGAAACGGTTTACGGTCTGGGCGCTAACGCCTTCGACGACGTCGCCGTAAAAAATATTTTTAAAATTAAAGGCAGACCTGGCGATAACCCTTTGATTGTTCACGTTCATAAAGATTACGATATTTCTAAGTTGGTTTCTTATATTCCAGAATATGCGCGCCTGCTCGCTAAGGCGTTTCTTCCGGGACCGTTGACTATGGTGTACAAGAGCCAAGGGTCGGTAAGTTCTGCCGTTTCTTGCGGATTGGATACCATTGCGATAAGAATACCCTCTCACGAGGGTGCGCAGGCGTTTTTAAGAAGCGTCAATCTGCCCATAGCAGCGCCCAGCGCGAATATTTCAAAGCACGTCAGTCCTGTAACCGCCACGCACGTCTACGACGATCTTAACGGTAAAATCGAATACATTCTCGACGGCGGAAAATGTACAGGCGGCATAGAGAGCACCGTGCTTGACTGCACGGGCGACGTGCCCTGCGTGCTCAGAAGCGGACTGATCACCCGCGAAATGATAGCCGCCGTGGCGGGAGATTGTACTGAATATAAAATAGTAGAGGGCGAACGCGTGCGTTCCCCCGGAATGAAATACAAGCACTATTCGCCCCGTTGCAAGACTATGCTTTTTGATTACGAAAACAGGTTCGAGGCGTTTAAACAATATGAAAAACAGCTTAAAAACGGCGTAAAAGCGTATATTATGTGCGACGACGCCGTGGCGGAGGAACTTGGCGCGGAAAATATTCTTAATCTCGGCAAAGATGAAATTCAGATAGCGGCTAATCTATACGACAAGCTGCGCGAGGGCGAAGAAATTGCCGACATGATAATAGCCGTCGCACCTCAGAAACAAGACGGCGTAATGGTGGGCGTAATGAATAGATTGCGGAAGGCGTGCGGCTGATGAAAAGGAAGAAAATACTGTTTGTCTGTACGGGCAACACTTGCCGAAGCCCTATGGCTGAAGCTATTCTTAAAAGTTATATAAAAAAACGCAAGATAAAGTGGTGGGACGTATCTTCCTGCGGTATCAATGCTGAGATTAACTCCCCTATTAGCGAAAACAGCAAAGTCGCTCTTGCCGAAATGGGTATAACGGTCTCCAATTTCAAGCCGAGACAGCTTACCCAGAAGAAAATAGAAAACAGCGAGGTCGTTATTACTATGACCTCATCGCAAAAGCAACTTCTTGAAGGTTGCGGAAACGTAGTCAGCGTAAAAGATTTATGCGGCTTCGACGTACCGGACCCGTACGGCGGCAGTTTGGATACATATTTAACTACGCGCAGAGCGTTGGAAATTGCTTGCAATATAATAATAGAAAAATATATTTTAAATAATTAGGAGATAAAAATGAAAATTGCACTTGCTTGCGACCACGGCGGTCTCAATCTCAAACACGAAATCATTAAATACCTTACTGAAAACGGATACGAATACGAAGATTTCGGAACAAACACTACGGATAGTTGCGATTATCCCGATTTTGCTCTTCCCGCCGCAGAGGCGGTTGCGTGCGGTAAGTGCGACAGGGGTATCCTTGTCTGCTCCACGGGTATCGGCGTATCGATAGTTGCCAACAAAGTCCCCGGCGTGCGTTGCGCGCATTGTCACGATACCTATTGCGCCGAATTTACCAGACTTCACAACGACGCTAATATGATTGCGATGGGCGAAAAAATCGTAGGCGCAGGGTATGCTCTCAAAATAGTCGAAAAATTTCTGACTACTCAATTCGAGGGCGGAAGGCACCAGAGAAGAGTAGATAAGATTACGGCAATAGAAAAGAAATATTGCAAATAATTATGATAGATATTCATCTGCACACGCGTTTTTCGTTCGACAGCAAGGAAGAACCCGAAAATTTTATCGGTAAGGCTAACTCTCTCGGAATAAAAAGTCTGGGATTTTCGGAACATTACGATTACGACGCGTTCCTTGACGGGGCGGATATAAGTCTTTGCGACGTACCGGCATATGCCGCTTATTTAAATAAACTGCGCGAAAACTACCCCGATACCGAAATTCTTTTCGGTATAGAGTTGGGTTACAGTCCTGCCGCGGAGGAAGAATTCAGAAATTTGACCAATCGTTATCCTTTCGATTACGTAATAAACAGTGTACACACTCTTCCGGGCAGGGGGGACTGTTATTATCCGAAATTTTTTGACGGGATTACTTTACGACAAGCGTATACCGATTATTTTAACGCCGTACTTGCAAGCGTAAAGGCGGATTACGATTATCAGATAGTAGGGCATATCGGCTACGTTTCACGCTATTGCAAAGGCGAAAACGCTTTAATAAAGTATTGCGATTATTCCGAAATTTTCGACGAGATTTTAAAAGAAATAATCAAACGCGACAAATGCCTTGAAATCAATACTTCGACAGGTGAAGCGAATTGCGATTTTTTCCCCGATAAAGATATAATAATAAGGTATCTGCAACTCGGCGGTAAAAAACTATCCTTTGCAAGCGACGCTCATTCCGCAGAAAAGTATCGCAAGGGCGCGGACAAAGTAAATCAGTTTTTGTCTGCCGAAGGGGTCAGCGAGCTTTGCTATTTTAAAAATCGCCAATGTTTGTTTTACAAAATATAAATAATTAAATAATTAAATAATTTTATAACTTTTTTTATACGGCGCAGGCGAATGGCTTTACCCTTTTGCCCGCGCCGTATAAATTATTAAAAAAATTTAAATATATAAGTAAAAACACTTTACTTCTTTACCGCAATAAAGTATAATAATTGCGTAATAAACGTTAAGGTGATAAAATGAAAAACGTTGACGAGCATATTGAACAGCTTTACGATGTTCTGGTAAAGTTACAGACACGCGAGGATTGCAAGGCGCTTTTAGATGATCTTTGCACTTTTAAAGAGGTTGAACAGATGGCTCAGCGCGCATATGCGGCAAAACTGTTTCTGGAAGGGAAAACCTATACGGAAATTATTTCAGAAACAGAGCTTTCAAGCACGACGCTTTCGCGCATTTCACGTTCGGTTTCGCACGGTAGCGGCGGTTACAGAAAATTTATAGATTATTCGGGTAAGGAAGAATGAATATTTACAGACAGGAAGAGGCGGTTTTATCCGACCTGACTTCACTATACGAAAGCAGAGGATATAAAAAGTACAAGCCGAGCTGTTTTGAAGAATACTCGCTGTACCTTGAAAATAAAGACTTTCTTTTAAGCAAAAACGTGCTAACGTTCAACGGGGCGAACGGCAGATTGCTTGCGCTTCGACCGGACGTGACGCTGTCAATCGTAACGCGCACGAAAGCCGATATAAATTGTACGGAAAAACTTTTTTATACTGAAAAGGTTTACCGTCAGATTTCGGATAACGCAGATTTCAAGGAAATCAGCCAGACGGGCGTCGAAGTAATAGGCAAGGTAGACGACGTATGTCAGATTGAATTGACTTTGCTCATTGCCGAAACGCTTTCAAAAATCTCCGATAAATTCATAATCGACTTATCGCATATGGGGTTTACCGAAGGATTGGTAGGTTCTTTCGGATTGAATCAACAGGATAAAGCAAAGGTGTACGGATTTCTTAAAACCAAGAATCTGCACGATTTTGAATCTTTTGCCGAAAGCGTAAAATTAAGCACGGAAAAAATACAGGCTTTTAAAGATACCGTTTGCATTTGCGGCAACGCCGTAGACGCTATCCGCTCCGCAAAGAAAATCGCATTTAACGCTCAGATGAGCGGGGCTGTCGACGATATGGAAAGAATAATTTCCGCACTAGCGGATACTCGGTTTGCCGACAAAATTAACGTAGATTTTTCCGTAGCGAATAACGCCGACTATTATAACGGCATTACGTTTAACGGCTATCTTGACGGTGTACCGAAAGTAGTTCTGTCAGGCGGAAGATACGACTATCTTTTAAGCAAAATGGGTATAAACGCCGAAGCGATAGGATTTGCGCTCTATCTCGGTGAAATCGAAAGCCGTTTTAAAAATAACGGTAACCAAGTCGATTATCTTATTATCTATTCGGACGATACTCAAAACCTTGCTTTGAAAACGGCCGAAACATATCTTAAACAAAACAAAAAAGTCAGACTTTCAAGACAGATACCTTCGGATCTGCGTTACGGTAAAATCGTAGATCTGACGGCGGAGAATTAATATGATTAATATCGCTTTGCCTAAGGGCAGACTCGGCGAAACTGTTTATAAATTGCTTGCCGAAGTGGGATATAAATGCTCGGAATACGATGAGAAGAGCAGAAAACTTGTTTTTTGCGACGAGAAAGGCGGCGTAAGCTACTTTTGGGTTAAGCCTGCGGACGTCGCTATCTACGTAGAGCTCGGCGCGGCCGATATAGGCGTAGTCGGTAAGGATATAATCGACGAATATTCCCCAGACGTATACGAACTTGCAGATCTGGCTTTGGGTAAATGCAGAATGTGCGTAGCCGCCCAAAACGACTGGTTCGACGACCCTTCAAGACCGTTGCGCGTGGCAACCAAATTCGTTCATACGGCAAGAAACTATTATAACACCAAGGGGCGCGATATAGAAATTATAAAATTAAACGGCTCTATCGAGCTTGCGCCAATTCTGGGAATGTCCGACGTAATCGTAGATATTGTGGAAACTGGCACTACGTTGAAAGAAAATAATCTTAAAGTTTTTGAGACTATTTCGGATATAAGCGCAAGACTTGTAGCAAACAGGTCGTCGTTTAAGTTTAAAAACGCAGAAGTTATTCAACTCAAAGAAAAATTACAAGCGGCGGTGAAAAAATGATAAAACCCGTAAAATACGATATAAATATTAAGTCCGAAATTCTTGCGCGTTCGATTACTGATACGTGCGAGGTGGAAAAAGCTGTTAAAGCCATTATTGCAGACGTAATTAAAAACGGCGACAGTGCGCTTAAATTTTATTCTGAAAAATTCGATAGGGTGGTTTTAACCGATTTTAAAGTCAGTGAAAGCGAGTTTGATGAGGCAGAAAGGGCTGTAAGCGAAGATTATAAAGAGATTCTTCGCAGGTCAGCGCAAAATATAGCGACTTTTCACCGCGCTCAGTTGAGAAAGGGCTTTGAAATAGAGAGCGACGGCTGCGTTGTAGGTCAAAAAGTTACGCCACTCGAAAAGGCGGGAATCTACGTGCCCGGCGGTACGGCGGCGTATCCTTCAACCGTATTGATGAATGCTATTCCCGCAAAAATTGCCGGAGTAAAGCGCATCGTTATGGTTACGCCTCCGCTTAAAGACGGAAGAGTTAAGCCCGAAGTTCTCGTGGCGGCAAGAATAGCAGGCGTAGACGAGATTTATAAAATAGGGGGCGCGCAGGCGATAGCAGCCCTCGCATACGGTACGGAAAGCATACCTAAGGTCGATAAAATAACGGGACCGGGAAATATTTACGTTGCAACGGCAAAAAAACTCGTTTATGGTGTATGTGGGATAGATATGATAGCAGGTCCTTCCGAAATTCTCGTAATAGCCGACGACGGAGCAAATGCGGAGCACGTTGCGGCGGATCTTCTTTCGCAGGCAGAACACGATAAGCTTGCAACTGCGGTTCTTATAACGGACAGCGAAATGCTTGCTTCTGATGTTTCGGAAGCGCTTGAAAGGCGAGTGAACGGGCTGTTGAGGAGGGAAATAGCGCAAGCTTCACTTGAAAATAATTGTAAGCTTATTATCGCCGAGAACTTGAAACAGGCGGTGGAGATTTCCGACGAACTTGCGCCCGAACACCTTGAATTATGCGTAAGAGAACCGTTTGAACTGCTTGGTTGCGTCAAAAACGCAGGTTCGGTGTTCCTCGGCTATAATACGCCCGAGGCTGTGGGGGATTACTATGCGGGGGCAAACCACACTCTGCCTACAAGCGGAACTGCCAGATTTGCTTCACCTCTCGGCGTTGAAGATTTTATTAAGACAACGCAATACGTATATTATACGAAAGAAAAACTTATGTCAAGCTCGCGGGATATAGCGGTGTTTGCGCAGTCGGAGGGATTGACGGCTCACGCCGAAAGCGTAACCGTAAGGACGGAAAAATGAGTAAATTTGCAAACGGCAACGTCAATTCCATTGCGCCGTACGTTCCGGGCGAACAGCCGCAGGATAAAAAATATATAAAACTTAACACTAACGAAAACCCTTATTACACTTCTGAATTTGCGGTAAAGGCGGTAACCGAGAAGGTCTTGCTAAATTTAAAACGTTATTCAGACCCCGATAGTAAACCGCTTGTCAAGGCAATCGCGGATTTTTACGGTGTGGATAACGAAAACGTCCTCACGTCAAACGGCTCTGACGAGGCTCTGGCGTTCGCCTTTCAGGCTTATGCGAAAGACGGCGTATGTTTTGCCGACGTTACTTATGGTTTTTATAACGTGTTTGCGCAGTTGTACGATTGTCCCGTAGAGCATATAAATCTCAATTCTGATTTTACAATCGACGCGAAAAAATATTACAACAAAAATAAAACTGTCGTAATAGCTAATCCTAACGCGCAGACGGGTATTGTGTTGCCGCTTTCAGAAATAGAAGAAATTATTAAAAATAATCCCGATAACGTTGTAATAATCGATCAGGCGTACGCGGATTTTTCGGAAGAAAACGCTGTTCCGCTGATAAAAAAGTATACTAATCTGGTGGTTATTAATACGTTTTCAAAATCCCGTTCGCTTGCGGGAGCGAGAGTCGGTTATGCAATAGCGGATAAAAGCCTTATAGAAGATTTGAATAAGATAAAATATTCGTTTCACCCCTACAACGTCAACAGCGTCTCAATGACGCTGGCTACTATGGCTATTAAAGACAAAAATTACTTTGAGAGCACCGTTAAAATGGTAAAGCAAAGCAGAAAAAAATTGACTGAGGGGTTGCAAAAGCTCAATTTCAGCGTTCTTCCTTCTTCGGCGAATTTCGTGCTTGCAAAATCGGATAGAATAGGCGGCGAAGAGTTTTACTTGAAACTAAAAGAAAACGGTATTCTCGTGCGGCATTTCAAAGACGAAAGAATTAAGGAATACGTAAGAATAACCGTTGGCACAGATGATGAAGTGGACGAACTTCTGAAAATTTCCGCGAAAATTTTAAAGGAGATAAAATGAGAACGGCGCAGATAATAAGAAAGACCAGGGAAACTGATATAAATTTGAGCTTAAATATCGACGGCGGAGATTACTATGTAGATACAAATTGCGGTTTTTTAAATCATATGCTTGAACTGTTTGCCGTTCACAGCGGTTTTGGGTTTGTGTTAAGCTGCAAAGGCGACGTTGAAGTGGATTTTCACCATACGGTCGAGGACGTCGGCATAGCTATGGGGCAGGCGTTTTTGCAGGCTCTGGGCGATAAAAAGGGCATTGCGCGCTATGCGGACATAACTTTGCCTATGGACGAAGCTTTGATACTGTGCGCGGTCGATATAAGCGGCAGAGGGACTTTGAATTACGCAGTCGACATACCTGCGGCCAAAGTATCAGACGAGAGCGACGAGATTAAGCAAAGGCAGGTTGGGATTTTCGATACGGAGCTTATAGAAGAATTTTTTATAGCTTTTGCACGGGAGGCAAAGGTCACTCTGCACATTGTTAAGATGTTTGGAAAGAACACGCATCATATCATAGAGGGTATATTTAAAGCTTTTGCGCGCGTTTTAAAGAGCGCCGTGAAGATAGAAAGCGATAAAATACCTTCGAGTAAGGGTATATTGTAATGATAGCGGTAATCGATTACGGCGTAGGAAATCTGTTTTCTTTGACCTGTTCGCTGAAAAAAATAGGCGTAGACAGCGTAGTAACTTCCGACAGGAAAGTAATTGAAAAGGCGGACGGATTAATACTGCCCGGCGTGGGCGCATTCGGTGACGCGGCGGATAAGCTTAATAAGAGCGGATTGGCGGCGCTTATTAAGGAGCTTGCACGAGAAGGAAAGCCTTTGTTAGGTATCTGCCTCGGAATGCAGATGTTGTTCGATAAAAGTTACGAGTACGGAGAACATCTCGGCCTGGGTTTGATAGAAGGTGAAGTCGTGCCTATGGAAAGCGAAATTAATGGTTTAAAAATACCTCATATGGGATGGAATTCGCTGAATTTAAAAAACGGCGATAATCCGCTGTTTAAATACGTTAATCAGGGTGATTTTGTATATTTCGTCCATTCCTATTATGCAAAATGTAACAGTAAAAATATTATTGCCACTTCCGATTACGGTATAGAAATTACCGCCGCGGTTGCGGAGGGAAAGATTTTCGGTACACAGTTTCACCCTGAAAAGAGCGGAGAAACAGGTCTTAAAATATTAAAGGCGTTTACAGAGGCGGTGAAAAAATGCTGATTTTTCCTGCAATAGATATAATAGACGGCAAAGTAGTGCGCCTTACGCAAGGCGACTATGCCACGGCTAAAAATTATTCTCTGACCCCGTTTGATGCCGCTCAGAATTTTTACAACGCCGGCGCAAGGCATATGCACGTCGTTGACCTTGACGGTGCGAAGAGCGGAAAGGCCGACAACGCGAATGTGATCGAAAATATCGTCCGCAAAAACGATATGTTTATCGAAGTAGGCGGAGGAATTCGCGCGGAAGAGCAGATTAAAAAGTATCTTGATTGCGGAGTTAAAAGAGTAATTCTTGGAACTGTAGCCGTTAAAAATTTTGACTTTGTCGAACGTATGGTTTCAAAATACAAAGACGCGATAAGCGTAGGCGTAGATGCTTTTGAAAATAGAGTTGCCGTAAACGGATGGAAGGAGATAACTCAAATAGATTCGGTAGATTTTTGTAAACGACTTTCATCGATAGGCGTAAAAAACGTAATTTATACGGATATAAGTAAAGACGGTGGACTTAAAGGTACAAATTTAGATATTTACAAAGTACTATGTCATACAGAAATGCCTGAAATTACGGCTTCCGGCGGCATAACTTATATAGATGAGATTGTAAAACTTAAAAAAATAGGCGTTTACGCGTCCATTTTAGGTAAAGCAATCTATGAAGGAAAGATAGATTTAAAAGAAGCGGTTAAAGCCGCAAGGGAAGGTTAAATGCTTGCAAAGAGGATAATCCCCTGCCTTGACGTAAAAGACGGAAGGGTTGTAAAGGGTACTAATTTTACAGGTTTACGCGACGTAAACGACCCCGTTAAACTTGCTTCGTTTTACTCCTATTGCGGTGCGGACGAGTTAGTTTTTTATGATATAACCGCCAGCTCGGAGGGGAGAAAACTTTTTTCTGACGTCCTCAGAAGAGTTGCCGAAAACGTGTTTATTCCTTTGACCGTCGGCGGCGGAATCAATTCGTTGGACGATTTCGACAGGGTATTAAAAAGCGGAGCAGATAAAGTCAGCGTTAACAGCGGCGCGGTCGCTAATCCCGACCTGATAAGAGCTGCGGCGGAAAAATACGGTAATCAATGCGTAGTACTGTCTATGGACGTTAGGAGGGTAGACGGCAGGTTTAAAGTATTTACAAAGGGCGGAAGAATATTAACCGATCTGGACGCCGTTGAATGGGCAAAATTCGGCGAAAAGAGCGGCGCGGGCGAATTGGTTGTAAACAGCATAGATACCGACGGAGTGAAAATGGGCTTTGATATCGAAATGTTGAGGGCTGTCGTAAAAGCCGTTAATATTCCCGTAATCGCAAGCGGCGGGGCGGGAAGCATAAATCATTTTACCGAACTTTTCAAAAGCGTAAACGTAGACGCAGGATTAGGAGCTTCGGTTTTCCATTTTAAAGAAATTGAAATTACACAATTAAAAAAATCGCTTAAAGAGGCAGGTATAGAGGTAAGATTATGATTAATCCAGAAGATTTGAAATTTGACCAAAACGGGCTGATTCCCGCGGTAGTTACCGATTTTTACACGAAAAAAGTTTTGACGGTAGCTTATATGAATAGGGAAAGCCTAGAAATCAGCATTAAAGAGGGGAAGACCTGTTTTTGGTCGCGCAGCAGAAAATGTCTTTGGCGCAAGGGCGAAACGAGCGGTAATTATCAGCATATAGTCAGTATAAAATCCGATTGCGACAACGACGCTTTGACGATTGAAGTCGTTAAGGACGGTCCTGCGTGTCACCTCGGTACGGACAGCTGTTTCAATAATTATGTATACAAGAGCGAAACTCTCAACGAATTTTCATTGGACGGGCTATATTCATTGCTTGAAGGCAGGAAAACAGAAAAACCTCAGGGGTCATACACAACCTATCTGTTCGAGCAGGGCATAGATAAAATTCTTAAAAAAGTAGGCGAAGAGTGTACGGAAGTAATCGTTGCGGGTAAGGGCGGCGATAAAGCCGAAACAATTTTTGAAATAGCCGATTTGACCTATCACGTAATGGTTTTAATGGTGGAAATGGGTATTCAGACCAAAGACGTTTTGGAAGAGCTTTCCAAGCGTCATATCATAGACCATAAAGTGAAACAGCAAAAAATGAAATAATTTAGTAGAAAAACTGAATTTATACAAACAGTCGCCGACGGAAATTTCCATCGGCGACTGTTTGTAATATTATCATTAAATCAGTATTTTATCGACGTTGCGACAGCAAGCGCGCCCGGACCAATATGTACGGCAACGCTTAAAGACAGGGGATCAACAAAGGTAAATTCAACGTCGGGAAACGCCGATAAAATTTCTTTTTTAAATTCCAACGCCTCTTCAAGGCAATCGGTGTGAGCAACGCTTACGGTCATCTTTCCCTTTTCGCGCAGGTCTTTAAAGCGGGTTTCCAAATCGTTTTTAACTGCGTTTATCATTGTGGATTTAGCCTCGCTCATTTTTCTGACCTTCGCATATTGGTCTAGCTTTTCGCCCTGAATCTGCAACACGGGTTTAATTTTTAAAAGTGTGCCGATCGCAGCGACTGCTGGGGTAAGTCTGCCGCCTTTTTTAAGAAATTTCAATGTACTGACCGCTATGTAAATGGAAGAGTAGTTTCTCGTCTCTACCATATAGTCGTGAATTTCTTTCGCGCCTTTACCCTCTGAAATCATCTTTAAAGCGTCGTTTACGGCTTGCTTTTGCGTAACGGACACTCTGTGATTGTCCGTTACGAAAACCTTGCCTTTGAATTCTGATTCGGTTTCAGACATATGTTTGATAATCAAAGCCGTTTCCGAAAGTCCGCTTGAAAGGGGCATATATAAGATTTCGTCGTAACTCTTTAACAGCCTGCGCCAACGCTCGGCAACGTTAAAAGGGTTAGGTTGCGAAGTAGAAACGGTTGTATCGTCGTTTTTAAGATACTCGTAAAACTGACTCTGCGTAAGATTTTCTTCTTCAAAATATTGATTCCCATTTATGAGAACGGGGGTGGGTTCTATTTCAATTCCAAGTTCTTTGGCTTGTTCAACCGTATATCCGCAGTTGCTGTCCGTAACTATTATAACGCTCATAATACTCTCTATCCGTAAAAATATTTTATATCATTTTAAAACTAAAAATAAAATTAGTCAACAAAAAAGCCCGCATTTGTTTATTTGCGGACTTTAAAATCAATATTTTATTGTTGCCGCTACGGCAAGCGCTCCGGGGCCTATATGGCAGGATACGCTTAGCGAAAGGGGGTCTACAAAGGTAAACGATACGTCGGGAAATTCCTGAATTATCTCGTCTCTGAATTTTTCAGCTTCTGTAAAGTTCTGGGTGTGAGCCACGGCGAGAGTCATTTTGCCTTGCGCTCTTAATTCTTTGAATCTCGTATCCATATCGTGTCGGATAGCGTTAATCATAATCGTCTTAGCGTCCGCTATCTTCCTGACCTTGGAAAACTGGTCGAGCTTTTCACCCTGAATCTGCAATACGGGTTTAATCTTTAAAAGTGTGCCGATCGCGGCAACGGCGGGGGTAAGTCTGCCGCCTTTTTTAAGATATTTAAGCGTATCGACCATAATATATATACTTGACTGCATTTTAGTTTCCGTCAGATAGTCGCGGATTTCTTCCGCGCTTTTTCCGTCCGAAACCATATTCAGCGCGTCCAAAACGCTCTGGCGCATCGTAATAGAAATCCTCTGGTTGTCTATAACGTAAACTTTATCCGAGAACTCGCTTTCGGCAAGATGTGAAAGCGTACGGCAGGTCTCGGAAAGACCGGAGGACATAGGGATATGGATTATTTTGTCGTAATCTTTCAAAAGCTTTGTCCAAAGTTCGCCAACGTCGAAAGCGCTGGGCTGAGAAGTTGAAACCTGAGCGTCGCTCTTCAATTTTTCGTAGAATTGTTCCTGCGAAAGAGAAATATCTTCAAAGAATTGCTCGCCGTCGATAAGGACGGGCATAGGTACAATATAAACTCCAAGCTTTTCGGCTTCTTTCTGCGTTATGCCGCTGTTGCTGTCTGAAACTATGGCAATTTTCATTAAATACCTCAAAATTTATTATAACTGATTAAAATTATAATATTATTTGACGAATATGTCAACCGAGAAGAATTATTTACTTAAATTTTAAGTTTAAATCCAAATTAAAGTTCAGCGATAGCCTCTATTTCCACAAGGCAACCCTTGGGAATGTCCTTAACTGCCACGCAGCTTCTTGCGGGGTTTGAAGTAAAGTATTCCTTATAAACTTCGTTAAAAGCCGCAAAATCGGATATATCGGCAAGAAAGCATACGGTTTTTACAACTTTATCAATGGACGAGCCTGCGGCGCTTAAAAGCGCTTTAACGTTTTCGCATACTCTGCGCGTCTGCCCTGCAATATCTTTGCTTTCGATTTGTCCGTTGGCGGGGTTTACGGGAATCTGACCCGAAGTGAAAACAAAATTACCGCTGATTTTTGCCTGAGAATACGGACCTATAGCCGCGGGCGCGTTATTGGTTGAAACAGTCTGCATAAATCTACCTCTTATAATACTTTAAAGCCGTTTTCGATAAGTTTGGCTTTAATTTCTTTAATATGTTCAAAATTTCTCGTTTCTATCTGTAATTTAAGATAGCATCCGTTTATAGCCGTGCCTTCGTTTGATCTTTCGTGGAGAACGGCGGTAACGTTGCCGCCGCATTCCGCAACTATTGTCGATACGGCTACAAGTTGCCCGGGCTTATCCATAAGTTCGAGGGTGAGGGAGCATTGTCTGCCGCTCATCAGAAGTCCTCTGCTGATTACGCGCGAAAGAATCGTAACGTCGATATTGCCTCCCGAAATAAGGCAAACAACCTTTTTGCCCTGGATATCGGGGATTTTGCCGAACATTACGGCGGCGAGCGAAACCGCTCCCGCGCCTTCGGCGATCATCTTCTGTTTTTCGATAAGCGACAGTATTGCCGCAGAAACCTGGTCGTCGGTGACCGAAACTATTTTATCTACGTATTTCGAGCAGATTTCAAATGTATTTACGCCGGGTTCTTTTACCGCGATACCGTCGGCGATGGTGGAAACGGAGGGGAGGCATTCTATCTTTTTGTCCGCAACCGAATTAAGCATCGATGGAGCGCCCGAAGATTGAACACCGTAAACTTTAACTTTCGGATTAAGCGATTTTACGGCAAACGCAACGCCGGAGATTAGTCCGCCTCCGCCGATAGGAACTACTATCGCGTCAACGTCTTTAAGCTGGTTGATTATTTCTAGACCTATCGTGCCCTGACCCGCGATTACGTCCTCGTCGTCGAAAGGATGTATAAAGGTGTAACCGAATTGCTCTTTAAGTCTTTCCGCTTCGTTATGCGCGTCGTCGTAAACGCCGGGCACTAAAACCACTTGCGCGCCGTAGCTTTTGGTGGCTTCTACTTTTGAAATCGGAGCGCCGTCGGGCATACAGATAATCGATTTAATCCCGAACTTTTTAGAGGCTAAAGCCACGCCCTGCGCATGATTGCCCGCAGAACAGGCGATAACGCCTTTTTCTTTTTCTTCCTGCGTAAGCTGTGAAATTTTATAGTATGCGCCCCTGACTTTGAAAGAACCCGTAATCTGTAAATTTTCGGTTTTTAGATACAGTTCGCATCCGCTTTCCTTAGATAGAACGGGTGAATATATTATATCGGTTTCCCTTATTGAGTCTTTTAAAACGTAGTGTGCGTGATAAACTTTGTCTAAACTTAACATTTTATGTGGCCTCTCGCATAAATATACAAAATTATACTCTTATCGGGAAATATTGTCAAATAATTACGCGTTTACTTTTTTAGATATGTATTCAAAAAGTCAATGCGTTTTTCGACCGCTTGGCGAGTTATTGGATGCTTTTGCTTAATATCGAATCCGTGCATAGTATGGCAAGTATTATTGTAAGCGACCGTAACTCCGAAGCTTTCAAGCTTCTCTCCGTATAAAATCGCTTCGTCGTGCAGACTGTCGAATTCAGCCGTTTCAATGTATGCCGCGCATACGCCTTCGAGGTTTTTCGCCTCCATGGGCGATATGTACTCGGGCGGCAGACCATGCAGACCTTTATCGTACATCTTCCAGATTTTAGGCGTCATAGAACTGCCCCACATGGGCGTATCTTTATATTTTTTAACGCTGTCGGTAAGCATTCTTCTGTCGGTAGTGGGATAAGCGAGCATCTGGCAACGCAGATTTATGCCGTTATCGCGCGCCCATATGGCTAGAGACGCGGAAAGGCAACCGCCCGCTGAATCGCCGCCCACGGCAATCGAGCTACAGTCGATATTAAGTTGCTTGCAATTATCCAGAATATATTTAAGAGAGTTAACGCACCCGTCGAAGGGTTGAGGAAAAGGGTGCTTGGGGGCGAGCGGATAATTTACCAAAAGCACCCTGCAATTCAATCTGATTGCGTATTCTCTTGCCAAAGCGTAATGGTGCGGCGCCGATTGCATAACGAAACCGCCGCCGTGCAAGTAAATCAAGCAGGGCAATTCGCCTTGAGCGCCTTTCGGCGAATATAAAAGGGCTTTTGTTCTTTTGTCGATTTTTATTTTCTTAACTTCTGTTTGACTATCGCTCTTGTTCTTTTTGGGTAAAAGGGTTAAAAAAATATTTGCAAATGGTAATATAAATCTTGATACTGGCGTTTTAAAATATCTGAAAAATCCGTATCCTTTATCCACATCGTACTTGCTCATATGCTGAATTCTAGCATAATATAATTTGATTTTCAATTAAAACGACGGTAAGTATAAGATATAAAAATAAAAAAATTTTAAAATTTTATCATAACGCCCCAAAATCGCTTGTAATTTAGCGGCGTTTGTTTTAAACTTAATAAGCAATGCAGAGATGGCGGAGTGGTCGATCGCGCACGACTCGAAATCGTGTTACGTAGGAATACGTACGGAGGTTCGAATCCTCTTCTCTGCGCCAAAAGACGGGTAGGTTTTACCCGTCTTTTTTTATGCGAAAACGGTCGACGCGAGATAGCGTCAACCGTTATAAATTATATATATTAGACTTAAATTACAATACTTTGGATAAGAAATCCTTCAACCTCGCGTTCTGAGGATTTCCGAAAAACAGTTGAGGAGAATTTTCTTCTTTAATCTGTCCCTCGTCCATAAAAAGCACGCGATTGGCTACTTCCTTAGCAAAGCCCATTTCGTGAGTAACCACGACCATGGTCATGCCTTCCTTTGCAAGGTCAACCATAACCTTTAATACTTCGCCGACCATTTCGGGGTCTAGCGCGGAGGTCGGTTCGTCGAAAAGCATAATGTCGGGTTCCATAGCAAGCGCCCGAATTATTGCTATTCTCTGTTTCTGCCCGCCCGATAAAGTGGAGGGGTAAACGTCTGCCTTGTCTTTAAGTCCTATTTTTTCAAGTAGATTAAGCGCCTTTTCTTCGGCTTTGCTTTTAGAGCACAATTTAAGCCTTACAGGCGCGAGCGTGATGTTCTTCATAACCGTAAGGTTGGGGAACAGATTAAACTGTTGAAAAACCATGCCGATTTTCCTTCTGTGCGCGTTGATTTCCTTATTGATTTTCTTTCGTATGCCAAGCTCTTCCTTTTTTATTTTAGCGTAAGTTGTTTTAAGCTCTGTAACGCGCTCTTCATCAACGGGATTGCATTTTGTTAGCTCCTTAATTTCAGACGCGACGGCGTTGCGTTCGTTTTTGAAAACGTATTCGCCTTCAAGCATAATTTCCCCCGCGGAGGGCTCTTCCAAAAGGTTAAGACAGCGCAAAAAAGTCGATTTGCCGCAACCGGAAGGACCTATTACAGCTATAACGTCGCCCTGATACACGTTAAGGTCAACGCCCTTTAATACGTGCAAATCGCCGAACGATTTGTGCAGATTTTTAACTTCGATAATCGGCTGTTTATTTTCGTTCATTTTTTGCAAGCCTCCTTTCCAAAAGGCGGATAATAAGCGTGATTATCATAACCAACACAAAATAGATAATGGAAAGCGCGATATAGGGAATAAAGTATTCGTAGGTTGAATCCGCTATGGCTTTAAACGCTCTCGTAAGGTCGGCAAGACCGATTACGCTGACAATCGAAGTTTCCTTTAAAAGCGAAATAAATTCGTTTCCGATAGAAGGCATAATATTTTTGATTGCCTGCGGCAGAATTATTCTTATCATAGTGGTAGAGTAACTCAAACCGAGCGACCTTCCGGCTTCCATCTGTCCCTTGTCGACGGCGTTGATTCCGCCGCGTATAATTTCTGCCATATAGGCCCCGCTGTTAAGACCGAAAATAAGCGAAACTTCTATAACCGGATCTATCTTGACGCCGATAAACACGGCGAAATGCAGAAGCAGCAGTTGAACCATCATAGGCGTGCCGCGGAATACTGCGATATACAGGTCGGCTATACGTTTTAGAATTTTAACGAATATATT
>CAZDZH010000012.1:0-34613 GCA_964509935.1 uncultured Clostridia bacterium
TTGTTAATATTTCACCTGCCGTCGGTTTAGGTAATAAAATGAAAGTTTATATATTAACTGTTCATAAATTGGAGGTATTTAAAATTGAAGCAGGGAAATATCCGCATTTCAAGCGAAAATATGATGCCTATAATTAAGAAATGGCTGTATTCCGACAAGGATATATTTTTAAGAGAAATCGTAGCAAACGGCGTAGACGCCATAACTAAATTCAATAAGCTTGTAAGTATGGGGGAAGCAACAGCTTCCGACGAAGAGTTCTGCATTAAAATCGACGTAGACAAAAAAGCCAAAACTCTGACCGTTGAAGATAACGGCATAGGCATGACCGAAGAAGAGGTTGAAAAATACATCACTCAGATCGCTTTCTCGGGAGCATCGGAATTTTTATCCAAGTATGAAAAAGCGAACGGCGACGGAATTATAGGACATTTCGGACTCGGTTTCTATTCCGCTTATATGGTTTCGGAAAAGGTCGAAATTATTACCAAATCTTACAAAGACGCGCCAGCGGTTCGTTGGGAATCCGACGGCAACTCTACGTACGAAATAGAAGAAACCGACAAACCTTCGCGCGGAACAAAAATAATAATGCATATCGCCGCCGAAGAAAAGGAATTCTTAGAGGAGAATAAGATTAAGGACCTCGTCAAGAAGTATTGCTCCTTTATGCCCTACAATATCTACGTAGGCTTTAAGGGCGACGGTAAAGATAAGCCTTTAAACACGACCGCTCCGCTCTACGCAAAAAAGCCTAAGGAATGTACGGACGAGGAGTATAAGGAGTTCTATACAGATACCTTTATGGACTATAACGCGCCTATTTTCTGGGTGCATCTGGATATGGATTACCCCTTCAAATTAAAGGGCATTCTCTATTTCCCTAAGATTAAAAACAAGGTTGAACTTGAACGCGGCAAGGTAAAGCTGTACTGCAATCAGGTATTTATCGCCGATAACATTAAGGAAGTTATACCCGAATTCCTGATGCTTTTAAACGGCGTAATCGATTGCCCAGACATTCCTTTGAACGTATCACGTTCTTTCTTGCAGAACGACAGGCAGGTTCAGAGAATTTCTAAATATATCACAAAAAAAGTCGCGGACAAGCTTATTTCGCTCTTTAAAAACGACAGGGCGAAATTTGAAGAATGTTGGGAAGATATTGCCAACTTTATCAAATTCGGATGCATAAAGGACAACGATTTCTACGATAAAGTTAAGGATATTATAATTTATAAGGATATAAACGGCAAATTCAATACCATAAACGAGTTTTTAGGAGTTACGCAATCCGACAACGCTACGGAAGAAAACGTAAATAGCGACGGCGAAAAGAAAACAAACGAAGAAAAAGACTCTAATAAGGAAAATAAGGATAATGAAGATAAAAAGACTCCTGAAACTATCTATTACGTTTCCGACGAGCGTCAGCAAGCGCAGTACGTAAAGATGTTCAAGGACGCAGGTATTAACGCCATTACTTGCGACAATTTTATCGACCCGCATTTTATCAGTTATCTCGAATATAAAACGCCCGATAAGCTGAAATTTATGCGCATTGACGCAGACGTCGCCGCGGCGCTTAAAGGCGATGACACGGCTGAGGACAGCGCGCTCATCGATATCTTCAAAAATTCGGTAGGGGTGGAAAATCTTACGGTTAAAACTCAGGCGCTAAAAAATCAGAGCGTGCCCGCCGTAATTAACGTTGACGAATATATGAGAAGGTATTCGGAAATGGGGCAGTTCTACGGTATGAGCGACGGAGAACTTGCAAAGACGGTGATTTTAAATACGTCAAATCCTGTCATTAATAAACTGAAAGATTTGGATGACGAAAGACAGAAATTCGTATGCAAATACGTTTATTCGCTTGCGCTGCTTTCATTCAAAAAGCTCAGCCCCGAAGAATTGGACAGTTTCGTTTCGGATAACCTGTCGCTTCTCGACAATTATATCAAATAAAAATAAAACGCTTAAAATAACCGCTTCGGCGGTTATTTTTTTTGCGCTCGTTTAATAAATTAAGATTATGAAATTAAGCTTTTTGCCGCCCGATTTAAGATTTGCATTAGCTAATCTCAATATGAATTTATTGTCGGAAATACGGTTAAGAAAAGGACAGCCCGTAATAATCGAATATATGGGCGAATATACCTATATTAATCCGTGCGGCAAGACTTCAAGCGCTCAAAAGGCTATTAAGACGGAAAACGCAGAAAAAGTACTTTCCGACGCTATGGAGAATAGCGTTTTTGCCTATTCCGAACAACTGAAAAACGGATTTATTACCGTTGACGGCGGCGTAAGAATAGGCGTTGCGGGGGAATACGTAACCGAGAACGGTAAAATCAAAGCCGTAAGGAGCGTAACTTCGCTCAATATACGAATTCCGCATTGCATAGACGGTTGCGCGAAAGAGGTGTACGGATATATCTCCCGCGATGGAATTTTTAATACTTTGGTTTACTCACTTCCCGGATACGGAAAGACTACCGTTCTGCGCGACCTTGCTAAAAGTTTAGGCAAGAGCGGCAAGCATAACGTTCTTGTATTCGACGAGAGGGGCGAAATAGCGGCTATGGACGGCTACGGGAACGGTTATAATCTGGGTGATAGATGTGACGTGATAAGGTGCGGCGATAAGCTCTCCACATTCGAAAACGCCATACGCGCCATGAAACCCGACGTTATCGTTACGGACGAGCTATACGGAGAGAACGATTTCAAAGCCGTCAGGTACGCAATGGATTGCGGAATAGCCGTATTAGCGTCCACGCACGTTACCGATATCGAGCAGCTTAAAAAAATGCCGTTCGATTGCTTTGTTAAACTGACCGGAATAGGCGAAAAACCGATTATTTATGATAAAAATTTTATTGCTGTTTACGATAATAATACTTTCGACGCTTCTGGGGAGCCTGCTTGCCGCGGATAAGAAGAAAAGAATGAACGTTTTCAAAGAGCTTTACGAATTCAACGAGAGACTGATCCTGAATATGAATTACGGAAAGAGTAAAATCTCAAACATTGCCGCCGACTTTAAATATGTGGGCGACTTAATGTCGGGTAAAGCGGTTCTTAGCGGGGCGGACGGCGAATTTATAAAAAATTACGTCTCAAATCTCGGTACTACCGACGCTACGTCGCAGTTAGAATATCTGAACGAAAGAAAGAGCGCTTTAAGCAAATTGAAGAGCGAAAGCGAGGAAAACTATAAAAAATATTCTTCAATGTACGTTAAAATTTCTCTGATGGTCGGAATTCTTATCGCCGTATTACTTGCCTGATGGATATAAGTATTATTTTTAAAATAGCCGCAGTAGGCATAATAATCACAATAATCTGCCAGATTCTAAAAAAATCCGACAGGGACGAAATAGCTACGATAGTAAGTCTTGTCGGGCTTATTCTCGTGCTGACGGTGGTAATTTCTATGATAAGCGACCTGTTTGTACAGATAAAACAGCTTTTCGACGCCTTCTGATGCTGATATTCAAGTTATGTTGCGTAGCCCTGCTGACGGGTGTGTGCGCCCTCGTATTGAAATCGCATAAATCCGAACTGGTACCGCTGTGCCTGACGGCGGGCGGCATAATAATGTTGCTCTACGCGTTCGACGGAGTCGCGGCAAGCATATCTTTCATAAAAGAGTTTGCCGAACAGACGGGCATAGACGGTTCGGTAATAAGAATTATTTTCAAGGTAATAGGGGTGGGATATCTCATAGAGCTTACCGCAAGTTCGGTCAAAGACCTCGGATTCGAAAGCCTTGCGGACAAGCTTATACTCTGCGGAAAGCTAACCGTATTTATTATGACTATCCCCATTTTGACGGCAATGTATAAGGTGATAATTTCGCTCGTTAATCTTGTATGAAATCTATGAAATCGCGGATTAAATTAATAGTATTTCTTATCTTGACCGCGTTGTTGATATTTATAATTACGGGAACGGTTGCTTTTGCCGACGAAGGGGAAGAACTTAACGGAAATATAACTTCGATTATCGACGGAATGGACCTCTCCGAACTCGAAGAATATCTGCAAAACAATAAAGACAGCTATCTGTTCAACTTCGGCGACACCGCCCAGGAAATAATAACCTATCTTGTCCGCGGCAATCTGAATGCGGACTATTCCGGGTATCTGAACGAAATCTTTTCGGTTTTATTCAAAAACGTAATATCGTTGATCCCCGCGTTTGCGCAGATTGTGGCAATTTCTCTTCTTTCCGCAATTATATCCAACGCGGAGGGGGGTATTATGAGCAGGACGACTGCAAAAGCGGTAAAGCTTGCCTGCTTTGCTCTGATAATTGTAATTTTAGGTTCGATGTTGGCGGGGATTATATCTTCGGCAATAGAATGCGTAAAGAACGTCAAGGCGCAAGTGGAGATAATTACTCCCATTCTGGTTACGTTAACCGTTCTTACGGGAGGCAACAGTTCGGGCGCGATTTATCAGCCGTCCGCTCTGTTTCTTTCGGGCGGAGCGATAGAAATTATCAACGGATTTATTTTTCCCGCCGCCATAGCGGTAATTATCTTGAATTTTCTGTCAAAGGTAAATCCGCAGATTTCTTTTACAGGCGTAACAAAGCTTTTAAAGAGTCTTTTGAAGTGGGTAATAGGCATAACGGTTACGGTTTTCAGTCTTTTTCTGACCATTCAGAGCTCGGCGTCGTCGCTTTTCGACGGAATATTTTTTAAGGCTACGAAATACCTCGTAGGCAATTCCGTTCCGATAGTCGGTAACTTTTTGTCCGCAGGGGTGGATATGATAGTGGCCGCAGGCACGCTTATCCGCAGTTCGGTCGGAGTAGTCGGCATAGCGCTTCTCCTGATGGAAATAATACAACCCGTAATTCTGCTCGCATCGTTTTCTTTAATGTTGAAAATTACGGGCGCAATAGTTCAGCCCTTGGGCGAGAACGAGCTTTTTTCGCTGTTTTCAGACCTGTCAGTAGATTTGGAATACATAATTGCAGGATTGCTGACCGTCGCGTTTATGTACGCGCTTATTATAATGCTGATAATCAATTCGGCTACGAATTTTGTATGACCGTTTATTTATCGCTCGCCGCAGGCGTTGTCTTTCTTACCGTCCTCGTAGGTTTTATCGTGCCCGAGGGAAAAATGAATAAAGCCGTGAATTTCGTAATGAGGCTGATATGTATATTTATACTTGTTCAGCCCATTTTAAAAATTTTCGATTTGAATATTACCGACGCGCAAAGCGCGCAGATGATAGATTACGACTATATTTGCGGCGTATATTCCAAAAATCAAAGCGAGCAGTTGGAAAAGCTTATCTATGAAAATCTGCAAATCGAGTGCGAATGTACCGTCGATTTCGTGTACGCGGACGGCGCGTTCAAGGAAAACGGGGTTACCGTTTTGACTTATTTTGTCGACGGACAAACAAAAGATAAAATTTACGAATATTTGAAAGGTCTGGGTTATATAGATATAAATGTAAATGAAAAAACTGCTTGAAAAATTAATGGGCGATAAAAAGATAATTCTGATATTCGCTTTGCTTATCGCCGTAATCATCGCGGTTTTGATTTTAAGCGGTAAGGACGGCGGCAGCGCCGCTCAATCCTCAACTGCCGATAAAAGCGGCACGGAAATAAAGCTTACGCGTATTCTTGAAAATATTTCGGGCGTGGGAAACGCCGACGTAATGATCAATGAAGATGATAAGGGTATTTACGGAGTAGTCATAGTCTGCGAGGGCGCCGACAATATTATGACCCGTAACGATATTATCAACGCCGTGTCCACGGCTTTAAACGTAGAAAAAAATATAATAGCAGTCTATGCTATGAATTAAAAAAGGAGAAGGCTTATGACCAAAAAGAAAAAAATCATTATTATGTCGTCGCTCGTTTTTCTTCTTGCGCTTACCGCGGTTTTAAACGTGCTTCTTGTAAACAACAAATCGGGTACGAGCGTAAACGCGGTTGCAACGGCGAACTATTTTACAACCTACCGTTCTGAAAGAACTTCTACGCGCAGCGAAGAACTTTTGCAACTCGACAGCGTAATTGCGCTTTACGACGAGGGAAGCGAAAAATATAATCAGGCGGTCGACCTTAAAATGAAAATAGTGGGCATTATGGAAAACGAGCTCGTCCTCGAAACGATGATTAAATCGTTGGGCTTTTCCGACGCCGTCGTATCTATCGGAATGGATTCGGGAAACGTAAACGTATTTATCAACTCTTCCGAGCTCAGCGACGACACGGCGCTTGCGATCTATAATCTTTTGCGCAACGAAGCGGGCGTTTCCCCTACGGGAATTATAATAATGCCTGTTTATTCACAAATTTAATCGTAGTAGTTGCAAAATTTTAACTTATGTGTTATACTTATAAAAAGCGGTAAAACGTTTTCCGTTTTAAGGAGTATTTATGGCACATATAAGGGGCGACTCTTCTTCGCAAAAGGGCAAGATTTCGTACAATTCCGGTATAGTCAGCGGCATAGTGGCTCTTGCTATTTCCGAAGTTGACGGCGTAAGTCTTTTGAATAATAAGAATAAGGGCGTAAAACTGCTGTTCGATAAGCAGGGAATAACCGCCGATATAAGCGTAATAGTGGAATACGGCTATAACGTTCCTTCGCTCGCGTTCAGAATCCAACAGTCGATAAAACACAACGTGGAATCTATGACTAAGTATAAAGTCGATAAAGTCGACGTTCATATTCAGGACGTAAATTTTCCTGAGAATCCGGTTTTTTAAAAAAAATTTACGTATTCCCTTAAATAATTTTTAAGGGAATATTTCTATTTAAGGTTGATTATGAGAACTACTGCAAGAGAAACGCTTTTTAAAATTTTATTTTCTTCACAATTTTCCGACGAGATAGATGCGAACCTTAAATCCGCGCTATATAAGACGGAAAAACTCGACGATAAGGATATAGACTACTGCGAAAGAATCTTTAAAATAATAGAGGATAAAAGGGGCGAGTTCACCGCTTTGTTGGACAAACATTCTTATTCTTTCCCGGAAAAGAGAATTTATCCTGCGGATAAAAGTATTTTATTGATATCGCTTTCCGAAATTCTTTATTGCGACGACGTGCCCGACAAGGTATCCGTAAACGAAGCCGCGAACATAGCTTCTAAATATTCTTCCGAAAAGAGCGCGTCTTTTATAACCGGTATTCTCTCGTCGGTAATCGGAGGTAAAAACAATGTATAAAATTATAGACGGTAAAGCTCATTCCGCAGCTATCCGACAGGAAATAAAGCTAAAATGCGAAGAATTTAAGGCGCAAACAGGCAGGGAGATAGGGCTTGCCGTAGTTTTGGTTGGAAATAATCCCGCTTCGCAGGTATACGTGAGAAATAAAATAAAAGGTTGCGAAGAGGTGGGAATTAAATCTTTTGCCTATTATCTGCCCGAAGAAGCTAAGCAGTCGGAAGTTGAAGAGCTTATTAAAGATTTGGTTGAAAACGACGCTGTTAACGGAATCCTCGTTCAGTTGCCTTTGCCTTCGCATATCGACAGCGCAAAAGTATTGAAATTAATACCCAAATCCAAAGACGTAGACGGGTTCTGCGAAGAAAATATCGGAAGTCTTTGTATGAAGGAAGAGTGCCTTGTAGCTTGCACTCCTAACGGCGTTATGAAAATGCTGGAACGCGAAGGTATTTCCGTAAAGGGCAAAAACGCTGTCGTCGTGGGAAGGTCAAATATAGTGGGCAAGCCTATGGCGATGCTTTTACTTAACGCGGACGCGACCGTTACCGTATGCCACAGCAAAACTTCCGACCTTGCTAAAATCTGCTCTTCCGCGGATATTCTCGTAGCGGCTATCGGCAGGGCAAAATTTGTCAAAGCCGATATGGTAAGGCAGGGGGCGGTCGTTATCGACGTCGGAATGAACCGCGACGAGAACGGAAAGCTTTGCGGCGACGTTGATTTTGAAAACGTCAAAGAGAAGTGCTCATTTATTACCCCAGTTCCTGGCGGAGTTGGTCCTATGACTATTACGATGCTGCTTTATAATACTTTGATTGCTGCGCAAAGGAGCTTGTAACTTTGACCGATTTTGAACGTAAATACGAAGAATATCTTGAATATTTTAACGGAAAACTCACAGAGTTTTGCGACGAGCTCCAATGTCAGCCCGAAATTCTTGACGAAAGCCTGAAATACAGTCTGCTTCTGGGCGGTAAGCGAATCAGACCCGTTCTTATGTTTGCAGTGGGGGATTTGCTCGGCATAGGCAGGGAAAAGCTTTTACCTTTCGCTCTGTCTCTGGAACTTATTCATACTTATTCGCTTATTCACGACGATTTGCCGGAAATGGATAACGACGATTTCCGCAGGGGAAAGCCGTCGAACCATAAAGTTTTCGGTTGCGGGAACGCCGTTCTTGCAGGCGACGGATTGCTTAATACCGCCTATTCCTTATTGTTCGGCGCGTGTTTTAACGGTAACGAGTACGTCTCTGCCGCAAAATACATCTGCGATTGCGCGGGAATTTACGGAATGATTGCGGGGCAATCTGCCGACCTTTTGCACGAAAACGACGATTTTGTTGATGAAAACACTCTTAATTTTATTTACGAAAATAAGACAGCTAAGCTTATAATGGCTGCGGTTGCCGTTCCCTCGATACTGAACTCCGGCAAATATTTTTCCGAACTTAAAACGCTTGGTCAGAAGATAGGCTATCTTTTCCAACTTACCGACGATATTTTGGACGTCGAAGGTAATTTCGATAAATTGGGAAAGAGTACGGGCAAAGATAAGCAGGAAGGCAAAACCACGGGAGTAAGGCTTTTCGGTCTGGAAAATTGCAGATTGAGAGTGGATATTATCGGCGACGATTGCTCTAAAATTATAGACGGATTCGACGGCGACGCGTCGTTTTTGCAGTCGTTTATTACGTTTATTAAGACGAGAATTGCTTAAAAAAATTACTATGCTTGAAAATATCAACGGCGAACAACTGAAAAAAATGAATCTCGCTCAATTAAAAGAGCTTTGCGGCGAAATGCGCGATAAAATTAAAACCACCGTTATGCGTAACGGCGGTCATTTGTCGTCCAATCTCGGTATGGTTGAGCTCACGGTAGCGCTTCATTATGTTTTCGATTTTCCGTCAGACAAGCTGATTTTCGACGTAGGGCATCAATGCTACGGGCATAAACTGCTTTCTGGAAGATATGACCACTTCGACTCGTTGAGAAAGAAGGGCGGTATTTCGGGTTTCCCCAAGAGGGAAGAGAGCGAATACGATTGCTATAATACGGGGCATGCGGGCACTTCCGTATCCGCCGCCTTGGGTATCGCCAAAGCGAGAGATATAAAAGGCGAAAATTTCAACGTTATTGCCGTAATCGGCGACGGGTCGTTCAACAACGGTCTTGTCTACGAAGCTTTTAACAGCCTTAAACCTTTAAATACCAATATTCTGCTGATTTTGAACGATAACGGCATGTCTATCTCGCCTACCGTCGGAAGTATGCACGAGTATCTCGAGCTGCTTAGCCAAAACAGCGAGCATATAGAAAAAAAGACTAAACACGCAAATATATTTGAAAGATTCGGCTTTTCATACGACGGCGTTTACGACGGCAACGATCTGTCAGTTATGATAGATAAGCTTACGCATATAAAAGCTACGCTTTGCGAAAAATCAGTCATTTTGCACGTTTATACTAAAAAAGGAAAAGGATACTCTTTCTGTGAGGAAAACCCGCAGGAAACTCACGGAATTTCAAACGGTAACGGTAATTCGGTAGAGTATTCCGCAATTCTCGGTAAAACGCTCTGCAAAATGGCGGAAACGGACGACAGAATAGTTGCCGTAACCGCAGCGATGACTCCCAGCCTGGGACTTTCTGAATTTTTTGAAAAATTCCCTAAACGCTCGATAGACGTTGGGATTTGCGAAGAGCATGCAACTATTCTGGCTGCATCGCTGGCTACTCAGGGGTTAAGACCATATTACGCGGTTTATTCAACCTTTTTACAGCGTTCTTTCGATGAAATAGCTATAGATATTTGCAGTCAGAATCTGCCTGTTACGCTTTGCATTGACAGGGCGGGCATTTCAGGTTCAGACGGTGAAACGCATCAGGGAGTTTTCGACCTTTCGTTTCTGAATTTTATCCCGAATCTGACCGTCGCCGTACCGAAAGACGTTGAAGAATTTGAACAAATTCTCCAATTCAGCGCTGATTATAATGCGCCGCTCGCCGTTCGTTATCCGAGAGAGGGCTTGCACACTTTCAAATCGGAAGAAAAGTTTAAATTCGGTAAATGGGAAAAGCTTTTGCAGGGTGACGGCAAATACGCTATTATCGCTTGCGGCGAAAGAATGATTGCGAAAGCGTTTGATATTTGTAAAAAATTGCAGGGCGACGGTATCAACGTAACCCTTGTCAATGCGAGATTCGTTAAACCCATCGATACTGAAATGTTGGACGGACTTTGCGAAAGTAAGATTGTAACAATGGAGGACAATATGCTCCTCGGCGGGTTCGGTTCCGTTATTGATACCTATTTCAGCGAAAATGTGAATAAAACCGTGAAAAATTTTGCTTATTGCGACAAATTCATTCCTCAGGGCGGAGTAGACGAGCTTGCGGAAGAATACGGCGTTTCGCCTAACGCTGTTTACGAATATATAAAATCAAATGCGGATAGATAAATTTCTTGCACAAAAATACGGGTCGAGAACGAAAGCCGCCGAAGCGGTGGAGAAAGGTCTTGTTTACGTAAACGGCAAACCCGTTGCACCCTCGTACGATTATAAAACCGACGACTTGATAACGTTTAATCAAGCGGAAGAAAGTTTCGTGTCAAACGGCGGCTATAAACTTAGCAAAGCCTTGAAGGATTTCAGAATAGACGTATCGGGTAAAATTATTGCGGACGTCGGCGCAAGCAACGGCGGTTTTACGGATTGCCTGTTTAAAAACGGGGCTGAAAAGGTATACTGTATAGACGTAGGGGATAGTCAGCTTGATTCTTCACTAAAAGAAAAAAACGTTGTTATAATCGATAATTTCAACGCCAGGAATCTTTCGCGCGATATTTTTTCAGAAAAACTCGACGGCGTGGTTATCGACGTAAGTTTTATCTCGCTGACTTATATATTGAAACAGGTTTCGCAAGTGTTGGACGACGACGGTTTTGTCGTTGCGTTGATAAAACCGCAGTTTGAATGTGAAAGCAGGAGCGTAGGTAAAAGGGGGATTGTCAAGGACTCTTCGGTTCATAAAAAAGTAATTTCAAAAATTTATTCGTTTGCTTACGTTTGCGGTTTTGCGGCAGTCGATTTGACCAACGCGCCGATAAGGCAGGGCAAGAATAAAGAATATCTTATACATCTTGTAAAGGGAGAAAATAAGTCGGAACAATTAGAAAAGCTTTTAAAGTACGTTAAACTATAATAATTTAGCGTACTTTTTCTTTGCGTACTCTTGCATATTTGTATAATCGGTGGTATAATTATTCATATGAAGGCGGGGTTATACTTTAATAAAAATTATCTGTCCGACAATAAGTCCTATTTGGAGCGTATTACCGCCAAGCTTCTTCAGAGGGGAGTAAGCTGTAAATACGTAAACGCGTTTTCCGATCTGGACGGGCTGGACGTTCTGATGGTTTTGGGCGGCGACGGCACTATACTTATGGTTGCGTCGGAATGTGCAAAGCGAGGCATAAAGATTATCGGCATTAATTACGGCCACGTAGGTTTTCTGACCGAATTCGAACCGTCGAATTTAGACGAAGCGATTGAACTAGTTTGTTCGGGCAATTTCGTTACGCAAAAGAGAAGTATGCTGAAAATTACTCACGGCGATAAAACTTACTACGCGCTAAACGACCTCGTTGTGCAGAGGAGCACTTACGGCAACGCATTCAGCAATACGATTAATCTAAGGGCGGAAATAGACGGGGCTACGGTGGATAATTATACTGCCGATGGTTTGATTGTAAGTACGCCTACGGGCTCTACGGCGTATTCTCTGGCGGCGGGCGGTTCGGTTCTTACACCGGATTTAAACGCTTTTATATTGTCCCCCGTCTGCGCTCACTCTCTCCATTCCCGACCTATTGTTTTCAGCGACAGCTCTACTTTGATTATTAACCAGACAAATTCGCGCAGCCAGATAAATATCGTAGTCGACGGTAAAGCGGTTGAAGCGGTGTCGGATTTTGAAAAGATAATCGTAACCAAAGCGGAGTATTCAGTAGAATTCATCAATGCGGAAAAGCAAAGCTTTTATAATAAGTTATTATTGAAATTAAATATTTGGAGTAAATGATGCACAGAAACGCAAGACAAGCCACAATTTTGGATATTATTTCTAAAAAGGACATAGAAACGCAGGAAGAGCTCTGCGCCGAACTCAATAAACTCAATTTTAACGTTACGCAGGCTACTATATCGAGAGATATAAAAGATTTAAAGCTTTATAAGGTTGCAGGCACGACCAAAAAGTATAAATATACATATATAGAAAGGGAAGGCGACGCGATTAACAACAAGATGCGCAACCTCTTTCGCGAATGTGTGCAGAGCATCAATTATGCAAATAATATTATAGTTATTAAAACTATGCGCGGAAACGGATCTACCGCAGGGGCGTTCGTAGACTCTTTACAGTTCGGCGAAATCATAGGAACGGTAGCAGGCGACGATACGGTTTTGATTGTCGTTGACAGCAACGAAGATACGGCTATAATTGCCGACAAGCTCAGAGATTATATTAAATAATGTTAAACAGATTATACGTTAAAAACATTGCTCTTATCGAAGAAGCTAACGTCGAATTCGATAAGGGTTTAAATATTTTGTCGGGCGAAACGGGTTCGGGTAAGTCTGTGATTCTGGACGCTATTAATTTCGTGCTCGGTTCTAAAGCGGATAAGAGTATGATTCGCTACGGAGAAAACGAAGCGTTGGTTAAAGCCGAATTTTCCGTCGATGAAAACAGTCTTGCCGCACGGGCGTTGCGCGAATTGGATATTGAAACCGACGGCTCGATTATTATCTCCCGCAAGTTTTCGTTAGACGGGAAGGGTTCCATCAAGATTAACGGCAATACCGTAACGGCGTCTATGCTGAAAAGCGTAACCGTACACCTCGTAGACGTTCACGGTCAAAGCGAGCACTTTTATTTGCTTAACGAATCTAACCAACTCAGCGTTATTGATAATCTTTGCGGAAGCAAAGCCGAGGTTTTAAAAAACGAAATTGCCGCATTAATTGATAAAAAGAAGCAGATAAAGCGAAAAATCGCCGAATTGGGAGGCGACGAACAGGAACGCGAGCGTAAACTCGACCTTCTTTCTTATCAGATAAACGAAATAAAGTCGGCGGACCTTAAAATAGGAGAATTTGACGAACTCTCAGCGCGCCGCAATATTATAAATAACGTAGAAAAAATTTTGACAGCCTTGAATATCGCCAAGGGCGTTCTAAGCGACGACGGCGGAATAACAGATATGCTATCGACGGCATCAAGACAGATTTCCGGAATTTCCGATATTGACGACAGCTATGACAAGATTCTATCCCGCCTTGAAAACTTATCCGTCGAAGCGGAAGATATAAGCGAAACAATATCCGATTTATCCGATAATCTTTCTTTCGACGGTCAGGAAGCTCAATTTATAGAAGATCGACTGACTCTTATAAAAAATTTAAAAAAGAAGTATGGCTCGGACGAAGATGAAATTTTAAAATTTCTTGAAAAAGCGTCGGAAGAGTACGACGCTCTATTAAACGGCGCTGCAATTACCGAAAAATTATATATCCAGCTGAACGAATGCGACGACGGGATATATGAGCTTTGCAAAAATCTCACCGCTTTACGCAAAGATATGTGCGTTAAGCTTTGTAAAAACGTCGAAGAACAGCTAAGGTCTTTAAATATTCCTAACGCAAAGTTTATCGTTGAGTTTAACGAATATGACAGAAAAACGGCAAATCTCAACGGAATAAACGGCGCGGACGAGGTAAAATTTTTATTCTCCGCGAATAAAGGCGAACCTTTGAAACCTCTCTGCAAAGTTATCAGCGGCGGTGAAATGAGCCGTTTTATGCTTGCAATAAAAACGCAGTTGAAGGAATTAAACGGTATTTCTACATATATTTTCGACGAGATAGACGCGGGAATCAGCGGAATCACGGCAAAATCCGTGGCGGAAAAGTTTTTGGAAATAGCAAAAACTACTCAGATTATTGCCGTTTCGCATTTGCCGCAGGTATGTGCGGCAAGCTCTTCGCAATATCTGATTTATAAAACCGAAGAGGGTGCGAAAACTTTAACTTACGTAAAGAAACTTACCGATGAAGAGAAAGTTGACGAAATCGTGCGGCTTACAGGAAGCATAAATTCTCAGGCGGCGAGAAGTCACGCTATAGAACTAATTAATCAATTTTTATAATAGGGCGGCGCAAGCCGCCTTTTTTTTATTGCATATAATCTTTTTGCGTGCGCAAAATATTTATATGCTTTATTCTAAAAGGTTTACAAAAATAATTTTAACGGTTTTAACCGTCGTTTTATGCTTTTTATGCGTTTCTCCCGTGGCGGCATATGCTGACGAGGGCGAAACGCAGGAAATTTATATAGGGGGCTTTACTGCGGGATTCGTTCTGAATACGACGACCGTAGAAGTAGTCGGGCTGTGCGAAGTGCTTACCGATAACGGTATGGATTGCCCTGCAAGAACTTACGGCATAAAAAGCGGAGACGTTATAGATAAAGTAAACGACAGGGTTATCAGGTCGAGCGGAGATCTGACTGCGGCTCTGAATGAAGACTATAAAAAATATATCGTAACAGTCATTCGTGATGGAAAAGCGGAAAGTTTTGAAGTATCCCCGGCAGTTGACAAAGTGACCCGAAAAAAGAGATTGGGTTTGCTTGTTAAAGACAGCGTAAACGGAATTGGAACGGTTACTTATATCGATAAAACCAACAATAAATTCGGCTCTTTGGGACATCCTGTCAACGACGCGCAGGGTAAGATAATAGATATTAACGGCGGCAGTATTTACGGTTGCATAATTTACGGCGTCAAGCAGGGAATGAGGGGAAATCCGGGAGAATTGAAAGGCTCTTTTGAAAATAACAATATGATGGGAAAGGTTTGCAAAAATTGCAACTGCGGTATTTTCGGCGATATTGCCGCAGATTTCGACGCGTCGCGTCTGATAAAAACGCAAGTCTGCAAGTTAAGCGAAGTTACGCCGGGAAAAGCGGAAATTTATTCTACGCTGAACGGAAATACGCCTGAAAAGTACGACATTAGCATAATAAAAGTAGACGAATATAACAAGGACAACAGAAATTTCGTAATACGTATCGACGATGAAAAACTTATCGGCAAATCGGGCGGAATAGTACAGGGAATGAGCGGAAGTCCGATTATTCAGAACGGGAAATTAGTCGGCGCGGTTACTCACGTTTTTGTTAACGACCCGACGCGCGGCTACGGAATAGGCATAGATAAAATGCTCGGTTCATATTAGTTTTTTAATCCTCATATAATTGTATATGAGGATTTTTGATTTAAAAACCGTTAAATGCGATAAAAGGTTCTTAATTTGCTTCGGTATTACATTAATTTTAGCAATTATATTAGGCATAGTACTTTGCAAAATTTCCACAATCAATTCATATTTTGTCAATTATGCCGATATTTACATATTTTACGTTTTTAGTTTTTCCTTTATTAAACTTTTCTTCGGAAGATTATTTTGCGAAATATTTTATTTATACGTAATTTTTCTGATTTCCTGCTTTACGAGATTTAAGCCTTGTACGCTTGTATTCGTTTTTATAAAAAGTATTTTTATAGTAATTTACTCCGTTATTTTATGTTCGTTCTGCGGCTTTGGCGGAGTTATGACGTGCGTATTTATTTTTATACCGACTTCCGCTATTTCGCTTTTATGTTGTTACGCTTGCGCCGATTTTTGTAAGTGCATCAACAAAAAGTACGCGCTGTTTTTTCCTGGTGCGCTTGCCTTTATTATTTCTCTTATAATGTTGATTTTGCACGGGGTGATTTTCAGGATAGTCATAGCTATCGTATAATTTTGTCAATACGTTACAAATTAATAGTATGAAGAAATTTACTACAATGATTTGCGCCTTCGGCGTTTTCGCTTTTATTGGTGCTAACGCAAATAAAATAAACGTTTCAGCCGATTCAGTTAAAATGACCGAGGGGTGTAAGAGCGCTTATTTAATAGATTCCGTTTCAGGCGAGTGTATTTATAAAGAGAACGAAACTATGCGTATGCCAATCGCAAGCGTTTGTAAAGTTATGACTTTAACTCTCTGCCTGGAAGCGATAGAAAGCGGTAAACTCGATTCCGACGATCAAATAACCGTCAGCGAGCGCGCCGCAGGAATGGGAGGGTCTCAGGTATTTTTACAGAGCGGGCTTACTTATACTCTGTCCGACTTAATTAAAAGTATAGTCGTTTGCTCGGCAAACGACAGTTGCGTGGCAGTGGCGGAAACCGTATCGGGAAGCGAAGAGAATTTTGTAGCGGCTATGAACAAGAGGGCGGAAGAACTGGGTTGCGCCGATACGCTGTTTGCTAATTGCACTGGGTTGCCCAAGGAAACGCAGTATTCCTGCGCAAAGGACGTAGCTGTTATGTTCAATAATCTTATTACTCATCAGACCTATTTTAATTACAGTAAAATATGGCTTGAAGATTTCGCGCATCCCGACAATAGAACTACTACGATTACCAATACGAATAAGCTTATAAGAAAATACTCGTACTGCGACGGCGGCAAAACCGGATTTACCAACGAGGCGGGATTCTGCCTTGCGGCAACGGCTAATAAGGATAATCTGCGTCTTGTTTCTGTCGTTTTGGGAGCCGATACAAGCGATAACCGCTTTAAGTCTACGGTTAATATGTTCAACTACGGTTTCGCCAACTATAAAAATAAGATTGTTTTGGATAAGGAAGTAAATTTAAATGAGAAATTCAAAGTCGCCCGCGGCAAAAAGGACAGCGTAGCCGTACGCCCCGAAAGAAACGCGTATGTTTTCTCTCCGATAAACGGAAATCCTGAAGTTACCTTTAATTTTATCTCCTACGATTTGAAAGCGCCTTTGACTAAGGGCGGCGTTGTAGGAAAAGCGGAAGTATATAAAAACGGAGTAATATGTGATACCGTCAATCTCGTCGCGGCGGAAGAAGTGGCAAAAGCGGGATACGGAGATTATTTCAGAAAGGTTGCTGAAAATTGGCCTGTGTGATTTAAATACCTAAAACGTACTGTTTAATACAAAATATTTGACTATTGTTTCAACCTTTGGTAAAATAATTATATATTATTTTATCAGAGGTTGTTTTTATGAACGAAAGAAATACGCTGAAAGTTAATTCTCTCGGACATCTTGAAATAGGCGGTTGCGACGCTCTCGACCTTGCAGAGCAATTCGGAACTCCGCTTTACGTTTTTGACGAGGCTTATATCCGCAAAATGATGCGCACTTATAAATCTACGATAGAAAAAGAATACAGCGGAAACGGCAACGTTCTTTACGCTTCCAAAGCGTTCGCCTGCCAAGCCGTTTACTGTATTGCAAAACAGGAAGGAATAGGCGTAGACGTCGTTTCTGGCGGAGAACTATATACCGCGCTTTCTGCCGGATTCCCTGCGGAAAAAATTTATATGCACGGCAACAATAAGACTATTGAAGAGCTTAATTACGCTATTGAAAACTCTATTGGTACGATAGTTGTGGACTCTTACCGCGAAGCGGATTTAATCGAAGAAATTGCAGGCAGATTAAATAAGGTACAGAATGTATTAATAAGAATCAACCCCGGGATTGAAGCGCATACCCACGCTTTCGTTCAGACGGCGAGAACCGATTCAAAGTTCGGTTTTTCGATTTCCGACGGTACGGCGTTTAAGATAACCGAACACGTATTATCGAAAAAGAACGTAAAACTTATCGGCTTTCATTGCCACATCGGCTCACAGATTTTTGAAAAGCAATCGTTTGTTCTTGCTGCAAACAAAATGATGGATTTTATAGCAGAGGTTAAAAAGACTACGGGGTTTGAAGCCGCGACGCTCAATATCGGCGGCGGTTTCGGCATTTATTATACGGATGAAGACCCTAAATTAAAGCAGGAAGATTATGCCGCTTACCTGAAAGCTTTGTGCGATGCGGTTAAAGCAAAATCAAATGAACTCGGACTCAAACAGCCTTATATCGTAATCGAACCTGGCAGGTCTATTATCGGCGAAGCCGGCATTACGCTGTACACTGTCGGCGCAATAAAAGATATTCCGGCAGTCAAAAAATACGTTGCCATCGACGGTGGTATGTTCGATAATCCCAGGTACGCTCTGTATCAGTCAAAATATACCGTTGTTGCCGCGGGCGACGTCAACGGAGAATGTGTGCAGAAGGTTACGATAGCCGGTAAATGCTGCGAAAGCGGCGATATTATCGCCGTGGACGTACCGTTGCCCGACGTAAAGAGCGGGGACGTCGTCGCTGTTCTTTCAACGGGCGCGTATAATTATTCTATGGCAAGCAATTATAACCGTAATTTTATTCCTGCCGCCGTACTTGTAAACGAAGGAAAAGCCGAATTTATAATAAAGAAGCAGACTTACGAAGATCTCATTCGTAATGACGCAATTCCCGAAAGGCTTAAATAATGACTGTATACGACTTGATTTTTTATCTTGCAAGTTTTTGCGCGGTAGTTTTCGTATTCGCTCCGCACGAGTACGCGCATGCATTCGTCGCTTATAAAAACGGAGACGCTACTGCAAAAATACACGGAAGGCTAACGCTCAACCCCTTGAAACATATCGACCCGATAGGATTTGTTTCGTGCGCGTTGGTGGGGTTCGGTTGGGCAAAGCCCGTACCTGTCAATCCCGCTAATTTCAGAAATTACAAGAAGGGACTCTTCGCGACGGCAATCGCCGGAGTGGTAGTAAATTACGTAATAGCATTCATTGCTTATGCGTTATTTTTACTGATATTACGCCTCGGCGCTTATTTGAACGTCAATTCTCTTTTTGCCGAATACGTCGTACTTTTTTTTGAAACGTTTTTTTGGCGATTGTTTTCTATGAGTTTATGCGTGTTCGTGTTCAATTTACTTCCGTTTTATCCGTTGGACGGGTTCAGAATAGTCGAATCGCTGACGCGTAGCGTAAATCCCGTGCAGAAGTTTTTGCGCGAATACGGTCAGGTAATATTGATTGTTTTAATAGTAGAAAGCTTTCTTTGCGACATTCTGGTCAGGTTCGGAGTTGATTGGGTGACGGACTTTAATATTCTGAATTATATACTCGGCTTTGCGACAGATATTATCGGTTTCCCCGTTCGTGCGGCGTGGGATTGGATTTTAACGGTATGATAGACGAAAAATACAAGGATTTTGAATCGATAGTTGATTATAATACGGTTCTCGACGATTTTGAAGGACCGCTTGATTTATTATTGCATTTAATCAATATCGCCAAAATCAGGATAGAAGATATTTTCGTCTCGCAGGTAACCGAACAGTTTCTCGACTATATCGAATTTATGAAAACGCAGCCGCGCAGGGACGTAGATAAAGAGAGCGAGTATCTTGCTATGGCGGCACAGATAATTTACATCAAATCGAAATCCATGGTGCCTGTCGTGGAAGTCGCGGGCGAAGAAATGGGCGGCGCGGAGGACGAAAAACAGGCGCTGATCGAACAGTTGAAACAGCGCGAGTTTGAATTAATAAAAGAGCAAACGCCGAAATTGAAGGACCTTGAAACTATAGGATATTATTTTAAACAACCTTCCAAGGATTTCAGTCAGGTAAAGGTAGTCTATAAGGATTTTAACGTAAACGCGCTGCTCGACGCGTTCGCCAAGCTTTTGTTGAGAAACGAAAGTATGATGCGCGAAAAAGAAAACGTCAAGGAAATTCCGAAAGACGAGTATACCGTTGAAGAAAAGGTCGAGTTTATTCGCGAAACTCTTTTAGAGCAAAAAGAAATTGAATTCGAGCGCCTTTTTAAAAGTTTTTCGCGCAATGAAATCATAACAACATTTCAGGCATTGCTTGAAATGTTAAAATTTCAGTATATTATGGTTGAACAGCAGGAAGCGTTCGGATCAATTTTAATCAAGCAAAATCCCGAAACGGATTTAAAGGACGTAGACAGTGAACAATTTGACGAATATAATTGAGGGAATAGCGTTTGCTTCCGGAGAAGCGGTACAGGTAAAATTTATTGTGGAAAAATTAGGCTGTTCGCTTAAAGAGGTCAACTCCGCCATAGACGAATTGAAAAACAAATACGGAGAGGATAGCGGCATACAGCTTCTTACATTCAACGGAAAAATACAGTTTGCCACTAATCCTAAATACAAACAGCCCATATCCGACGTTCTTACGCCGATACAGGAAAAGGAATTTACAAGAACAATTCTCGAATGTGCCGCTTTAATTGCTTATAAGCAACCCGTAACAAAGGGAGAGCTTGAAGAGATAAGACAGGTAAGTTGCGACTATGCAATACATACTCTTCTTGAACTGGATATGATTGTTGCTTGCGGCAGAAAAGACGCCGTCGGCAAACCTATTCTCTACGCAACTACCGACAACTTTTTAAAAAGATTCAAGCTTAATTCCATTGACGAATTGCCCGATTACGACGAATTAATGGCACAGATAGCCGAAATAAACAGTTCTCTGCTCGATGACGACGACAGCAACTATCTGTATCATAAGGACGAATACACCGAGACGGACGGCGGTGAAGGTCAGTCCGCGACCAAAGACCTTAATAACAATAAGCCTAAGATAACCGAGGACGGTTACGAACTTCCAGAGCATCTGGACGGTGCGGAGGACGTAATTGAAATAAAGTAAATAAAAAAGTAGCAAAACTCGCCTGCAAAATATTTGCAGACGAGTTTTTTCTATTTTAATAATTTGAACAAAACTTATAAAGTATAATTATCAAGCTTTTACAGATAATATTATTGTGAGCGAAGTTTTGGTATATTTTGCATTTTTCGGTTTTATTGCAGCACTATTTCCCATACATATATTTAATTACGTATATGTAAGTACAAAAGACAAATATGCACGCGTAAACGTTTCTGCATACAGAATTATCAGAATTTTTAACGTAAATACCGTAAAAAATTCATTGGATAAAATGCAGATAAACGGCGAAGAAACGAAAGTCAACTTCGGTTTTATCAAAAGCAAATGGTTGAAAATTTTCAATAACCTTTGTTTTGTTAAGATGGTGCAGCTATGCGATTACGGTTTGAAAAATCAATCCAACGCATATTTTGCCCTAGCGCAAAAGACTCTAACCGACGCGCTGTTCGCTTTTATAAAGATTAACGGTGGAAAAACAAAGCTTAAAAACTATATTGTGTTCAATCTTGAACACGATTATATCAACTGTTACCTTAAAGCGGTAGGGGTGATTAATCTTATTACCGTTTTAAAAATAATATTTATTCTATTTACGGAGAAATTAAATGAACGCAAAATTAAAAAATAAACAGAAAGAAGTAGATTTTGAAAAAACCGCTGTTCCCATAGAAAAGGTAGCCGACGCAAATACTGTTGTTGGCGACGCGATAATAACCGTCAGCGGCGCGCAGGTTATCCCTTTATCGTCCGTAACGATTGTTAATATGGGCGGCGGCGGAGAATACGGTGATATAAAAACTTACAGAGAGAGCGACGGCTTTAAGCTTGCGGGCGGAAACGGAACTGTAATTACCGTTAAACCGAAAGGATTCCTCGTAGACGACGGAAAAGAATGCAGGTTGCTTAAAATGGAAGAGGGCGCTATTGATACGCTTATTCAAAAAACGGGAGATCTTGTTCATACGATTTCTGAAAATGTCTGAATTTAAACGCATGAAAAATTTAAAATCAGCGGTTCTTTTGCTGACTTTATTATCGTTATCTTTTATGTTTGGTATGGCTAATGTACCGCGACAAGTTGCAGATGCCGACGGCAGGGCGGAAATCGTATACGAGCTTTCAACCGAAAGAGTTCTGCACAGAAAAAACGAAAAGACAAAACTGCCAATGGCAAGTACGACCAAAATAATGACTGCGTTGATTATTGTCGAGGATTGCGATTTAAATGAAGTAATTACCGTACCGGACGTCGCCGTCGGGATAGAGGGATCGAGCATATACCTTAAAAAGGGGGAAAGGATTTCAGTAAAAGATCTGCTTTACGGGCTTATGCTTAGGTCAGGTAACGACAGCGCGACTGCACTTGCCGTTCACCATAGCGGAAGCGTAGCTGAATTTGTTGCAAAAATGAACGACAGGGCGAAAGAACTGGGAGCTTTAAACACTAATTTTACTAATCCGAGCGGCTTGCCCGACGCAGAGCACTATACCACCGCCGAGGATTTGGGGCTTATAGCTTGCGCCGCTATGAAAAATCAAACTTTTAAGAGCGTCGTGGCTACGCGTAAATACAGCGGAGAATTTAGAAGTTTTATCAATAAGAATAAAATTTTAACCTCTCTGGAAGGCGCAAACGGAGTAAAAACGGGATATACGGTTAAAGCGGGAAGATGCCTAGTGTCATCCGCAGAGAGAAACGGTATGGACGTTATTTGCGTAGTGCTGAATTGTCCCGATATGTATGAAAGATGTTCAAACTTGATAGAGGACGCATTTTTGCATTACGGTTTGTTAGAAATATCAAAAGATAAAGTCTTTATGTCTGGCATAGTACCTTGTTCTTTATGTAAAGACTATACTGTATTAATAGAAAGAAACGGAGAATTGACTTTTGAAGTTAAACTTATAGATAACCTTAGAAAAATCAAGAAAGGAGAAAATGTCGGCAAATTGAATATTTATAATCAAAATAACTTGATTTTTACGCAAAATTTATATAGTATAATAGAAAGATAAATTTTGCAGGTTAAAAATGAGAATCAATAAATATCTTGCCTCCTGCGGCATCGCTTCCAGACGTGAATGCGACGCTTTAATTGCCGAAGGAAAGGTAACGGTAAACGGCAGAACCGCAAGCGTAGGTCTGGACGTCAACGAGGACGACGAAATAATCGTAAACGGAAATAAGGTTGCGGTAAAAAAGAACGAATATTATATTTTGAATAAGCCTAAGGGTTATCTTTCTACCGTATGGGACGATAAAGGCAGAAAGACGGTTTTAGACCTTATGCCGCAAACCGTGGGCAGAATTTACCCCGTAGGCAGGTTGGATTACGACAGCGAAGGGCTTTTGATTTTAACGACCGACGGCGCGCTCGCGCAACATTTGACGCATCCTTCAAACGAAGTTCCCAAGACCTACCTTGTTAAAATAGAGGGAACGTTAACTGAATCCGATTTAAATCCTATCCGCAGCGGCTTAGAAATTGAGGGCGGATACGTAACCAAAAAGTGTAAAGCTCATATTGTTGAAACCAATAAGGATTTTACGAAAATTCACGTTACGATTACCGAAGGTAAAAACAGGGAAATACGAAAAATGTTTGCCGCAATAGGCAAAGAGGTTACGCTGTTGAAGCGAATAAAAATAGGACAACTTTCCCTAAGAGGGCTTGACAGAGGCTCTTGGCGCAAACTTACCAAGGAAGAAGTAGCGTATTTAATGAGCATTTAATAATTTTTTTATTGTCTGTTAAATTATAAAACCACCCGACGGGTGGTTTTATTTTATAAGCTTCTGATTAATCCTACGACTTTACCGAGTATAGAAACCTCGTCGAATACGAAGTCCTCCATATCATCGTTTTCAGGGTGCAGGATAATTTTTCCGTTTCGGTTAAAATATCGTTTTACGGTAGCGCTGTCATCAACCAGTGCTACGACGATTTCTCCGTTTTCGGCAGTCGGTTGCTTTTTTACGACTATTTTATCGCCGTTAAACATACCGATTTTTATCATTGAATCGCCTTTGACCGTCAACATGAATAAATCTTCGTTGCCGAACATATTAGAGGGGATAGAAAAGAAATCTTCGTAATTTTCCTGCGCAAAAATAGGCTCTCCGGCTGCGACCGTACCTATCAAAGGTACTTTAACTGCATTTTGCTTGATAGAAAGCGCGCGGCGCTTGTTCTCGCCTACTTTATTTTTAGAAATAAGCCCTTTTTCGGCAAGCTCGTTCATATATTGGAAAGCTGAAGCGGTAGAGGCAATATCGCACGCCTTGCAAATCTCCCTTACGGTAGGCGAATATCCGTTTTCACATATAAATTTTTCAATGAATGCCAATACTTCGCCGCTCTTGTCGTTTTTACGTTTCATATATAAACCCTCCTTAATTATTTTATCATAAGATTAAAAAAAACGCAAACGATTGTTTTATATATTTTGCTTGTATTTTAAATAATTTTGGTATATAATTTAATAGCTTAAATTTTCGCCGTATGGCAAATTGTTTTAAATTAGCGGAGGTTTTGAAATGCGTAAGAAAGGCGAAGAGTGCGTTTTATACGACAGAGAATGTATCGAATGCGGAGAATGTGACGTCTGCGACCTTGACCCTGACAAAATTTGCGATAACTGCGGTATGTGTCTTGACGTAAAGGACGACGCCGTAATTAAAATAGATAAAATAATTTTAGACGACGAAAATTTATAAAATAAAGTTTATTGAAATATTAACATAAATATGACGGAACAAAAATGCTCCGTCATATTTCTATCTGTTAATAAATTTATCGAATTTATTTACGTGCTCGGCTTCTACTATTCCTGTGATATCCATTCCGTAATCGGTGTATTTTCGCATCTTTTCTTTAATAAAAGGCATAATGGAAGAGTATTCACTCATCTGTGCATAACCGATTTTAAGCGATACTGCGATAAGTTTATCAGAAAAAGCTTCAAGTATTAGATTTTTCAGCTCACCGATTCCGTATCCGCTCTTTGCCGAAACAGCAACGCAATCGGACGGTAAAACAGAAAGGTCTTTGACCGTATCGCACTTATTCAAAACCTTAATCGTTTTCTTATTAAAACCGAGCGAATAAAGCGTATCCACGGTAGTTTTCAGTTGCATATCATAGTCGCCGCCCGCGTCGGCGACAAAGAGAGCAAGGTCGCAGTTTACCGCGCTTTCAAGCGTGGATTTAAACGCTTCTACGATGCTGTGAGGCAATTCCTGAATAAATCCTACCGTATCGATCAGAAGAAATTCAACGCCTTCAATATCTAACTTTCTCGCGGTAGGGTCCAAAGTGGCGAAAAGCGCGTTTTTCGTAAGAACTTCCGCGCCTGTCAGATAATTCAAAAGCGTAGATTTGCCGGTATTAGTGTAACCTACAAGCGCAATAACCTTGACGTTTTCTTTCTGTCTGCGGAATGTTTGCAAATTTCTTCTGCTTTCGGTTTCAGACAGTCTTTTTTCAAGATACTTAATTCTGCTGCGAATGTGCCTTCTGTCGGTTTCAAGTTGCGTTTCGCCCGGTCCGCGTGAACCTATGCCGCCGCCAAGCCGCGATAAAGCCGCGCCTTTTCCCTTTAAACGCGGATAGATATATTTCAATTGGGCTAATTCAACCTGGATTTTCCCTTCGCTGCTCACCGCGTTTCGAGCAAAAATATCCAGAATAAGAGTGGTGCGGTCTATGACTTTTCTGTCGTCAAGGCAAGCTGAAATATTCAGAGTCTGCGAAGGGGATAAATCACCGTTAAAGAGTACGCTAATTCCCTCCAATCCGTCAAGATTGGCGCGTATTTCGGCAAGTTTTCCACTGCCAATAAAAGTGGCGGGATTGATCTCTTTTATAGTCTGATAGCAAGAACCGCAATACTGCGCCCCGGCGCTTTCAATTAACGATACCGCTTCGTCGTGCAAAACCTTGAAATTATCGGATAATATCGGCTGAATAATAAATACTTTTTCTATATTTTCCATAGTTTAATCGTCGTTTTCGTCGTCACGCCTGAGTTTAACTTTTCCGACTATGGCTTTTCTGTTTTCTTCGCTTATAGCCGCATAATGCTTACGGGTAGTGTTGATATCTTTATGTCCCAGAACGTCAGCAACGATATAAATATCGCCGGTAGCTTTATAAAGCTGAGTGCCGTAGGTGCTTCTCAATTTGTGCGGCGAAATTTTCTTTAAAGGTGAAACTATTTTAGCGTATTTCTGAACCAGATTTTCAACCGCGCGAACGGTAATGCGCTTTTTCTGATTTGAAAGGAAGAGCGGGTCGTCGTCAGAATCAGCTATGCCTCTCTCGTCCTTATAATTCAAATAGCGCTTCAATGCGTCGGCTACGTTATCATCGAAGAATAAAATAGATTTGTTTCCGCCCTTGCGCGTAACGATAAAGGAGTTGTCCTTAAAATTTATGTCCTGATTATTAAGTCCGACCAACTCGCTGATACGTATGCCCGTACCGAGAAAGAGTATTATAATAGCGCTGTCGCGCACTTTATTCTTTTCGTGAAACGCGCGTTGATGAGGGGAGAGCCCGTTTCCGCTTTCAGCGACGTCGATAATATTGAATACCTCGTTGCCGTCAAGCCTGATAATCGGTTTTTCGTGTAGTTTAGGCGTTGCAACCTTAGCGGAATTATCTACGGAAATTAAACCTTTATTAAAAAAATATTTGAACATAGCGCGCACAGATGAAAGTTTGCGAGCTTTTGCGCGCTCGTTGCACATATGTTGTTTTCCGCAGTATTCATAACGAGACAGATAAGATAAAAACATTTCTACGTCGTTATTGGTTACGCTTTCCAAATCTGTCAAAGTGAAGTCTTTGACGTTCGAAATAGATTTAAAACGCTTTTTAAGTAGAAAATGAAAAAAAATCTTTAAATCATGCGCATAATTCAAGCGCGTCAACGCGCTTGTTTGATTATCTATACCCATAAAATAATCGGCGCAGAAATCTGGCAAATCTTCTTCCAAAATCTTTTCTATAATAATTAAGTTTTTATTCGTTCGTTGCACGTAATAATCAGACTCGTTTGCCATAATTAAATTTTATCACCGCAAAGCAATATTGTCAAATATAAATTTTACGAATAAATAGTGGCAAAATTAAATTTTTGATATCCCGCATTTGAGTAGAGTTTTTTTGATTGCTTCACAATTTATTCCCTCGTAAGTCCAAAGAGTGATAAGAGGCAGTTTAGCAGATTTTAATATATCGTAAACTTTCGAGTCTCTTTCGGCTCGCTCCTTTTTCAGGTGAGTCGTATCGTTTATCTCAATGCACAGTAAAGGTGTGTAATTGAGATCGAACACACAGAAATCAATAACTCGGAAGAGTTCGCTTTTGAGATTATTAGACGAATGTTTTTCGATTATCTGCGACAGCGGGACTTGTGGAAAAATTAAATAATTTTTGCCTATTATAGATTGCAACGTTTTAAAATAGTCGTCCTCTATTGGTGAAAGATAACGCGGTTTTACCGAATAGTAGGCATCGTATTTTTTCCGTTTCTTCATTCTGAAAATTTTATATCTGATAAAAAGAAGAAAGCGGTTGTGTCCTTTATAATATTTTAAAAAAATTGCAAGCAGCAAGAGTAGAACTATAAAAATCGCTGACGTGATTAGAATAACAGTAAAAATTTTTTCCAAATAAAAACCTCTCGCAAATTTTAACAATAATAAAACGATAATAAAACGATAATAAAACGATTAAATTCAGAGTTCAGTATTTAAAAGTAGGGCAATTTGCAACAAAACGTATAACTATTTATTAAAAAAGCTCTTATCTTTAAAATTTACCGCTACAAAGAGGAAGTATATTTCTTCGTAAAACACAGCTTTTACGAAGAAATATGGTTAAATTAAATTAAATTTGCGCTTAGCGCGTTAAAATTAATATTTCAAATCAGATTTACTTAATCAACGATAAAATCTGATTTTGTTAAACTTAAAAATTGTATTAAGCTTTTAAATTGAAAAATAAATTTTATAATATTAAATTAATTTATGTCTGACATAGTATATATAAAAACGGAGCAATGATAAAATCAATGCCCCGTTTCATCTTATTTTTTTAAATATCTTATTTATTATTTACAGGTTTAAGATTCCAGATATTTTCTGCATATTGCTTAATGCTTCTATCTGCCGCAAAGAATCCCGAAGCCGCGATATTTCTCAGCGACATCTGATTCCATTTAACCTTATCCGTTGCATAGAGCTTTGATATTTCGTTCTGTGTTTTACTATACGATACAAAATCTGCCATACACATATAAGGGTCGGCAACAGGCGAGCCTGTCAAAAGATAATTAGCCATATCTGCAAACGATTGACCGTTGAAACCGATTATCAGAGCTTCGAGTATACGTCTTAATTTGGGGGATTCGTGATAATATTTACTCGAACTGTAACCGGAACGCCAGATATCGTCTACTTCGTTTGATTTAAGTCCGAAAATAAAGATATTGTCGTCGCCTACTGCTTGTGCCATTTCAACGTTAGCGCCGTCAAGCGTTCCGATTGTCAACGCGCCGTTTATCATAAACTTCATATTGCCTGTTCCGCTAGCTTCTTTGCCTGCAAGCGAAATCTGTTCGGATACTTCTGAAGCGGGCATAAGTTTTTCCGACATTGTCACGTTGTAATCTTCCATATAAACGACGTTCAATTTTTCGTTTATTTTGGGATTTTTCCTTATATCTTCGGCAAGGAAATTGATTAATTTGATAATCTGCTTAGCCATCGAATAACCGGGGGCTGCTTTGGCACCAAAAATGTAAGTTTTAGGCTGCATTTCCAAATCCGGATTTTCCTGCAAATTGATATAAGTATCGATAATATTCAATACGTTAAGAAGCTGACGTTTGTATTCGTGCAACCTCTTTGCCTGCGTATCGAACAACGAATCGGGATTTATGACGAACCCCTGTTTTTTAAATGCGTAATCTGCAAACTGACGTTTTTTGATTGCCTTTATCTCTCCGAGACGATTAAGCACGGATTTATCGTTTTCAAATTTTTTGAAGTCTGCAAGTTTCGCGCTGTCGTGTTCAAAACCGTCTCCGATGCAATCTTTAAGCAAGCCTGTAAGCTCAGGATTAGCCTGACAGAGCCACCTTCTGTAAGCAATTCCGTTTGTAACGTTTGTGAATTTCTCTGGTGAGAAATCGTAAAAATCCTTAAAAACAGATTTTTTGATTATCTCGCTGTGTAACGCGGCAACGCCGTTTACACTGTGTCCTCCATAAACAGAAAGGTTAGCCATTTTGATTCTGTCGTGTTCTATAATGGACATTCTGGAAATCTTCGCCCATTCCCCGGGGAATCTGTTCCAAAGCTGTTCGCAGAGCCTTCTGTTAATTTCTTTTATTATGGAATGTATTCTGGGAACAGTCCTTTCAACGAGATCTTCCGACCAGGTTTCGAGAGCTTCCGCCAAAACCGTATGGTTAGTATATGCGCAGGTTGCGGTTGTGATAGCCCACGCGTCGTCCCACTTGTAGTAATACTCGTCGATTAGTATTCTCATTAGCTCGGGAATAGCCATTGCGGGGTGAGTATCGTTGAGGTGAATTGCCGCAAGCTTGGGCAAATCCCTCAAATCGCCGTATCTGTGCCTATGGTCTTCCACAATATTCTGAATAGAAGCCGAGCACAGGAAATACTGTTGCTTCAAGCGCAAAGATTTGCCGTTAATATGGTTATCCGCAGGATAAAGCACCTTAGTAAGCACGTCGGCGTCGTTATCCTCAGTCATAGCCTGATAGTAATCGCCCTGGGAAAACAGCTTCATATTGAAATCCTGCACGGGCTTTGCTTTCCAAAGACGCAAAACCGAAACAGCTTCGCTGTCTTTACCGGAAACCATCATATCATATGCGAGAGCTTCGATATCTTTACTGTCAAGGTAGATTGCCTCCATTCCGTTTTCAGTCCACTTCTCTTCGATGCGGCCGTTGAAACGTACTGTAAAGGATTTATCCATTCTCTGCGTCAGCCAGACCTCTCCTCCCGGCAACCACGCGTCGGGGAGTTCGGTTTGCCAACCGTCCACTATCTTCTGTTTGAAAAGACCGTATTCGTAGCGTAACGAATAACCCATAGCGGGATAATTTCCGGTAGCGAGCGCGTCCAGGAAACAAGCGGCAAGTCTGCCTAAACCACCATTACCCAAACCGGCATCGGGTTCTAACTCATATAAATCGTCTAGTGAAACGCCGTAAGACGATATTGCCTTTGAAAAGGCTTCCGTAGCGCTTAAATTGTAAAGACTGTTTTTAAGCGAGCGTCCCAGCAGAAATTCCATACATAAGTAATAAACTCTCTTTGCGCGTTTTGCTTTGCACTTATTATAAAACTGTTGTCTTTTTTCAAGCAGAATATCTCTCACGCTCATAACCACAGCTTTATATAACTGTTCTTTGGAAGCTTCGGCAGGGCTTACGCCGTAATATCTTGCAAGTTTGCCTTTGACAAGATCCTTTACTTCCTTTTCGGTAATAGTAGTATTTGCCATTCTGTTCTCCTAATATATAATGTGTTTAATTATTTAAGCATATCCATATAAAGAGCTTCGTATTCCTTTGCCGAGTGACTCCAACTGAAATCGGTAGTCGCCGCACGGTACATAAGTTTTGCCCACTCTTCTTTATTTTTATAATCGGAAAGAGCCTGTCTTATAACGTACAACATATCGTGCGCATTATAGTTAGCGAACGTATAACCGTTTTGTCCGGGTTTAATACTGTCGTATAATCCGCCTGTTTCTCTTACGATAGGCACGGTTGCATATCTGCAAGCAATCATTTGCGACAGACCGCAAGGTTCCGATTTTGAAGGCATAAGGAATATATCCGAGCCCGAATAAATTTTTCTGGACAGGTCGTTATTGAACTGAATTTGCGCGCTCATCTTGTCGGGATACCTTCTTGCAAGGTCTTTAAAGAATCCTTCAAAATGAGAATCGCCCGTTCCGAGTATAACTATCTGAACGTCGTCACGCAAAACCTCTTCGATAACGTTTGTTACAAGGTCAAGCCCCTTATGCGAAACGAGACGCGAAATCATAGAAATTATCGGCGTTTCGGGCTTTACGGGCAGACCGAGAAGCTTTTGAAGCTCGGCTTTGCAAATTGCTTTATTCGTGGTGTCTTCGGGAGTATAATTAGCGTAAAGATGAGTATCCAAAGCGCAATTATATCCCGTATCGTCTATTCCGTTTAGAATACCTACAAGTTTAAATTCGTTGCGCCTTATAATGGGGTCTAATCCGTGCGCATAGTAAGGATCTTTTATTTCCTGCGCATATTTGGGCGAAACGGTTGAAAATCTTTCGCAACATTCGATAGCGCCCTTCATAAGGTTAATAGAATTATTATATTCGACAAGATATTGGTATTTGCCGTATATATCGAAAAGACTTGAAAGAATATCGAGAGAATACTGTCCCTGATATTCGATATTGTGTATGGTAAACAACGCCCTTATAAACTGGTATTCCTGTCTGAAACAGTAATTTGTTTTAAGGTAAATTGCCGCAAGCGCCGCCTGCCAGTCGTGGCAGTGCATTATTTCAGGGTAGAAATTGATGAACGGCATTATTTCAAGGACCGCCCTTGAAAAGAACGCGAACCTTTCGCCGTCGTCAAAATACCCGTAGCAACCGGGGCGCTTGAAATAGAACTCGTTGTCGAGGAAATAAAAAGTAACTCCGTCCTTTTCATATGAAAAGATTCCGCAGTACTGATTTCTCCAAGCAAGATGTACGTAAAGGTTACCGAGATAATTGAATTTGTCTCTGTATTCCTTTTTTATATCCGAATAGAGCGGAATTACGACGCGTACGTCGAATTTACCCGTTGACGCCAACGCCTTTGAAAGCGAACCGATAACTTCGGCAAGTCCGCCTGTAACGATGAAAGGCGTACATTCCGAAGCGACGAAAAGTATCTTCTTTTTCTCGGCAGGCGCCGCAGCCGTAACTGCGGCGGAAGCCTTCTTTTGCGTAGCGGTTTTCTTTGTGGTGGTTTTCTTAGCTGTCGTTGTATTCTTTTTTGTTGTTGTTTTAACGGTAGTTTTTGTCGTAGCCATTATTTTCCCCCGAATTTATTATATGCGCGAACCTTTGTTGATAAAGTAAGGCTGTTGCTCGCAGCCGGCAAGCGTTCTTCCGTCTCCGATGGAAGAATCCTTATCGCTTACGATATAAGAAAGATTGCAGTTTTCTCCTATTATGTTTTCACTCATAATAATGCAGTTTTTAAGAACCGAACCTTTACCTACCTTAACGCCTCTGAAAAGTACGCAATTTTCGACAGTACCCTCTATAAGACAGCCGTCGTGAATAAGCGAATTGGAAACTTTTGCTGTTTCGGTAAGTTTCGCAGGCGGAGCGTCGTTGATTTTAGTATAAACGTCCCTGTCGCCGAATATTTCTTTGCGCGTAGCCTTATCGAGTAAAGCCATATTGGATTTGAAGTAGGATTGAAGAGAATCGATTGCGCTGTAAAACCCTTCAAATTTATAACCGTAGAGATTAAGCGATTTAAGCCCGGGGATAAGAATGTCGCCCGAAAAGCTTGAAAATCCGCGAGATATTGCCGTCTGGATAAGGGTAAGCAGGAACGAAGTCCTTGCGACGAAAACGTTAACGTAATGTTTCTTAACGCCTTCTCCCTTTACGTTCATGTCTATAGAGGTAATTTTATCGTCTTTATCGGTATCGAAAACCATATAAGATTTTCTGTTACCGGATTCGTGCTCGTGATAAACCAAAGTAATATCGGCATTTGTCGCCACGTGCTGTTCTATAACTTTGCTGTAATCGAGTTTATAAACAGAATCGCTGTCGGCAACGACTACGAAATCCTGTTTGCATTTTTTCAGAAACGCCGTTGCGCCTTTGAGCGCTTCAAGGTGGTTTTTATAAAGAATTTCGCTTTCGTCGGAGTACGGAGGGAGCAAAATCAAACCGCCCTCCTTCCTTGCCAAATCCCATTCCTTGCCGGAACCGAGGTGGTCCATAAGCGACTGATAATTGTTTTTGGTTATTATACCAACGGTAGTAATGCCCGAATTGACCATATTTGAAAGAGCGAAATCCACAAGACGGTATCTTCCGCCGTAAGGGATAGAACCCTTTGACCTAACTTTGGTAAGTTCGGGTACGTTTTCATCGTTAATGCTTGAAAAAATTATACCAACTGTCGAAGACATATCTGTTTCCCCCTTAAACGTTTTTGTCCACTATTTCGCCCGCAGGCACGCTTGCGTTTTTGCCTACGTTGATACCTCTGCCGAGTACGGTAATACCGGAAGTCTTACCCTCTACCTTGCTCGCAACGGCTTTTTCCGCGCCTACGGTAGCGTTTTCTTCAATGGTTACCTCTTCGTCGATTATAGAGTAATTGACTTTCGCGCCCGCTTTAACGACTATATTGCCCATAAGAACGCTGTCTTTTACTTCCGCACCCTTTTCTATGATACAATCGGTTCCTATAACGGAATTTATGACCATGCCTTCCACTTCGCAGCCGTTTGCAAGCATAGAATTTACAACCGTGCCCTCGACGTAAGCCGGAGGCGCCAAAGGACTTCTCGAATGTATTATTCTGTCGTTTTCGCGCAAATCGAAGTTGGGAACTGTTCCGAGCAGATCCATATTCGCTTCAAGCAGAGAGCTTATGGTTCCAACGTCCTTCCAATACCCCTCGAAACGGTAGGAGAACATCTTTTCACCCGCGTTAAGCATAGCGGGAAGAACGTTCTTGCCGAAATCCTTTTCGGAATCAGGATTCTGTTCGTCAAGTTCAAGATACTTGAAGAGCTTGGAGGCAGTGAAGATATATATGCCCATAGACGCAAGATCGCTCTTGGGCTGTTTGGGTTTTTCTTCAAATTCGTAGATTGTACCGTCGGGATTGGTATTGAGAATACCGAAACGCGAAGCTTCCTTCATAGGAACTTTCATACACGCAATAGTGCAATCCGCGCCTGCTTCCTTATGAGCGGCAAGCATTTTATCGTAATCCATTTTATAGATATGGTCGCCCGAAAGAATCAGTACGTATTCGGGGTCGTACATCTTCATAAATCTGATATTCTGGTAAATGGCGTTAGCCGTTCCCTTATACCAGGAAGTATCCTTTTTCGCTTCATAGGGCGAAAGAATATGTACACCGCCGAAAGTTCTGTCCAAATCCCAGGGCTGACCGTTTCCGACGTATTCGTTGAGTACCAAAGGCTGGTACTGCGTAAGAACGCCTACGGTATCTATACCGGAATTGATGCAGTTGGATAAAGGAAAGTCGATAATTCTGTACTTAGCGCCGAACGACACAGCGGGTTTCGCTATGTTGCTGGTCAAAGCATAGAGTCTGCTTCCCTGTCCCCCTGCGAGTAACATTGCCACGCACTCTTTTTTTCTTAGCATTGCTAAATCCCCCAAATATAATTATTTTTCTTTTATTAAATACAGACAAGCCAGTTTAGGAATATCTATTGTCAACGAATATTCTTTGCCGTGGCTTGATTGCTTTTTAGTTGTGAAAACTCTCCTTTTAAGCTTTCCTGAACCTCCGAATCTTTTATCGTCGGAATTGAGAATTATTTTATATTTTCCTTTGTGCTGACCGAACGTATAAC
>CAZDZH010000012.1:34713-38940 GCA_964509935.1 uncultured Clostridia bacterium
CCTTTGCTGTAATCCCATTCGGCAAACTGCGCGATTTCATAGCCCATAAAGTTGAGCTTTTTCCCTGGATGGGCGTACATATAACCCAAAAGTCCCCTTTCTCCCGCAAATTTATCAGCGTATTCTCCCGGAAATTTATTTACGATAGCGCCCTTGACGTGCACTACCTCGTCGTGCGAGAGGGGCAATATATATTTCTCGTTCAATGAATACATCATTGAAAAGGTTATTTTAGTATGATGATAGTGACGGTAAAGCGGATCCTGACGGCAATAAAACAGCACGTCGTTCATCCAACCCATATTCCATTTATAATCGAAGCCGAGCCCCCCGTCCGAAACCTTTTCGGTTACTTTCGGATACGCGGTGGATTCTTCCGCCACGGTTATAGCGCTTTTGAATCTGTCGTGTATGGTGGAGTTAAGCTTTTTAATGAATTCAATCGCTTCAAGATTGCGGTTGTCGCCGTAAACGTTAGGCGACCATTCGCCCGGATTTTTGTCGTAATCGAGGTAGAGCATAGAAGCTACCGCGTCTACTCTCAACCCGTCTACACCGTATTGGTCGAGGAAAAAATGTGCGGAAGAAAGCAAAAAACTGTCTACTCCGCCCCTTCCGAAATCGAATTTTCTCGTACCCCAGCCCTTATGTTCCATTCTGTCCCATAGAGGGCACTCATAGAGAGGCTGACCGTCGAATTCGTACAAACCAAAGTCGTCTTTCGGGAAATGCGCAGGCACCCAGTCGAGGATAACGCCTATTCCGTTTTCGTGAAACGCGTTTACTAGCGAAGAAAAATCAGACGGCGTGCCTAATCTTGCGGTTACGCAGAAATATCCCGTTACCTGATACCCCCATGAACCGTCGTACGGATACTCGGTTACCGGCATAAACTCGACGTGAGTATAACCCATTTTTTTAACGTATGGAACAAGCTCTTTTTCAAGCTCGGTAAACGTTAAGTAAGAATTGTCTTTTCGGCGTTTCCAGGACAGGAGATTAACCTCGAAAACGTTTACGGGGCGGTTTATCCCGCCGTGATTTGTAAATTCTACGTTTTTTTCGGGTAAGTCGCATATAACCGAAAAATTGCTTTCGGGGAAATCTGACTGAAATGCATACGGATCGGCTTTGAAAATCTTGCGCCCGTCGTTGGTGTAAATATGAAAACCGTACTTGTCCCCTGCCGCGGCGAAAGATAAAGTCGCTTCGAAACTCTCTCCGTCGCAAATGCACACAGCCTCCACTTCTTTAATCTCGCCTGAAAAAAAACCGTAAACGGTTACCCTTTTTGCGTGAGGCGCCCATACTCTGAAAATAAAGCCTCCTTCGGCCTGCCTGTGGCAACCAAAGAACTCGTAAGCGTTGCAACATTTGCCGCTATGGAAATCTTCAAGTCGGGTTTGTCCGTTCATACTACACATAAGTTATTTTACCATAGTAATCATAAATTTTCAAGACGAAAATTAAAAAATTAATGAAAAAATATATTTTTATACGAATTTCCTTTTATGAAATATTTTCACACGCATTTCAGATGCTCAATCTGAGGCTTATTTTCGATTAAAACGTCTCTGATTATTATTCCGCACAACTTGTCGTCGCGCAAGCTTACAAACATATTTTCAGCCGTCCGCACGATAAGGCAATCGTCGTCAGCTTCTCCTATTCTGAGAATTCCTTCGTCGTAAAACGTTCCGAATTCGTAATCAAAAGGGTAATGCGCAGTATTTACGATTTCGAATTCAGGTATAAAAATTACTTTGCCTTCGATAGCGCCGTTGATTTCGGTACTATCCTCGATCAGCTTTTCTTTGTCGAGAACGCCCACTATCCCCGTAATAGAGCAATCTTTATAATCAACCGTAAGTTTAAGTCCGCAACTCAACAAAAGTATATAACAATTTTGCGCATTTTCACTGTTTGTAAGAGCGGCTTTTTCGCCGTTATAAATAATTTTATTGTGAGAGATTGCACCCATTTCGGCGCGGAAACTTGATTTCATAAATCAATTTTAACATAATTAATGTGCTTTTGCAATACCATTCCCGATTTTGCAAGCACAATAAGGTTATTTAATTAATTTGATTTTTAGCTTGACAAGCCGCTAAGTTACTGACGTAACGGTCAAGCATTATTATATACGCTACGCATTGTACCATTATGATGGCAATAATTTATCTTGTTAAGCAAGTATGGCTAATTCCTGCGGATTGGTTGGCGTTCTTAATTACCCTTGCAATTTCTTTTGGATTATGTCCGCTATTCATTTATCTTTCAAAAACTAAACGTTTGTCAATATTTCGCTGTTCTTATTGAATAAAAACAATCCGAGCGGCGCATTTGAGCCGCTCGGATTGTTTTATAGAGCTAACTAATTTGTTTTTCAAAAAATAGTTCGTGCCGCGTAGCCATATCTCCCATTACGTGGAAAACCATATTATAACCTTTTTGCGAAAATTCGTTGAGATAAGCGGTAACTTTTCCTGCCATTCTGCTTCTTTTATAAACGTATTCATATCTGTATGATTTGTCAGAGTCACGCTCAAAAATCATCTCGAAACGCGTTGCAAGATCTCCCATTGCAACAGATTTGAGTTTCCATCCGTCCTCTGAATATTTTTTAAGCAGTTTTATCACTTTACTTTTCATTCTTGCTTTAACGTATTTATATTCTATCACGATAACCTATCTCCTACGAATAAATACTTCAAAATTTTTTACAGCAAATCGGTCTTAATTAAAAATTTGCCCAGAAAGGATTTTCTTTTCCTTGAAACAAAATTCTTTATCGAACTTTTCCGCCTCAATTTCGTCCACAAAATATCCGTCAGGGTCGGCATACGTTCCACTGACGCCTTTAAGACAATCGGGAACAAGTTCTTTAATTAAAAAGTAATCTGCGTCGGGGTCGGCTTCGTATCTTATGCCGAAGTTTTTCGCAACGAAAAAACCGCTCTTGCCGTAAACTTCTATATTGCCCGTTATCGCCAGAGCATGCGCTCCAAGCTCTTTTGCCTTTTCCATAGTAAAATTAAGCAATGCAGAACCATATCCTTTCTTCTGATATTCGGGCAGAATACTGAAAGGACCGAAGGTCATAACGTTTAGAATACCACCGCCGTCGCGTTTAATCTGCGCGCGCGAATACATAATATGCCCGATTAATTTTCCGTCCTTTTCCATAACGTAATCGAGTTGCTTAACGAAATCGGGTCGGTCGCGGAATCGATGAAGTACGTAGTGTTCCACGCAACCCGGTCTGTAAACGTTCCAGAAAGCTTCTCTCGTTAAATTTTCCGTTTCTTTATAATCTTTTTCTTCCGCTAATCGGATAATAAAATTGTTTTCCATTTTCCTTCTCGCACAAATAAAATCAAAGTAAATATTTTTCTACAAGTTCTGCGCAATCGAAAACGCATTGTACGCAGGGACGTTTTTTGTAGTATTGCTCGGTCCTGTTTTCGGGAGTGCTGCTATTATCTTTCGGCAACGCTATTCCTAACAGTTCTCCGCAAATTATCGAGCCGTTTTTTTCCTTAAACTCGCCGGACATTTGCCTCACGGTTTCGTATACCGCTGCGCGATTTTCTAAATCCTTCGGTTTACCGCTGCTGTTTTTAAGTCCTACAAGAAGAGCCATAGCGGAAACTGCGCCGCACGTAAGCCTCATCCTTCCCATTCCTCCGCCAAGCCCCTCGGCAAATCGTATGGCAGATACAGCATCCATTCCGAATAAATCCGCATATGCCCCGACAACTGCCTGAGCGCAATTATATCCGTTCAAAAACAATTCTTTGGCTTTTTCCGCGCGTTCGCTCATAAAAAATCCCTTCTTTTCGTAATGAAATCTTTGATTTTATATTTTCACTATTTTAAAATCATTATAATCCAATCCGACCGTAATTGCAAGAAGATGAAAATAGTTATTTGTAAATAAGATTTATTTATATTGCTTTTTATTTTAATAAACTCACTAATCAGATGCTCTAACGCAATTAACGGTATTTACTCCGTTAAAGTAGTCGCGAGCGACGCCTTTACCACCAAGCTTTGCAATTATGCCGTCTTTTATTACTATCACCCGATCGCACAGCGCTTCGGCGCAACGCATATCGTGCGTTACCGTTATCATCGTATTTCCCTTCACATCGTGCAGTTTGTTCAAGGTTTCTATGAGTTTGCGCAATCCCGCATAATCCTGCCCTACGGTCGGCTCGTCCAATA
>CAZDZH010000013.1:0-21547 GCA_964509935.1 uncultured Clostridia bacterium
GAGTGTAAAGAATTGGAAAGATTATTTCTTTCGGTTGAATGGTCATCAGGGCATTACCGCATATAATAAATATAATACCCGTTGCAAGACTTTCCTTGCAAAAATAAATATTAGTCATCGGAGGACTGACTGCCGTAGCAGTCGGGCGGAAAACCGCCCATAGTCGAAGAAGATGTCGGGTGCGCTCGGTTATATTACATAGCCGGGCGCTTTTTTATCTTATATAGGAACCGCGTATAAAAATACAATTATCCAACAGCTTTAACTACAAAAAACTACTCCGCTTCGTTTTACCGTCCGTTCTAATGATGACGGTAACTTCGGTATACGGCGTTATAGACGGTCTGTTCATTTCAAACTTCGTAGGCAAAACGCCTTTCGCGGCGATAAAAGAGCCCGACGGCTGCAAAAAGTGCAGCCGTCGGGCTATTAATTATCTTATAATTATCTTATCCGCATTTACTAATAACGATTTTTGTAGGGACGTATCAGCCGCCTATCATGCTTTTGAACTCTTCCTCGCCGATAATTTTTACGCCGAGCTTTTGCGCCTTATCAAGCTTAGAGCCCGCCGCCTCCCCCGCTATTACGAGGGTGGTTTTCCCTGTTACGGCAGACTGGCACTCTCCGCCCTGACTTTCTATTATCTTCTGCGCTTCACTGCGCTTAAAAGAGGATAACGTTCCCGTTAAAACCACGAATTGCCCCGCGAATATGCCCGAACCGACGCATTTTTCTTCTACGTACGGAATTACGTGTTCAAGTAGTTTTTCAAGCTCCGCGCAGTTGTCTGCGTCGGCAAACCAATTAATTATTCCGTCGGCGGTTATTTCGCCTATATTCTCCATAGAAACAAGACTTTCCTTATCCGCAAGTCTCAGCGCGCCGAGCGATTTATAATTTTTCGTCAAATCCCTTGCCGCAACCTTGCCTACGCCGTCGATACCGAGAGCGAAAATAAAGCGTTCCAAGGGGATATTCCTGCTCTTATTTATCGCCGAGAGAAGATTTTCGGTCTTTTTATCCTTGAACCCTTCAAGCTCTTTCAGTTCTTCCGCGGTAAGCGTATACAGCCGCGAACAGCAGGTTACGCCAAGCTTATCGCAAAGCAAGCCTGCGGTCATTTCCGAAAATCCCTCTATATCCATAGCGTCCTTTTGCGCGAAATGCTCTAACTTGCCGATTACGCGGGGGCGGCACAGCTTATTAGGGCAAAACAGATTAGCTCCGCTTTCGTAGACGGGGCTCCCGCAATAGGGACAGACGGTCGGCTTTACTATATCCGCGCTCCTGCCCGTATGCTCTATGCAGCCGAGAATTTCGGGTATAACCTCGTTCGAGCGGCGTATAGCCACCTTACTGCCCACTTTTATATCCTTGCGCGTTATGTCGCCGAAGTTGTTTAGCGTCGCCTTTCTTACCGTCGCGCCGCCCAAATCTACGGGCTCTACGAGCGCGAGCGGAGTGAGCTTACCCGTTCTGCCCACCTGCCAGATTACGTCATTTACGGTAGTTTCCGCCTCTTCCGCTTCGAACTTATAGGCTATCGCCCAGCGGGGGAATTTATCCGTATAGCCAACCGCGTCGCGCGCGGAGCAATCGTTCAGCTTTATTACCGCTCCGTCGGTCAGAACGTCTATTTTCTTACGCTCTATTTCTATACTCTCTATGGCGTCGAACACCTCGCTTTCGGTGTTGCAGACTTGCAGAAAAGGGTAAACCTTAAAGCCGTTTTTCTTTAAAAAGTCAAAGTGTTCGGTCTGAGTTTCAAGCGTTTTACCGCTTATATAATTTACGTTGTAAAAAAGTATCTCGGGTTTTCTTTCCGCAGTGACCTTGGGGTCGAGATTTCGTATCGCCCCCGCCGCGGCGTTGCGTGCGTTTTTAAGCGGTTCTTTTGCGGTTCTGTTGTACTCTTCAAGCGCGCTTAAACGAATTATCGCTTCGCCCTGAACCTCGAAAAGTCCCTGATATTCCACGGTCAACGGAAATGATTTGATAGTAAGGCACTGTGCCGTTACGTCCTCCCCGTAAATGCCGTTGCCGCGCGTAGTCGCCCTTACGAATCTGCCTTTATCGTAGGTAAGGCACATAGTAAGCCCGTCGAATTTGTACTCGACCGTGAACGCCGAACGGGGCGCGACCTTCTTTACCCTAGTAAAGAACGCGGAAAGCTGGTCGTAAGTTACAGCTTTGTCCAGACTGTACAGCCGCGATATATGTTCGTGCCTGTCGAACGCCTTTATAGGCTCGCCGCCGACGCGCCGAGTAGGGCTGTCGAATTCCACTTCGCCCGTGCGTTCTTCTATTTCCCTCAGCTCGTCGTACAGGCGGTCGTACTCCCTGTCGGGCACGGAAGGATTGTCCAGCACGTAGTATTCGTACGCCCATCTATTAAGCGTGTCTATAATTTCTCTCAACTTTGACATTTTAAGTTCCTGCCTTAGGAATTTTCCCGCAATCGTATACGGTTATCTGATTAGTAATTTAACCGCAAGTATGTGCGGTTTAACGCATATTTAACCTATAATTTCAAGAGGGGCGAGCTGCGCGGACAGCTCTTTTATGCCCTGACCCTCGAACGCAACGTTGATTACGCTGCCGCCGTTTTTAACGGCGATAACCGTGCCCGCGCCGAATCTCGCGTGCTTAACCTTCATACCAACCGCGTAATTTTTCGCGCCCGTCTGTTTGGGTTGATTGAAGCCCGAAAAGGGCGTAAACTGCCGCTTATGCTCTGCGGAAGAGGTTTGGGGCTTGGAATATTGCCTGTCGGAGAAGTCGCTTTCATAGCCCTCGTCGGAGGAATACACTCCCCTGCCCCTGCTGTTTTCGCCCGAGTAATAGCCGCCTTCGGTATAGCTGTTTTGGGCATAGCCGCTTCGGGAATAGCCGTTTTGAGAAGAGCCGTACCTTCCGCCGTAAGCGCCCGAACCCGAGCGATTGCCGCCGTAAGCGCCCGAATATCCCGAACCGTAGCCCTGATAACGACCGCGCGAACCCGCGTCGGTTACGCCGAGCTCCGACGACAATTCGCCGATAAAGCGCGAGGGCGTGGTAATATCGCGGTGACCGTACAGATAGCGCGATTTAGAGCGCGTAAGGTACAGATTCTTTCTCGCGCGGGTTATGGCGACGTACATAAGCCGCCTTTCCTCTTCCAGACTTTTAGGGTCGTTTTCCGAGCGCGAAGAGGGCATTATACCGTCCTCGAGTCCGCATATGAACACTCTGTCGAATTCCAGCCCCTTTACCGAGTGAATGGTTGCGAGAGTCACGTACTCGCCCTCGTTGATGTCGTCGGTATCAGACGACAGCGTAACCTGATTGAGATATTCGTCAAGCTTAGCTTCGGGATTGAGCCGCGAGAAGTCGTCTACCGAAGCTATAAATTCGTCCAGGTTGGCAAGCTTGGAATCGCCCTCGTCGGAGCCGTCGTCGTATGCGGCGCGCAGGTCTGCAAGCGTTATTATTTCGCGCACAAGCTGCGCCACGCTCTGGCTCTGCGAGGAAATGACAAGCTCTTTTATAAGATTTGCAAAGTCGTTTATCTTGCTCTTTGCGCCCGAGGTCAGCGGCAGAAATTCGCTGTCGAGGCAGGCGTCGTACAGCGACAGCTGCGACTGCGAAGCGTAAGACTCCATAACCTCTATCGTCTTTCCGCCTATACCGCGCTTGGGCACGTTGATAATTCTTACGAACGCTTCGTCGTCGAACGGGTTGGAAATGAGGCGCATATATGCTAGGATATCCTTTATTTCCTTGCGCTCGAAGAATCTGAAACCGCCGAATACCTTGTAGGGTATGCCGTATTTAGTAAATTCCTGTTCGTAAGAGCGCGTAAGAGCGTTTATGCGCATCAGAACGGCAAAGTCGGAATATTTAGCCCCGCGGAATACCGCGTCCGAAATCTTTTTAGCAGCGAACAGCGCCTCGCCCGACTCTTCGTCTGCCTGGTAGTATTCGGGCTTTTCGCCCTCTTCCGCCTCCGTCCACAGCGTCTTTTTATGCCTTGCGCCGTTGCTTTTTATTATTGCGTTGGCGAGGTTCAGAATGTTCTTCGTAGAGCGATAGTTGCGCTCCAATTTATAAATCTTGGCGTCGGGATAGTCCTTGTCGAAGCTTAAAATATTTTCTATCTCCGCGCCGCGCCAGCCGTAAATTGACTGGTCGTCGTCGCCAACGGCGAAGAGATTGCGGTGCTTTGACGCAAGCAGTTTTATAATGCCGTACTGCACGGAATTGGTATCCTGAAATTCGTCCACGAGGATATACCTGAATTTTTCCGAAAGGTAGTCCAGCGCTTCCTTATCCCTCTTCAAGAGGCGCAGAGTTTCCAAAAGCAGGTCGTCGAAATCCAGCGCGTTGTTTGCGCGCAGATGCTTTTCGTACTTTTCATAGACGACCGTAATATCGTCCATCTGCGGCACGTCCTTGTTCCTTATGCCGTACTGTTCGGGATCGAGCCCCAGCATTTTGGCGTTGCCTATGTGATACTTTACGTTCTTCAACAGCTTTTCGTCGTCGAAATCCAGCTCTTTAAACGCCTTTTTGATTACGTTGTTCCTTTCCGTATCCGAATAGATAGAAAAATTCTGCTTCAATCCCGCGCTTTCAGCATACTGCCTTAATATGCGCACGCACATAGAGTGAATGGTGCAAATCCAGGACGGAGCGTCCTCGCCGAGCATATTCTCCACACGTTCGCGCATTTCTCCCGCCGCCTTGTTTGTGAAGGTAATGGCGAGAATACCCGCGGGCGAGCACAACTTTTTTTCAAGTATGTACGCTATGCGCGAGGTCAAAACTCGCGTTTTGCCGCTGCCTGCACCGGCAAGCACGAGCACGGGACCTTCCGTATCGCATACCGGTTTTATCTGTTCGGAATTGAGTTTTTCGAGTAAATTTTCCATAAGTTGAAACACACCGCGTAAATTAACGGCACGCGCACGCCGAAAAATTCTTCGCGCCGACCGAGCTTAACCATTATACCACGCGGGCGGACTTTAATCAATTACTTAAAAGGATAATTCCTTTTCCCTCTTATATTTTTCAAGCGCTTTAAGATACTTTTCCGAAAGTTCGAGGGTGTATCTCTGCCTGTCCTCGTATGAAAGGGTATCGAAATACTCCCTGTCGGTAAGCCTGCCTATCGCGTCGGAAACTTCGCCGTATTCGTCCAACAGCTCTTTGACTTTAAGATAAAATTCGTCGGGCTCTTCGCCTTTAAGCGAAGATTTTACTTTCGTATATATGTGCGATTTAACCTTGTTTTCGTTTAGCCCTTTCTGCTTAGCCGCAAGCGCGCTCTTGTCCGCGTCCTCCTTGCAGTTCTGCCAGAAATTGGTTTTCAGCCTTTGTTTAGCCTGCCGTGCTACGGCTTTCAAATCGTCCATAATTCACCACCTTTCGACTTTTTTGATAAAGAAAAAACTCTACCGGACCATACGTTCGGTAGAGCTTTCGTTACTTAGTTCTTGTTGCGCTTTCTTGCGGCTTCGGACTTTTTACGTCTTTTTACGGAAGGAGATTCGTAAAATTCTTTCTTTCTCAAATCGCCGATTATTCCGTCGCGCGAGCACTTTCTTTTAAATCTTCTCAGCGCGCTTTCAACAGACTCGTTCTCGCCTACTCTGATAGTGGACATTTCTTTCAACCCTCCTTCGCCTACGCAATTATTTTTAAAGCTTATTCAGTATAACAAAACAAGCCGCTTCAAGTCAATTATTTTTCAGGAAAATTTTTACGTTTTTTTGCGCGTTCTACAATGCGCGCAAAAGTTTCCGCCGCCACTCAAACCGCGTTATATTTCCGACTCCTCAACCGAAGAGCCGATAGCCGAAAAAACGGTTATTATTTTCGAGGGATAGAGAAAAACGTCAATCTTTATATAAGCCCCGCAAGCGACGTTATAGCGTTGGTTATAACGCCCGTAAGAACGGCTATAACGTACATCGTTACTATTATAAGCACGTTACGCTTGATTTTTTGGGTATTTTTCAAAAGAACGACAAGTCCCAGCCCCGCGTTTGTGCACAGTCCCGAAACGCAGCTACCGAAAAGTATTACGTTTTCCACGTAAGTTTCGGTTATTATAGTGCTTGAAGCGCAGTTGGGGATAAGCCCTACCGCCGCGGTGATGAACGGCTGAAAATATATTCCGCCTATCAGTCCCGCCGAAATGTTTTCCTGCCCGACAGCCTCTATTATAAACCCGAAAATCAGATTTACCATCAGGATATAGAAAGCTACCGTGAGAGAGTGAATAAGCGGGTCGATAAAGTACACCCTTAAATTGGTTTTGCCGTCGTGCTCTCTTCCGCAGGAATAGGCGTGGTCGTGCCCGCCGTCGTGTTCCGAGGACAACGGTTCTATCGACGAGAGCTTTTCGCCCGACAATATAAAGTTTATGAGATAGCCCGAAACCAGCGCAACGCCCAGCTTAACCAAAATCAGAGGCAGTATAGCCTGAGCCGCGTGCGCCGAAGTCGCGCTGTGACCTAAAAGTATTATAAGAGCCTCGTCGCTTGTGGCGAGAAATACGGCGATTATCGTACCGGTGCGTATAAGTCCTTTGTCGTACAACTTTGCCGCCATAACCGAAAATCCGCATTGCGGAATAATCCCCGTTACCGTGCCGAGCAGGGGCGCGAGAGGACCTTGCAGCATTTTCTTGCTTCTGGTTACCGAAGTGGCGTTTTCAAGAAGCTCTATTAAAATGTAGATGACGAGTATGAACGGGAATACCTTTAAAGTATCCAGAATACTGTCGGCGACTACTTCCCACATATAAAAAACCTTTTAACGGCGAATTTTTTCTACGGCTTGGCGTCAAACGCACATTCAGGAACGCTGAAAAGCGGATAGAGAGCGGCGCGCTTATTTATTATCGGCAACACGTAAACCTTTTAAACGTAGCGCGCCCCCGAAAAATCGGGGGCGGCGCGAAAATTATTTTACTTTTTCTTTTTATCCTTGACCTTGGGCGTAAGGCGCTTTTTAAGCTCTTCCTCTTCCGCGTAAGGCAATGGCGCAAAGTCCGCGTCCGCATATCCCGTTTTTTCGTAGCCCTCGTCGCGCGAAAGAAGCGTCAGGCGCGTTTCAGCGTCGAACACGTACAGCCTTGAAAGGTCGGCGGCTATCGCGCAGTCGTCGTCCTTTTTAAGCCCTTCGGATTTGGCTATCAGCGAAAAATCCTTGGTTATTTCGCAATCGACGTAATTTTCTCCGCAAGCCTCGTCTGCGGCGGTTACCGTAGCTTTGAAAAGTCCTTCGCCCTTTGCGGCGGTCAGGTCTTCGGGTCTTATACCCAGAATAACCTTTTTGCCGCTCTGTGCATATTCCTCTATTTCGGCAAATCTTTCGACGATCTTTTTATCCAGCGTAAACCTTCCCCCGCGGAAAGATACGGCGTAGTCCTCCCCCTCTTTTTCGACCGTCGCGTTGTTTATGAAGTTAATCGCGGGCGAGCCGATAAGCAGAGCCACGTAAGCGTTGGCGGGATAATCGTAGAGATTTGCGGGAGCGTCTATCTGCTGAACGAACCCCTCCCTTAAAACTATAATGCGCGTAGCCATAGTAAGTGCTTCGTTTACGTTCTTCGCGGCGTAAACGAAAGTGCCCTCGACGCGCGCCTGCAAGTTGATTATTACGTTGCGCATCTGCGCTTTCAGATCGTCGTCAAGTCCCGCGATAGGGTCGTCGAGCAGGTACAGGCGGGGCTCTCTCGCAATCGCTCTGGCGATAGCCACCTTCTGTTTCTGTTCGGAGGTGAGAGCCTTGGGTTTGCGGTAAAGCAGGTCGTCGAGTCCGAGGATGGAAGCGACGGATTTTACCCTCTGGTCGATGAGCGCCTGCGGCGCTTTTCTCATTTTAAGCCCGAAAGCGATATTGTCGTAAACGTTGAGCGAGGGATAAAGAGTGTCGTTGCGGAAAATCATAGCGATTTCCCTGTCCTTTACGTCCACCTGCGTTACGTTCTTGCCGTCGATGAAAATTTCGCCTTCCGTAACCTCTTCAAGCCCCGCAATCACTTTAAGAAGGGTGGATTTGCCGCTCTTCTCTCCGCCGACCACGGCTATAAATTCCTTGTCCGAAAGTTCGAAACTTACGTTATAGAGCGCAAGCGTACCGGAAGGATATATTTTATTTATTCCGCTAAGCTTTAAACCTGCCATATAATACTCCAAAAATTTTCTGTACGATTATAATAACATAAAACGTGCGGTTTATCAAAGGCTTTGAGGGTGTTTTTAAAAATTTTATTGATTTTTTCTTGAAAATCGGGCGAAGGAGTGATACAGTTATAGCGTATGAACAGACGAGATTTCAACAAATCGATGCTCGAAGAAATAAATTTTTTCGGCGGCGAAAAGAAAAAACTGCTGCTGCACGCCTGCTGCGCGCCTTGCTCTTCCGCCTGTCTGGAAAGACTGAAAGAGCATTTTGAAATTACCGTGCTCTTTTACAACCCCAATATCGAGGACGAAGAGTATTTGAAGCGCAAAGGCGAGATGGCGCGCTTTTTGAATGAGACGGGCTGGGCGGATATGATAGACTGCGACCGCGACAAAGGCGAATTCTACTCCGCCGTGCGAGGGCTGGAACGCGAACCGGAGGGCGGCAAACGGTGCGAAAAGTGCTTTACGCTCCGCCTTGAAAAGACCGCGGAAACCGCAGAAAAGCTGAATTACGATTATTTCGCCACCACGCTTACCGTAAGTCCGCTTAAAAACGCCGAAACCATAAACGCCATAGGCTTAAAAGCCGCCGAAGGGCGAAATGTAAAATGGCTTTGCTCCGACTTCAAGAAGCAGGACGGCTATAAAAGGAGTATTCAGCTTTCGCGAGAACATTCTCTTTACAGGCAGAACTTCTGCGGCTGCGTTTTTTCCAAACCGCTTGATTCCGAAAAAGATTTATGATATAATTTATTTACGGTCGTTTCAATCTGCGCGTTCAAAAGCATATACGCGCGATATTTCAGCGCTCTTTGCGCTCGAAATAAAAACAAACGCGACCCACGAAAAGGTAAATTTATGGATATAAACCGTTATTCGCCCCGATACGGCGTAAGCTGCAAACATTTAACCAAAATAGCCGATTACAGCACGGAAGAAATTTTCGAACTGCTTTACGCTACAAAGGCTATGAAAGAAAAATTCAACGCCCACGAAAGCACGAAGATTCTGAACGGCGTTTCGATTGCTCTGCTTTTCGGCGACACCTCTTTAAGAACCCGCTCCGCGTTGGAAATAGGCATACGCCAGCTCGGCGGCGAAAGCATAAGCCTGCCTTACAGCGAAAAGGATATGAAAGCGGGCGAAAATATAAAGGATATAGTCAACGTAATCGCCCGTTACGGCGTCGGCGCGTTGGTTACGAGGGGCATCAAGCAAAAGGATCTGGACGACTATTGCGCGGTTTCGCCCATTCCCATAATCAATTCGACCAACGACGATTTCGTACCCATGCAGACCATATGCGACCTGTATACAATCTGGGAAAAAAAGCGCAGGCTGGAAGGGCTTAAAATAGCCTATATAGGCAAGGGAACAAACGTTGCGTCCTCGCTTATAATGGGCGCGGTAAAGTGCGGAATGGAAGTGGCGGTAGCCACGCCCTCAGAGTACAGGATAAAGAAGGAACACGTGCTTCGCGCGGAACAGTACGGAAGCATTACGCTTACCGACAATCCTATCGCGGCGGCGAAAGACGCGGACGTGATTTATACCGACAGCTACAACTACCACAAGGTATTGAGCGAAAACGAGGCGACAATAATGGCTCCGTATAAGGTAAACAACTCGGTTATGTCCGCGGCGGCGGTAAACGCGATATTTATGCATTGCTTGCCCGCTTCGCGCGGGGTGGAAGTTACCGCGGAAATTATAGACGGAAAACAGAGTGTCGTTCTCGATCAGGCGGAAAACAGACTGCACGCGATAAAAGCCATTCTCGCAATGCTGATAAAGTAACGTTATTCGGCGCATATGCGCGGGAGAAAGCAACCGTTACGCTTATAAAACCGAAAACAAATTTTAAAAGGGGGGCGCGGACTTTTCAAGTTCGCGCCCCCCTTTCTTGCCGTAATTTTACATTTTACTCCGCTCGGTATTTTCGCCCCTCTCCACGGTTATAAAAACTATTTCGGGACGATTGAAAAGGCGCAAAGGAAATTCGGAATTACCCAATCCGCGAGATACTATCATCTGCGTTGCCCCGCATATATGCCTGCCCGAAGTGTATTCGGGAAAAATCCCCTGCCCGGGCGCGTAAAGCCCCTTTTTCGCGAACGGAAGCCGCCATTGCCCGCCGTGCGCGTGACCGCACAGCGCGAGGTCGTAACCCGCCCTGGCGTACTTTATAAGGAACTGCGGCTCGTGCGCGAGAAGCAGTTTAAAGCTTCCGCCGCGCGGCGTAATCTGATAAATCTTGTTATTGCGCAGGTGCGAAGCGTTCAACCCCGCAACCGTTATTCCTTTTACGGCGATAAACCTGTCGTCCAGCACAATCGCCCCCGCATCTTCAAGCTGTGCGGCGAACGCCCTGTACTTTTTACCGCGCATTTCGTGGTTGCCCGAAACGTACAGAACGGGCGCTATTGCAGAAAGCTCTTTGACGAGAGCCAGCGCGCGCTTTATATCCTTTTTATCGTAGACGTGAATAATATCGCCCGTATAAGCTATCAGATCCGGGCAAAGAGCTTTTACTTTTGCTAAAAGGCGCGCGTTGCCCTTGCCGAAGCTTTTGCCGTGAATATCCGATAAATGGACGATATGTACGGGGCTTTCGGGCGCGGAGGGCATTTTTACGTTGTAGCGCGATACCGTGAGAGAGTTGTTTGAAAAGAGCACAAACCATATTACGAGCCCTGCCGCAACAACCGCGCAGACGACGGTAACCGCGATATATATCGGGGTCATTCTACCTTTACCACTATGCGGTAAATGGGTTTTCCCATTTCCATAAACCGCTTTTCGTGTTCGGTAACCACGTTACCTTCAAAGGGGTTGCTCCTTAAATCCTCGTTAGTTTCCTCCACTTCAAAGCCCGCCTCGGCGTAGCTTTCAAGCGAAAATTTATAAAAATCGTAATCGTCGGTCTTTTGCCAGATTTCGCCGCCGCTCTTTATCATATTTTTATAAATTTGCAAAAACCTCGGGTGAGTAAGCCGCTGTTTTGCATAGCCGAGTTTTGGCAGTGGATTGGAAAAGTTGAGATATATCCTGTCGAACGTATTTTCGCCGAAGTATCTCGGCAAGACCTCTGCCGCGCAGTTGAGAAAATATACGTTGCGCAGACCCAGCTTTTTAATCCTTTCGCACGCGTCGATTATCACGTTGGAAATTTTTTCCACCGCGATGAAATTGACGTCGGGATTACGCCTCGCCGTCTCGGCTATAAAGCCGCCCTTGCCGCAACCTATTTCGAGATGAACGGGGTTGTCGTTACCGAAAACAGTTTTAAGGTTGAGATAGTCCTTTACCTCCGCTGCGGTTTTCATATTCTTATCGCTCAGATCCGCGACGGCAAGGATATCGCCGCAGGATAAAAGTCTTTCTTCAAGATGACCTTTTTTATGCATTCTCATACCGTAAATTTTAACACAATAGCAAATATTGCGCAAGTGAAAAGGTTACGTTTATATTTTATTTTTATTTTGCGAAAGGGCGTTTTATTATAAAATTTTTAATTTATATATAAGCGTCGGGTGAAAACCAAATAACTGCGTCGGGCAATAAAAATTCCGGAGGAAAATTTTGAGCTTTATAAAAATTATCGACGCTTTTACGTTTTACGGCTTAGACATAGTGCTGTTAGCGGCGCTTACCTGCATAACCGTCCAGATTCTTAAACTGACTCTCCTTAAAAAATGCCAGAAAAAGATAATAACTTTTCTGCCTTTCGTCACGGGTATTCTGTTTTACGCCGCCTATACCTGCGCCGTTCACCTTTCCGCGTCTTACGCAATAGACAATTACGTGGAAATTTTAGAACACGGCTTTTCTGTCGGCGCGCTTTCTACAGTGATTTACGTCTGGTACGAGCAGTTTATCCGCGAAAAGAGCGGCGTTTCCGCAACCGAGGGGGTAATAGCCACGCTGATAGAGGGCTACGTTCCCACCGAAGCCGTCGAGGAAACGGCTAAAAAGATAGCCGACGCCATTTTAAAAGACGTTACGGGACAGGGTGCGGCAAAAACCGCGGAAATTCTTTCCGATAACGCGGAGAGCGGTATTACCGAACGCGACGTTGAACTGCTTGCAAAGCTTATCATAGAAACGCTTGCGCATATGTCCGGTCTGTAAAACGACTCGCCCTTACGACGGGGCGACAGCCGCGCGAATAGCGCGGCATTGGGGGGGAAGGGTATTTTACCCTTCCCCCCCCCATCACTCTTTAATTATAAATTGCCCCGCACATATGCCGCGATCAACGCGTGTTTCTAACCGGAAGAGCGCGCGTTTACCTTATATTCGTAAGTCGCCGCGCTTAAAAGGTCGTCCTTATATTTATCGTAATACGAGTAATTTTTGCGGTACAGCTGCTCTTTCAATCCCAAAGCGTCGCAGTCCCTTTCTATCAGTTCGGAGACGAGTGCGGAAAATTTTTGCTTTAATTTCAGATTGAGCCCGTCGATGACCTCTTGCGGCACTTTGAAATTTTTAGCTATCTCTTCCGGCGAAGAATCGCCTTCCGCGTCCTGTATCTGGCAGGTTGCTTTGAATCCGACGCTTACTACGGGCTTGCCCCCTTTGAAGGACAAATCCGCCCCGCCGCTGCAACTTCTCAGTCCCATAGTATATTTTTTGCCCTCCGCCTCGCATACGACGAAAGTATGGCGTATCTGATTGTTCAGAAGATTCAAAGCGAAAGCCTTATCGTTATCAAGCACTCCGCAAAATTTTCCGTAATTGAAGAGCGCGGTGCGGCTGCCCGTAAATTCGGGGCTGCTCTCTCCGCCTCCGCCCGAGGCTTTGCTTCCGCCCGAAGAAGAGGCGGAGGACTGTCCTTCCTCCCCGCCGCTCACCTCCTCTTCCGCGTTTTCAACTTCCAGATAAGGCATATAGCACGCCCCTCCCGGCGCGTAGCGGCTGTGTCCTATATCCTTTAAGGTTACGGTAGCTACGTTCCCCGATTTTTTCGCCTCGTCCGAAAGCACCTGCTCTATCGTCAGCGTAGCCGTTCCGCCGAACGGCATTTTAGTTCCGAGAATGCTCTCCGCGCTCCCCTTGCACATAGCCACTTTGGGCGTAAGCTGGGTATATTCGTTGCGGTAAAAATAGTCGAGTTCTTCGAACACGTCGCTCTCGGCGCAGCTTTCGCCGAGGATTATAAGCTTACAGAAGATTAGTTTGGGGTAAAAACCCGTCTTTGAATTAATCTCCTTCAAAGCGGCGGCTACGGACTGACCCTGCCCCGTCACTTCGGTAAACTGCGTGTTTTCACCGTTTTCGGAGGGCTGAGGCACGGCGACCTGAGCCGTGATTCTGACTTGTTCTTCCTCCACGTCTATGCCCATTCCTATTATAACCGAAGTCTTTCTTATATCGACGAGCCCGAAATCGTTTGTAAAAAACATAAACGCGAGCGCAATGATTATCGCCGCGTAAATTACCGACGACCATTTAACGAAAGACAGATTTTTAAGCAGTTTTTTCACGATTTTCTCCTAAGCGTCCAGGCTAGCAACGGAATCAGATAGGCGAATATCGCCGCGCCTATCCAGAACCATTGCGAGTACAAATTCTGCAACAGCGTAAAGCGGTAGTTAAAGACGAGAACTATTATCAGCAGGACGGCGTTCAGCGCGAGCGACAGCGCGCCCCTGTTGCGAGTATTGAAAGTCTTTTCGAGGCAATAGCGGCTGAGCTGGATATTTAAAACAATTGCGAACAGCACTACGATATTCAGCGCGTACAGCGCGAACAGGTCGATTCTGCCCACGAGGTCTATCGCGGAAAAGAATATGGATATAGCTCCGAGCGCAAAGGGCTGTTCGGGGGCGAGCTCGCCGTAAACGGCGTAGAACATCGTCATAAACAGCGCAACGATAAGTCCGCCGACGGCGTAAGACGCCGTAATTTTTGCGCAGTCGCCCTTTTTGTACTTGTAGTGCCCCATAAACATCAGAAGCGGCGCGCTGTCGGCAAATCGGAACACGCTTGAAAGAGCGCCGCCCGCAACCTCTTTGAAAGGCTGTTTAAGCACGGGAAGAAGGTAAGAAAAATCGCATTCAGTAACCGTCATAGCGAAAAGGCAAATCATCGTAAGTATGAATATCGGCAGGCAGACGTCCGCGCATCTGCCCGCGTTGTTGAACGCCTTCGACCCTGCGTAAACCGAAAATATGAAAAAGGGCAGAAAGACCACGAGCGACGGTATAGTATCGTAAAATTCGTCGTGGACGAATAGCTGTTCTTCGCTTAACGGCACGACCGCGTTCAACAGAAAATATAGCGCGAAGAAAGCGAAAACTATCCTTGCCGCGACGTTACCGAAGGTATCTTCGAGCAGTCCGAAAAAGGTATTATCCGTCTTGGAAGAGAGAAACGCTACCGACCATACAACCGCAGTTTGCAGGGCAAGATTGAAAAGCGCGGGAAAGATAAGCGCGTTGCCGCAGGCGGAAGCCATAGACGAGGGATAGAGCAACAGTTTTAAAACGGCGTTATACGCTACGAGGATAATACAAATCTGCCTAACGCTTATTCTGTCCTGCATCTTTTATCTTCAACCTCACTTTGTTCTCAGAACCTAACGCGCGCGGGCGCGTGCCGAGCGAAAATATATCCGCCTTATAGAAACTGTCGGAAAAGTCTTTGGGAATCATAGGCGCGAACGGCGCGAGCAACGGCACGCCGTAGGACTGTTCCGAAACAAGATAACATATTATATACGCGGTGAGCAGAACCACCCCGAACGTGCCCACCGAACCTGCGACTATGAGATATAACAGCCTTAAAGTCGTGGTAGTTTCAACCAAATCCGGCACGGTGTAAAGGCAAATAGCCGAAAAGGCTATGATGATGACCGCGGGCGTGGAAATTATACCCGCCTTAACCGCAGTATCGCCCAAAACCAACGCGCCCACCACAGAAAGGGCAAGCCCCACGTACTTGGGCATTCTTATCGACGCTTCGTTTAAGACTTCGAGAACGAACAGCGTAAAAAATATCTCCACGCTCGGAGAAAGAGGTATGCCCGAAACCGAGCTTGCTATTTTCAAAAGCAGTTTTATGGGTATAAGCTGAATTTTGAAAAGCTGGGCGCAAACGTAAAGGGCGGGCAGGATAACCCCTATTATCACCGCCGCAAGGCGAAGAAACCTTATTATATTTGCGCGGTAGCCGTTGATATAATAATCTTCCGCCGTTTGAAAATCCTCGCAAATCATATACGGCGCGGTCAGAGCGATGGGCGAGCCGTCAACTATTATTCCCACCCTTCCCTCGCATATTTTCGCGCAGAAAATATCGGGCTTTTCGGTGTTGGCGCAACGCTTAAAAAGCGAACGGGGGCGTTTGGAGATAAAGCTTGCTATATACGACGAATCGGGCACGATGTCTATTTCGTGATTAGTTATGCCCTTTTCTATCTTTTTGGGGAGCGATTTGTCGCATATCCCGTCCAGATAGCAGATTGCCACGGCAGTCGCACTGCGCTTGCCCGCCTTGATGGTTTTAACCTGCAATTTATCGCTCTTTATTCGCTTGCGCACAAGTCCTAAGTTGGTTTTTATATCCTCGGTAAAACCCTCTCTCGGCCCCTTTACGGTTATCTGAGTGGGCGGCTCGGCCACTGACCTTCCGGGCGGATTTTTAAGCCCTATTACGAAAAAATCCTTTTCGCCGTCGATATACAATACGGCGTTTCCTTCGAGAATCTGCTCCACCGCGTCATTCAGATTCTTCCCGTCGTTAACCTCGGGCGAGGCGAGCAGTTGCCTTATCTGTTCCGCGTTCTCCGCCTCTTTCGCCGCGCGCAGAGGCTTGACCACCAACTCTCCGAGCAGATTTTTATCCGCCACGCCGTCGAGATATACCGCCGCGAAATTCTTATCCGAAAGCGAACGGAATTCAAACGACAAAATATCCTGCGACGGCAGAACCTTTTTAATTTCATCTATCCTGTTTTTCAGTTCGTAAGCCATATGTAACCGCTTAAAAATTATTGCGCCGAAAAAGTTTTGGCATAATCCGCCCCTCCCGCTTTAAATATTATCTGTAAAAATTTTATAAAAATACTTGACAAACCATACTATGCAATGTATAGTATTAGACGAAACGAGGTATTGAGTTGGACGTTCAGATAAAAAAAGGCGTGCTTGACGCGTGCGTGCTGTACGCGCTTGCCGACGGCGAAAGCTACGGATATAAAATAATAAACGACTTAAAGGGCATAATCGAGGTCTCGGAAAGCACGCTGTACCCCATTCTGAAAAGATTGGAGGCGAGCGGCGCGCTGACCACACGAACTAAGGAATTTAACGGAAGATTAAGGCGATATTATAAAATAACTTCCGCAGGATTAAAAAAATTAAACGATTATAAAAGGGATTTTGAAGCTATCAACGGTATATACTTCAAAATTTTCGGTGAGAGAAGATGACCTACATTCAATGGCGCGACGAGCTTGACGGCTACCTGCGCATTTTACCCAAAGACGAACGAGAAAAAGTATTCGACTATTTTTCGGAAATGTACGCCGACAAGCGCGACGCAGGCTTTAAAGAGCGCGAAATAATAGCCGAATTCGGCGCGCCGTACGACGCGGCACAGCGTATTCTGCACGAAGCTGACTGCGATTCGGAGGATAATCCCTACCCTGCCGAAGCGCGCGTAAGGGGCGCGGAAAATTCCGCCGACAACCACAAGGCAGAACCTGAAAGAAAAGGCGGACACGGCTTTTTAAGAGCACTGACAAGCATATTGCTCTGCCTGCCCGTCACCTGCCTTGCGATAATAATTTTCGCAATAGCGATTGTCTTTGCCTGCGTGCCGGTAAGCGTGATTATAGGCGGCTTCGCCGTAATAGGAGCGGCTATCGGCGGAATGGCGTCTGCGGGCAACGTAGTCGGCGCGCTCCACATTTTAGGTACGGGTATAATTATAGTAGGCGCGGGATTTATGCTTGCGGCGCCCTGCTTCGGGCTAGTTAAAGTCTTATTTAAACTTATTAAAAAGAACTTTGTATTCTTAAAAAGAATTGCGTGCGGGAGGAAAACAAGATGAACTCATTTGCAAAGTGGCTTATAGCGGGCGCGGTTATTCTGGGAATAGGCGTCTGCGTAATTATAATAGGTCTTGCCTTAAACGGCTGGAAATGGGGCGCAGATTACGAAACCAAGGACTTCACCTCCGCAGAACAGGTTACCGAATTAGACCTCAACGCCGCGGCGGGCAATCTTTACGTGGAATTTTACGACGGAGAGGACGTGGAAATTTCTTACCCCGTTTCCGATTACTTTTCGTACTCCGTAACCGAGCAGGACGGAACGGTAAAACTTTCTTACAGCAACAAGTGGTATGCGTTTTTTAATTTCGGCTGGTGGAGCAAACCTATGGAAACGCATGTAAAGATTCCCGTCTCTCTCACCGCCGACGTCAGCGTCAGACTTTCCGCAGGGCAGGTATTCATAGCCGACGGAAGTTTCGGCAAGGTCAATTTACACGTATCGGCGGGCACTCTCGCAGCAGGGAATATACAATGCGGACAACTCGTGTGCGACGTATCGGCAGGCGCGCTGAAAATCGCGCAGGCGACAAGCGAATCGGTTAAATGCCACGTATCTGCGGGGAGTTTTGCCATAGACAGGCTTGTTTGCCCCGTAATCGACGCAGAGGTTTCTGCGGGTAGCGCGTCGTTGAAGGTGGTAGGCGAAGAAAGCGCGTATTCTGTATCCGTCGATAAATCGGCAGGCAGCTGCAACGTTTCGGGCAAGACGGGAACCGACCCTACAAAGAGAATAGGCGTGCACGTATCGGCGGGAAGCGTCGATATAAGTTTCGTGAATTGACAAAAGCAAAAGTAAATGATAAAATACGGTCGTTAGTTACGACCGTATTTTTTTCGAGGTTTACATATGAAATTCGATTACGATTCCACCTATTTCAACGCGAAAGACGTTCTTGAATGCGGACAGATTTTCCGATTCGAACCGTTCGGCAAGGGATATAAGGTGTTTTCCGCGGATAAAGCGTGTTACGTTTACACCGAAGGCTGTAAGACGGTTGCCGAGTGCGACGATTGCGATTATTTTTACAATTTTTTCGATTTGGAGCGCGACTATGCCGCGATTATCGCGAAAGCCAGGCAATACGGAATACCCGTGCTCGACGACGCTTGCGACAAGGCGAAGGGCGTGAGAATACTCAACCAGAATCCCGAAGAAATGATATACTCGTTCATAATCTCGCAGAACAACAACATACCCCGAATAAAGGGCATTATTTCGCGCATATGCGAGGGGTTAGGAGAAAAGCGCGAGTTTATGGGCGAGGAATATCACGCCTTCCCCTCGTCCTCCGCGCTCGCCGCAAAGCCGCCCGAATATTATAAAAATCTGGGGGCGGGCTACCGCGACGTCTACCTCGCCGAAACCTCCGCCCGCATAGCCGCGGAGGGAATAGAAAACCTTAAAGCGCTCAACGCGGCAGAGCTGAAAAAACAGCTTCTCACCTACAAGGGAGTAGGTCCGAAAGTCGCCGACTGCATCTGCCTTTTCGGCTTCGGCAAGGCGGACAGCTTCCCCGTAGACACCTGGATAGAAAAGCTCTACCGCGAAGATTTCAAGGGCGAGCTTACCGACAGAAACAAAATAAACGCATACTTCACCTCGCTTTTCGGCGAATATTCGGGTTACGTTCAGCAGTATTTATTTTACGCAAAACGCTCAAACTTATAGTATGCCTGACTATTTTTCGCATATTATAACAGCGGACAAGATTCTGGAAAAGCTGCCCTTCAACTACAAGCGCAGGATAGAGAACAGATATTTATATCTGCTCGGCGCGCAGGGAGGGGACGTGTTTTTCACCTATAATTTAAAGGTAAGCAAGACAAATCTGGGGCGTAAACTGCATATGACCGACCCCGTAGTTCTTTTCGACGCGCTGAAAGAGGGCAACCCCTCCTACGCCGCGGGTTTCGCCGCGCACTACGCGCTGGACTGCACGCTTCACCCCGCCATATACGCTTTTGAAGCGGGCAAAAACAATCCGTTGGCGCACAACGTGTTCGAGGGCGATCTGGGGCTGTATATAAGCCGCAAATATGCAAGTCCGAGGAAGATTCTACCCAAAAACAGGGTTATGGGGGCGACGTTCACCGTTTACGACAGCGTCAGAAAGGTTGAGGATGGCATAACCGTTACGGGCGTTGAAAGGTGTCTTAGCCGACATTTCATATTTACTCGGTTTTTATATAGGAACAAGAGGCAGACCTACCGCTACGATTTCGACTATTCCTCGCTGGCGGGCGCGATAGAGGACGGCATAGCCTTCGGCACGGACGCCGTGTGCCGCGTTCTCGATAAAAAAATAGACGAAAACGTGTTTTCGCGCAGTTTCCTTGAAAAGCAGATTTAGCTTTAAAGATTTAGATTGAATATATTTCAGGTTTCGATCAGTAATATTCAAAGGGCGGCGGACGCTTACCTGCGTCCGCCGCCCTTGTTTTCGTTCTCGCCGAATACCTTGTCGTATATGCCACGGTCAACGGCTAAATCGTACAGTTCGTCCTGCGTAATCTCGTCTGCGATTCCCCCGTCGTACAGTTGCAGTACGAGATATTTTTTATCGTCGAGAAATTTAAACGCGTCTTTGAACGTAAGGCTTCCGTCCACAAGCACGTACTTCACCTCCATTCCCCTCCTCAGCCTGTTGCGCGAAGAGAAATTGATTTTTACCGCCTGTTGAGCCCGCTCTGCCGCCGAGCAGACGAGAAACAGCGCAAGAAACAGACAGGTCAGATTATAACCGAAAATAAAAAACAACGCTATGCACGCCGCGGCGAGAACGAGCGCGAAAATCCGCCCGACTATCGCCGCAATTTTCGGCGAAAACAGTCGGGACAGGGCGCATTTGCATACTCTGCCGCCGTCCAGCGGATACGCGGGCAGCATATTTACGGCGAGCATTGTTGCGGACGCAAACATAACGGTATCGGTAAACGCGTAAGTATCGGGGAAAAACCACCAAAGTCCCCCCAGAGCGACGCATATTGCCGCGTTGACGGCGGGACCGGCAAGAGCTACTTTTATTTCGTCGGCGGCGGAAATGCCGTCAATATCGCAGACGGCGGCGGCGCCGTAGGGCATAAGCTTAATCTTCTCGCATTGAAATCCCAAGCGTCGTGCGCAAAATATATGACCGCACTCGTGCAGGAGCGCGGTCAGAACGTATATTACGGTAATCATAAATCCGCCGAAGAACGAGCAGAATATCATCACCGCAAAAAACAGGGGATGAATTGATATTTTCACGAATTCCAGACAGGCACCGCGCCTGACAGGGTGTAGCAGTTAAGCAGTTTTTCGCCGTTATACATAGAAACCCTTACTTGATTTTCGCCCTTAGAGTACGCGAATGGTATATTAGACACTACGGTATCTCCCTCGCCCGCGTATACGACGTCCAGACCGGTTACCACGCTTGAAAAGCTGGAAGTATGGGCAATTTCCACCGTATAAAGCCCGTTGTTTTTGGTGATTTCGGTTACCTTTCCGCCGCATACGGGATAGACCGAAGTGTTGGAAGTAAAGCAGAGCACACCGTCCTGCGTCACCGTTACTTCCGCTTCGGAAAGCTCGCTGACTACGGAAGTGAGCTTAAAATCGGAATACGACGCTTCTTTTTGTTCCACCGCGCTTAAACTCCCCACGAAAGTATTAATGGCGCTGTTCGGCATAAACACGTTGGTAACGAATATCGCCGCGGCGATAAGGCAAGCCGCAACCGCCTCGCAGATTAGCACCACGCCCGCCGCGTCAGGCTTGCGCCGCGCCTTTTCGGGCTTTGGCTTAGGCGACAAGTCCTCCGCCCCGACGAATGCGTCGCCAAAGGGAGAAAATTCCTCAGCCGCGTCGTTTAAAGGCTCTTCTTCCGCCTCCGCGGACAGCATATTCACGCGCTCGTTTACGCTTTCAACAACCTTATCCTTTAAATCTTCCTTGCGGACGGGCTTGCGTTTGAACAAGCTCTTTTTTCTTACCACGTTCACGGTGCTTACGGGTATTTCTAACATTTGGGCATAATCCAGTTCCTGGTTCATAAGCCGCCTCCAATCGTTTTCTATACCCCTAATATACGCCGCGTACAGGCTTAATAGACCTGACGATTAAAAAATGAAGGCTACGAATTTTGTAATAAATCGCCGAATCAACTCAAATTTCGTTCAGGCTGCCGACAGAGCGGCCGACAAAGTTAATATAAGACTGACGACAGAGCAAACGGCAAGCGGAGGACAGGCGCTGTTCGCACCTGTCCTCCGCGTAAAAACGTTAAATTTTAACCGTTTTATGTAATTGAACCGCCATCTCTAT
>CAZDZH010000013.1:21647-27125 GCA_964509935.1 uncultured Clostridia bacterium
CCGCGTAAAAACGTTAAATTTTAACCGTTTTATGTAATTGAACCGCCATCTCTATAATATCCCTGCTATCTGCGCAGAGAGGCGGGCGAAATCTTCGGGGGTAAGCGTTTCTCCCCTCGCCTTCAAATCAATTCCGCATCCCGAAAGCACCGACCGAGCGCATTCGCGCGAGAACCCGAAACAGTTAACGAGGTTGTTTTCCAGCGTTTTTCTTCGCGAAGAAAAAGCCGCCTGAACCACCTTTTTATACACGGCGACGTCCTCAACGCCCAGCCTGTCGCCGACGAAATCTATTCGCACCACCGCGCTGTCCACGTTGGGGCGCGGCATAAACATCTCTCTCCCCACTTTTTTAATTATTCTGCATTGCCCGCGCAGGGCGATATTTGCGGTAATCGCGCCATAGTCGGGGGTGTTTGCGCTTGCGCACAGGCGAAGAGCGACCTCCTCCTGCACCATTACCGTAACCGACAGGCACTTAGAAGAGTGTTCGGCAAATGTCATAATCAGCGGTGTAGTGATATAATAGGGCAGATTTGCTATGACGCGGTATTCGGGCAGAGTTTTTTCCAGCTCGTCGAGGCGGATTTTAAGAAAATCCTTGAAAATAACCTCCGCGTTATCCACCCCTGCGAGAGTCTGCGCGAGGACGGGTTTAAGACTCGTATCTATTTCATAGGCGTAAACTTTTTTTACCTTTTCCGCGATAGCGCGCGTAAGCGTTCCCGCACCGCAACCTATCTCGATAACCGTGCTGTTCTCGTCCGCCCCCGACTTATCCACTATGTCCGCAAGCAGATTTTTGTCGGTTATGAAGTTTTGACCGTACTTCTTTTTAAAAGAGAACCCGTTGGAGGATAAAACCTCCTTGACCTTTCTGTCTTCCATAAATTGCCTCGGAATATGCCGTATATTTCAATTATATCAACAAATAATAATTTTGTAAACGCGTTTACCACACATAAGATGAAAAAAGCCGCGGCATATAGCCGCGGCTTTAAACTTTTTACGAATTTATTACTTACCGATTAAGACGGGCTCTGCCGCATAACCGCGCGCATGAAGCGATCATTTGAGTTTAGGGAACAGTCCGAGGGCGTTGTCCCAAACCTGTTTCGCCATTTCTTCCGCAGATACGCCCTTTATTTCCGCCATATTAGCGCATATTTCGGGTATAGAAAGGGGAGTATTGGGAAACTCGCCGAATCTTCCCGACGGCGAGAGATAGGGGCTGTCCGTTTCGGTCATCAGGGCGTTTTGGGGAATAGCGGCTATCGCTCTGCGCGGCTTCTTACTGCGCTTATAGGTGGACGTGCCGCCGAACGAGAACTTTACGCCGAGCTTCAAGAACTCTTCGGCGGTTTCAGCGGAATGGGAATAGCAATGCAACAGTGCTCCGTATTCAAGAAGCCCGCGGTTTTCTTTAAGTAATTCAAGCATATCCTCGGCGCAATCGCGGGAATGTATCTGCACGGGCGTCTTTAATTCGTGCGCCTCGTTAAGCTGAGCCAAAAACATTTCGCACTGAAACCGTTTATCCGTATCGGGGTAATGATAATCCAGCCCTATTTCGCCCCACGCTACGCACTTGGGGTGCATGCAGAGCGTTTTTATTTTTTCAAGGTCGCCCCGTTTATACTTTTTCAGCTCGGTGGGATGAAAGCCCGCGGTGAAATACACGCCCTCGTGCTTTTCGGCAATCCGCATTGACAGCAAAGAGGAATCCAAATCGAACCCCGCCGTGATTATCTTTTTTATTCCCTTATCCCCGCACTCTCGGATAAGCGAGTCGCAGTCGTGATAGTCGGTATAATTAAGGTGGCAATGTACGTCTATATACATAATTTATTGCGTTTCTCGCTCTTTTTAGCTTTACGCGAGGTCGCTTCCGTCGGGCACGTCTTTTTCGGGCGTAACGAGCGAGAGCGTACCGTCCGACGCTTCCGCGCAGACTATCATTCCCTCGGATAAAATCCCTTTCATTTCTCTGGGGGGAAGATTGCAAACGACCACTACCTTTTTGCCAATCATCTCTTCGGGCGTATAATATTTAGCTATGCCCGAAAGAATAGAAAGGGTTTTATTTCCCACCTTCACGGTTTCGTGCAAAAGCTTGCTCTTTTTAACCGCTTCGCACGCTACGACAGTGCCGACTTTCATCTGAACCTTCGCAAAGTCGTCTATGGTAATAAGCGGAACTTGCTTTTCTTCCACCGCAGGCGCTGACTCTGCCCTCTGCTTTTCCTCTATCGCGGCGATAATCGGCTTTATATCTTCCTGTTTTATCCTTTCAAACAGCGTCGAAGGCGAATTCGTTACGGCATATTCGGGGGTCAATCCGAATTTATCGAGGTCTTTATACGCCCTCTCCGCACAGCCCGTCTCGGCTAAAATCTTTGCGGAAGTCGAAGGCATAAAGGGCTTTATCAGGTTTGCGCCTACCGCTATCGCTTCTAAAAGGTTGTAAAGAACTTCGGAAAGCCTGTCCCTTTTCGCCTCGTCCTTTGCAAGCAGCCAGGGCGTCGTTTCGTCGATATATTTGTTTGCCCTTCTGAAAATCTGCCACAGCTCGTCCAGAGCGTCCGCAATCTTATATTCGTTCATCTTGGCGGAAATTCTGTCGCGCGCAGAGCTGACTATCGCCTTCAAATCGGCGTCCGTCACCTCCTCTGCGCCCGTGCGCTTAACTTTGCCCCCGAAGTATTGGTTAGTCATCGAAACCGTGCGCTTTACTAGATTGCCGAGCGTATTGGCGAGGTCTGAATTATTCCTCTCGGTCATAAGCTCCCAGGTGATTATACCGTCGTTGAGATAGGGCATTTCGTGCAGTACGAAATAGCGCACTCCGTCCACGCCGTAAACCGAGGCTAGGTCGTCCGCGTACAGGACGTTGCCCTTGGACTTAGACATCTTATCGCCGCCCTGCAACAGCCAGGGGTGCCCGAAAACCGTCTTGGGCAAGGGCTCGCCCATAGCCATAAGGAATATCGGCCAGTAAATAGTATGGAATCTTATAATATCCTTACCGATTACGTGAACGTCGGCAGGCCAGTATTTTTTATAATTGTCGGAGGGCTTTTCGGTATCGAACCCAACGCCGTTGATATAGTTGGTAAGCGCGTCCAACCACACGTAAACGACGTGCCGGGAATCGAAATCGACGGGAATACCCCACTTGAACGAAGTGCGCGAAACGCACAAATCCTGCAATTTGGTCTTTAACCTGCCCTCTTCTATCGCCTGCAACAGCTCTTCGTCGGTCTTGCCTACAAATTCGTCCGCAAGCAGGAAGTTATTCATCATCTCGTTTTTACGCGCTACGGGGCGAATAAATTCGGGGTGGGTTACTATATGTTTTACTAGGCGGTCGGCGTATTTGCCCATTTTAAAGAAATACGCTTCTTCCTTTGCAGGTTTGACTTCTCTTCCGCAGTCGGGGCACTTGCCGTCTTTAAGCTGGCTCTCCGTCCAGAAACTTTCGCAGGGGGTGCAATACATTCCCTCGTACGCGCCCTTGTAAATATCGCCGCTTTCGTAAAATTTTTTAAATATTTTCTGAACCTGTTTTTCGTGATAATCGTCCGTCGTCCTTATAAACTTATCGTACGACGTATCCATCAAATCCCAGATGCGCTTTATTTCGCCCGCTACGGAATCGACGAACTGTTTGGGAGTAACGCCCATTTCCGCGGCTTTCTGCTCGACTTTAAGCCCGTGCTCGTCCGTACCCGTCATAAAGAAAACGTCGTAGCCCTCCATACGCTTCTGCCTTGCGATTGCGTCCGAAAGTATGATTTCGTAAGTGTTTCCTATATGGGGCTTGCCCGACGTGTAGGTAATTGCCGTCGTGATATAAAATTTTTCTGACATACGGTTCTCCGTTTATTTTTTCGGTTGCGCGCCGTCTGCGGCGGTTTAAAAGAGCGCCGCCGCGCCCTTTTTATGACGATAGAGGCGCAAACCTGTATTTTACCTTTAAAATATAGCACAAACGGCGATAAAAGTAAATGAATTTAAAGAATAATTGCAAAAGCGGACAAATATTATTAATTTATGAACGCCATTTTTACAGTAATAATAATCAGTTCGGCGATAGCGCTGTGTTTTATCCAACCGAACTCGTTTCTGTCAGCAATGATAGACGGAGCGCGCGGCGCGTGCGCCACGGCGCTTACTCTGTTTTGCATTTACGCCGTATGGATGGGGCTTTCGCAGGTAGCAGAGGACGCCGGATTGAACAAAAAGCTTTCGCGCCTTTTGGAAAAGCCGTGCGCGAAGCTCTTTAAAACGGAAAATGAAGAAGCTACGCAAAACCTCGCTATGAATATAAGCTGCAATCTTTTAGGTATCGGAGGAGCGGCCACCCCTTTCGCCGTAAAAGCGGTAGAAGCCCTTGAAAAGGACGGAAACTCTTTCGCGCAGAATCTGCTGTTTATAATAAACGCGACGTCCATTCAGATTATCCCTACCACCGTAATAGCTCTTCGCGCGGCGGCGGGAAGCGCAAACGCGGGGGATATTATTCTGCCGTCTTTGATAGCTTCTGCAATTTCTACGGTTACTGCGGCGCTTATTTATCGGGCGGTGAACAAGAAATGGCGCTGCTGATACCGTTTATTTTTATAGCCGTAATTGCGTTCGCGGCGATTAAAAAGGTGAACGTTTATTCCTCCTATTCGCGCGGAATAAAGGACGCGGCGGACTTTACGCTGTCCGTCCTGCCCGTGCTTTGCGCAATGTTTATGATGTGCGAGGTATTCGAACGTTCGCGCCTGTCCGACGCGCTGTCGTACGCGCTGTCGCCCGCACTCGAATTTTTGGGCGTGCCGAAAGAGCTTGCAAAGCTGATTTTAATCAAGCCCTTTTCGGGCAGCGGTTCGCTGACCTATCTCAACAAGATAATAGCCGAATACGGCGCAGACAGCTATATTTCGCGTTGCGCGTGCGTTCTGTACGGTTCAAGCGAGACGGTTTTTTACATATCTGCGGTTTATTTTGCAAGATGCAAGGGCAAAAAAAGAATAATTCCGATTATCATAATTCTTTTATCAACGTTTGTTACCACGATAATCGCCTGTGCGCTGTGCCGAATTATGTAATATTCGTAAACGTTATATATGAGATAAACAAAACCTATTAATCAGGTATGATTTTTGTGTGATATTTACAATTTTTGTTTGGCGTCACAGAATTTTCATTCGACAATTTTTTTTAGATTTTTTATTTTACTTTTTTCGACTTTCTGGTATAATAATACACGTAAACGATAAATAAATCGTCGCGCGGCAAAACGCAGAACGATAAAGCGTTTACACAGCATTTTTTGCTCATCATTTTCCCCCTTATCATATGGAAGCGGCGTAAACTTCGGTTTGCGCCGTTTCTGTTTATGACACGAAGCGCAGCGCAGTATCATTTACCAAGGCGTAAACTTCGGTTTGCGCCGTTTCTGTTTATGACACGAAGCGCAGCGCAGTA
>CAZDZH010000013.1:27225-37412 GCA_964509935.1 uncultured Clostridia bacterium
GGCGTAAACTTCGGTTTGCGCCGTTTCTGTTTATGACACGAAGCGCAGCGCAGTATCATTTACCAAGGCGTAAACTTCGGTTTGCGCCGTTTCTGTTTATTATGAGAAGTATATAATGCGGGCGGCGCACGAATTCGTGCGCCGCCCGCATTATGATTAAACGCTTTAATTTATTTATTGTTTCTGATTTTGTTCACGGCTTCTTTAAGTTCGCGGACGACTCGGTCGACCTCTTCTTGGGTATTTTCTCTGCCGAAAGTGAATCTTACCGCCGACTTTGCGCGGGATTGCGAAAACCCCATAGCCGTCAATACGTGCGACGGAGTTACCGCACCAGCAGAACACGCCGAACCCGTTGAAACGGCTATGCCCTTAATATCCAGCAAAAACAGAACATTTTCGCCGTCGCACCCCTCGAAAGAGATATTTGCAAATGAGGGAAGCTTTCGACCGCCGCCGTTTAATACCGAACCTTCTATTTCGGAAAGCACGCGCCCGCAGAAATAATCGCGCAGAGAAGCTACGTAAGCGTTATTCCTTTCCGCTTCCCTCAACGCCTTTTCGAGCGCGGCGGCGCACCCTACGGCGGATGCGGTATCGGTAGTTCCTCCGCGCATAGCGCGTTCCTGATGTCCGCCCGACATAAGCCTGTTGAATCTCGTCCCGCCTTTGATATACAGAACGCCTACTCCCTTTGGTCCGTAAAATTTATGCGCCGAAAATCCCCAGCCGTCGGCGGGGAAATCTTCAAATCCCAGAACGCCCGCCGTCTGAACGCAATCGCAAAAGAAAAAAACGTTCCGCTCTTTGCATACCGAATATATGCCCTCTATCGGCTGAATAACGCCCGTTTCGTTATTTGCAGACATCACACCTACAAACACTGTTTCGGGACGGATAGCGGCTTCCACCGCCTGCGGCGTTATCACTCCGTCGACGTCGGGATATACCAACGTAGTTTCGAATCCGAACGAGGACAAATCTTTCGCGCTTTCAAGCACGGCAGGGTGTTCGATAGCGGATATTACCAGGTGTTTTCCCTTATCGGCGTTAGCCAGACATACGCCCTTGACCGCAGTATTATCCGACTCGGTCGCTCCGCAGGTAAAGTAAATATCTTTTGCGTTAACTCCGCACAGACGGGCTATCTTATCCCTTGCGAAAACTACGGCGTTTGCCGCGTTTCGTCCGTAAGTATGTTGCGACGAAGCGTTTCCAAAGCACTCTTTCAGATAGGGCGTCATAGCGGTTAAAACCTCTTCGTCGAGCGGCGTAGTAGCCGCGTGGTCCAGATAAATCATTCCGTTTTTAACGCTCCGTAAACAGCGTTCAATTCTTCCAATCTTTTGTTCTCCGCAATATATTCCCTGCCCAATTTGGTGGAAGTATTCTTTTTATTCAGCCGCACGCGCCTTGCCGCCGTATTAAGCCCCCTCGCGGCAAACGCAAGCACGATTAAGAATACGAACGCGAGCGCGGCGAAAACTATCGTGAGGACGACGTTCGCGCCGTCCTGCGTGGCGAACATAACCGTACTGAAATATATCGCGAGGGCAAGCGCAACCGCAAACGGCACTGCCGCGCAGGCGAAGATAATCCAGGATTTTTTAAGCCCTGCGTTGAATTTTACCGCGCGTTCGGCTTTTTTGCTTTCGTTCTCCTCTTTAAGAACTTCAACCCTCCTGGTCTGCGCGTCTATTTCCCTCTCCAAGCCCTCTTTCGCGACGGCATACATTGCATCTTTGCTCTCGTCGGAGGTAAACTCTTTTACGTCCTCGGCAACTTCCGCCGCCTTTTCGGAATCGGAGTAATCGGTAAAGCCGCGCGTATATACTACAAGTTTAAGCGCGTGCACGTCGCCGTTTTCGGGGTCGATTTCCTCCGCCGCTACAAGATCTTCGAGAGCGGTAGCGTAATTTTGTCTTGATTCATCCTCGCGCGCGGAAGCCAGAAGCCGCTCTACGCGCTGTCGCTTTTCTTCAAGCTCCTTTTCCTTCTGCAAACGCCTCGCTTCAAGCTGTTCGGGCGTCATTACGGCGGCTTCTTCGTCGTCCTCGGTATATTCGGGCACTTCGAATCCTAGCTCTTCGCCGGAAATTATTTCTTCGGTCAGCCCGTCGTCTATAAAAAGCTCGTCCTCGCCGTTTTCATTCTTACGAAAACGGTATTTTTTGTCCTTGTCGGTGTCTATCAATCTTTCTTCCGCCATTTTAATTTCCCCTTTTAGGTAAATGAGTTTTAGTTACAACCGCCCTGCACTTGCCGTTATAGCGGCTTAAAGCGTAGCGGCAATACTGCTCGTTCTCAAACAACGCAAACACGCAACTGCCCGACCCCGTCATCGACGCGCCGAGTGGGTCGAAATCCCTGAGAGTCTGAGCCGCGGCGGCAACTTCGCCGTTGAGGTATGCCGCGGACGGAAACAGACTGTTTTTTAAACTTTTACCGAGGGCAACCTTATCGCCGTTCTTTACCGCGCTATAAGCCTCGCCGCTCGACGGCGTCTGTCTGCAATTTAATTTATCGTAAGTCTTATAGCACTCTACCGTAGAAACGGGCGAAGAGGGCAAAAGCAGAAGAATATCCAGCTTCAAATTTCCGTCGATGAGTTCCACTCGGTCGCCGCGACCGCTTATCCTCGCGTAGCCGCCATAAAGCATATATCCGCAATCGCTGCCGACCCAGTCGGCTATTTTCTTTATTTTTTCTTCATCGCTCACGTTAAACAGCTTTTTAAGCCCGTTTAAAACGCCCGCCGCGTCCGCGGAAGAACCGCCCAAACCCGCGCCCATAGGGATATTCTTATATATTTCTATATTAACCCCGCAGGTGTCGAATGTGCGGATAAAAGCCTCTGCGGCTTTTACAGCGTTATTGTCGTCAAAGGCTATGCCTTCGCTGCCCATACCGTGCATACAGACGCTTACCAGCTTGTCCTTTTTGCGCTTTTTAATTATTATCAGGTCGTAAACGTCCACGGTCGTAACTACGCTGTCAAGCATATGATAACCGCCGTTTACCCCCGTAATATCAAGGCTTAAATTGATTTTTGCGTAGGCTTTTACGCGAACCGAATTGCGGCTGAACGAAAAGCGCGCGGAAGATATACTCATAGATTAATTATAGCACAGCGCTGATTTTATTTCAACGATTTGAATAAAATAATACGCGCCGCCGCGGTTTTTTCCGCGTCGGCGCAACTCCCCGTCCTATCCTTCGACTACGATTTACGTCTGAAAATGAGTATCCTTTCCCTTCCGCTTAAAGGGTAATTGAGGTCGGGATTGCATTGCGCTACCGTTTCGGGCGGCTGCATAAGCTTTTTGGATATATCCCACAGCCCGTCGCCCTCGGACGGTATAAATACGCTTATCGCGCTGTCGTTAGGCACAATAGCCTCGCCCTCGCTTATCGTAGAAATATATATGCACCTTTCCGTAAGGCTCGTCACCGCGCTTATTTTAAGCGAAGCTTCCGCCTCTATCTCTCCCTCGCGGGGCTGTTTTACGTTTACGCCGCACACAGCCACGCTTATCTGCGCGATTCTGCCTTCCCCAACGAGCACCTCGGGAGATACCGAGAAGGGCAGATTAATCTCGCTGCTCTTTATCTCTCCCCCCTGTTCGTAGATGAGAACCGCCGTTACGCTTCCCTCCACCGCGCCGCCTGAATTAATCGGATTGAATTCCGCCCTCGGCAGTACAACTGCGCGGAAAAGACAGGTATAATCCAGCTTGCTCTTGCTTGCTGCAAGCCCTGAAACGCGCTCTGCGTAAACCTTAATTCCCTCGCAGGGATATGCAGCCTGCTCCTCATACGAGAGATTCAGCCTGTTGTCGCAGGCGAAAGCGTCAGTTACCGCCTCCACCGTTACCGCGCTGTAAAATACGCCGTTTACGGCGAGGTCGCAGCTTACGTTTACGCCGCATTTGCCGCGCTCTTCGTTAACGGTAGCCGTAACGTTCAAATCCCTGATTTCAGCCGCGGCGGACGCGGGCATGCCCGCAACCGCGTCGTCGCAGGGAACGCACGCCTTAAACGGAATGTTCCTGTCGAGGCATACGGGCATACTCTGCCGCATTGCGAACAGCGAAAGGTAGATTTCCCCCGTCACGACGACTTCGCCCGTGCCGCACTCGCAGGAGGTTATGACGGGTTGAGCGCCGGCAATGAGTATATCCACTACGCTGTCAGCTTCGAATTCGTCCTCTATCTCGCTCGCGCCCGAAAAGGTAACGGCGGTAAAGATATTTTTGTTTTCGATTTTTGTAAACGCGCCCTCGCAGGAGCTTACGTATTCCGCCTCGCCGTTGGCGTACACGTCGATATTTGCCCCTACCACGCAGGAAACGACGAGCGCAGAGCCTTCGCGCTTTACCTGAGTGCGCTCACAGGCGAGGTTACACAGCCCCGTCTGAGCGGGCGCAAGCGCCGCGTCGTCGGCATAGTGCGAAAACTCTACCCCCCGCTGTATGCGGCAAAGCTTACCCTCCTCGTCCGAATACGCGACGGTAAGTATAAGCCTGCCCGAATAATTAACGCGCCCTGACGACACCTCGCACGAAAGGCAAGAAACCTGCGGATACGCCGCGATTACGTCAACGACGTCGTCCACCTGCGGAAAGCGACATTCCACAACCGACTGCCGCTTCAAATTAACGCACAGGCGGCTGAACGACAGAGTATTTATAACGGGATTTAACATATATTGCTCCTTTTTTTATTTACAGAGTATTATATGTCGGGTATTCGCCTTTTAGAATTATCTTCGCCGCTTTGCACAGCCATAATTTATTTTTTTGTAAGGATTTTAACGTGCGGGATGAATTTTACACGTACGCGCGCCTCGACGGAGCGCGCGGCGGGCGGAGTTATTCGCCCTTCTTCAACGGGCTGATTCTGACCCTGCCGCATAGTATTTCCGAATAGGAATACGCCGTCTTGCCAAGAAAATTTTTATCTTCCGGCTCTACCGTGAATATGGAAGAATACACGCCCGACAGCGTAGCGGGAAACGTCACTATTTTATTCCTGCCAAGATTGAGTTTTACCGTAACGGGTTTCTTATAGCATTGTTTTATCGCCTGTTTGATTGAATTGATGGTAACGTTAGCCTTTATCATACATAGAGTATTGCCAAAAACAGGTAAAAATATTAAAACCGCCGCATAAGCGGCGGTTTATTCGGTTATTTTATATAGTTGCTATTGTCAGAACAGGTCGTCGTCATCGTCCTCGTCGTAATCTTCATCGTCGTCGAACTCATCGTCCTCCAACTCGGAGAGAGAATCTATATCGGAGTCGAAATCGTCCTCATCGTCGACAGCCTCCTCTTCCTCGTCCTCGCCGTCCAGCTCCTCTTTAAGCTCTTCGAGGTCATCGTCGTCGATGGTCAGGTCCTCGGTATCGTCGTCGAGATAGTTCTTCCACTCCTCGTCGTTTTCGGGGTCTATTTCCTCCTCGGTATCCTGTTCGGAGTTTTTCTTGCAGCTTTCGCACATAGTTTCGCCGGGGCGCATAAAGTTTACGCCGCATATAGGGCAGAGCTCGGTCTGTTCTCCCTCCAACTCTTCGTTCAGCTCCTCGTCGTCGAGGTCGGCAAACTGCAATTTGTTGCCTTTCATTTCTGCTATGCAGACGTCGCAATATTCCTGCGTGTCGCCGTCTATATAATTAAGTTCGCATCTAGGGCATTTAATGTATCTTACCATTTTAAATCGTTCCCCCAAGTGAATTGACGGGTGAATCCTCCCGTATCTTTGCTGTAACATTATATTAAGATTTAACTGATTTGTAAACTGTTTTATTAAATTATTTTGGCAAATTTTAAAAAATTATCATAACTTACGAAAAATTTCTTTTCCTTAACGCAATACTTTCACATTTTAATGCCGAAAAAAGGGGCGTTTGCCCAAGCAAACGCCCCTTTTCAGTTACTTTGCACGCCTGAAATCAAGCGCGATTAATTCAGTTCTGGTCGCCGTATACGTCGATGTCCTTATCGTCTGTAATGTCTATCTTCAATCTGCGTCCGACCGTTTCGCCCGTTCTGTTTTTACGGTTTACGATAACGATAGCCGCCGCAACTCCTACGCTGATTATCAACGCGCCCGCAAAAATCATACCTATAATAAAGAACGCCTTTGCAACCGCGGATAAACCGTCCCACCAGCTTACAGAATCCTTAACGGGATAAGCGGGCAGAGAAGCCGAAGTCTTAATAGAGTCGTTATACGCCTTTGCGTCGCCGTCGGTCATTCTGCCGAGCAGACAATAATAGTAGCTCTGCGAATTGGCGTATACGGTTTTGCCGTTTACCGTCTTAGAGTCGTCGGCAAAATCCGCCCACGCGTTTCCGCTTGCGCCGTTGGCAGGATTTACGAAATTTTCGTACAGCTTAACGCTCTCTTTCTCGTAAGGATAGGGATAGGTTTTGCCCTCCGCATCCTCGTATGCCTTTATCAGGTCGTAAACGTAATCGCTATCGCCCGTATAGAACACGTAGTTCAAAAGCGTGCTGGTACGGTAATCGTATCCCGCGTCGCTTTCGTCCTCGTCGTTTTCGGTAATCTTTTCAAGAACGCCGTTGTATTTTTCGGTGTATTCGCTTATTTCCGCGTTGGACATCATATAGCCCTCTGCGTTATTAAGGTCGCAAGCCATTATATAGCTGAGCGACGTCATACCCTTGGTCTGGGAAGCGAAGAGAATCTGATTATCTATAAATTCCGGAGAATACCAACTGCTCGACGTATCGAGGTCGAGTATCTGCACCTGCGTATATAAGCTTACGTCCTCCGATTCGGGATATCTGTTGGTCGCATAGTCGGTGGATTCTCCGTCTATGGATATGCGGTATATCGTATAGCCGTTGCCGCCGGTCAGCGAGTAGTAAACGTACCAATGCGATTCGGTGGCGCTTATATCTTCCTTGCGTACGGTAAGAATCGTGGGCGAACCGCTGTCGGTAAGGTAATATTCGTCCTTCAACTCGCCGTCTACGATACTGCCCATCATAAGTCCGTTAGAACCCGCATACAGCACGGCGTTATCCCTTCCGCCGTATTCCGAAGAAAGATATACGTAAGAACCGGAAGGCGAAGATTTAAACACGCGTTCAGCCGAATCGTTGCCGTAAATAGCGTTCCAGGAAGGATCTATTTTTCCATCGTCGTCAGTATCAACCGCGGAATCGGTGACCTTATACAGCCCCGTCGCGCTGTCGCCGCCGTTCTGCCTCGTATATAACAGCTCGCCGTTCCTGTAAGAGGACAACGCGTAAGTATAGCTTCTGTGCGTTACGGAATATTCGGTTTGCGAACCGTAACCGAAGTTAAACTGGTCGTATCTGCCCTGCGATATATCGGTGTTGCCGATACCGTCGTATACGAAGTCGCCGAGGTTGACGTAGCGCACTTCCGTTCCCGAAGTTACGTAAGAAAAGTCGTAATCTCTCGGCGATTGATTTGCGTCCGCCCTTACCCTGTAAATCTGATTGTAACTTTCGTCGAAGCTGTTTTCGCTGCCCAACTTATAAGGCACTTTCATAGTATAATAGATATAGGGATTTTCGGGGTCGTACTCGTCGAACATATAGCTCGATACGTTATAGGCGAGCAGCGTATCCGCGCCGTTGGAAGTATTGATTGAATGTATATTCGTGGTAGTGGAGCCGTAAAGGTCCTCGCTTAAAGCGTAAACAAGATAGACCGTGCCGTCAACTTCGACGTAGCGGTACGCAAGCGAAGCAGAATTTGCCGTATAGAAGCTGTTGCCCGACGTTGAAGAGCCGTCCAGCTTGGTACGCTTGAATTCGAGCTTGGAATTCTGAACCACGCCGTCGCTGTTCTTTTCGGTCGAAGGAGTGGCGTGATAAATATAATCGCCGTAAATATAGATGCCCGCCTGATAATAGGAGGAATAAGTAATTAGCGGCACTATGGTCTGCGTTTCGGAATAATTATGCTCCGCAAGGTCGTCCTTGGAAATTCTCTGAACAGAACCCTTTAAAACCTCGCCGTAGGTATTGTTGCCCGAATTGGACGCAATGCCGTTTATAAAATAAACGTAATCGTCGGTATGCACGGCGAAGCCGCCGTTAGAATAAACGTTTTCCGCAGGGTCTTTATCCTTCACGCCAGACGACCTGTAATCTTTATCGCAAGCGGTTACAAGCAGTACCCCCGAAGCGGCAATCGCGGCGGTAACCGCGCATATAATTTTAGTAAAAGATTTACGCATACTGTCTCCAAAAGCTCTAATTCGCAAAAGAGTGTAAAAAGCTATTTTCAGCTTTAATAATTATATACCAATTCAAGTATTTACGCAATAAAAAAGCGGTCGTTTTTAATGAAAATTTAATAAAAAGGAGGTCGACGTTACGGAAAAATTTGCCCTTTTGAATTTAATACAGGCGCTTTCGGGACTAAACGCGCTGAACGCGGAAAGAAACCGCGGAGATAAAAGCAATGCGCAAGGCGGGTCGGACGGCGTCGCGCAGGGAGCGGACAAAGGCTCTAAAAAAGCGGAAGCTTTTAAAGCGGACGGAGCTAATGCCGCGCCCTCCGCCGTTTCCGACGAAAAAGAGCAAGACAACCTGCCCAATATTATGCGGGAAACCCTGTTGAAACACGAAGCCATATCCAACCGACTGCACAGCAGAAACAAATAGCGCGGTTGCGCCGCTATCGCCGTAATAATCATCTAACCCGCCATATATGCGCTCGGAATACGCAAATACAGCCGCGTTGCTGAACGCAACGCGGCTGCAAACCGAGGCGATTACCTCTTATTATTATCTTTCAAGCCTTAAATGGCGGGGAAGTCCGTCCACCCAGAGAGGAGTTATTTCAGACTGAATGAGGGGACGTATATAGTGAATAAGTTCGGGAGTAACGCCAGTACCGTCCTCGCTTATCCATTCGTCGGGCACTTTCTTTTCAACGTTGGCAATCTCGCTCACTTCCGCAAGCTCGGTTATGCACATATAAGGGTCCTCGGATACGCGTTTAAGGCACGCAACCATACCGGTCTTGCCCTCGAACGCGGCTTTAACCGCCGCGCCTGCGGAGTTGAACGCTTCGGTTACGTCTATACGCGAAGTTATGTGCGCCGCGCAGCGTTGCAGGGAAGAAAGCTCTATCGCCCTCGTCTTAACGCCATACTTTTCGGCAACCTTGCCCGCAAGATACCTCGCCGTGCCGGCAAGCTGTTTATGCCCGAACGCGTCCACGTAATCCACGTGGTCGGCAAGCTCGCATACGTATCTTCCATCGGCAACCTTTACGCCCTCGGAAACAGCTATCACCACCGAGCGGTTTTCTTTGAGCAATTCGCCCGTCTTGGCTATAAACGCGTCGAGGTCGAAAACTCTTTCGGGCAGATAAATCAAGTCCACGCCCTCGCAGTCCTCGCCCTTGGAAAGAGCCGCCGCCGCAGTCAGCCAACCCGCGTTGCGCCCCATAACCTCTATAATAGAAACCACGGGATAGTCGTACACGAGACCGTCGCGGATAATCTCCTTAGTTGTTGCGGCTATATACTTCGCCGCCGAACCGTAACCGGGAGTATGGTCGGTAATCGCGAGGTCGTTATCTATGGTCTTAGGGCAACCCATAAAGCGAATGGGACTTTTGATAAGCTTGCCGTAGGTGGAAAGCTTATCTATCGTATCCATAGAATCGTTTCCGCCTATGTAGAAAAACGCGTAAATTTCAAGCTCTTTGAGTATCTCGAATATTTTTTCGTAAGTATCTTCGTTTCCCTTGATTGCAGGGAGCTTATAGCGGCACGAGCCTAAAAACGAAGAGGGCGTGCGTTTGAGCAAGTCCATATCCAAATCGTTCTTGATCTGGGTCGAAAGGTCAACCACGTCCCTGTCAAGTAAGCCTTTTATGCCGTGCACCATTCCGTACACGACGTCTGCGCCTCTGTCCTTTGCGGTTTTGAATACGCCCAGAAGGCTTGCGTTAATTACCGACGTGGGACCGCCGGACTGTCCCACAATCACGTTTTTCATAGAGAAATCCCCCTTTAAATCAAAAAAATAATTCGGTACTGTACCGATATAAATTATACAACGCTATAACGAAAAAATCAATAGAAAAGTTAAAAATTCTTACAAAAATTGAAAAGCTATTACAGTTTCTGCCCAAAAAGGACAAAAAGCGCCGCTGCGTTCGTCAATA
>CAZDZH010000014.1:0-5253 GCA_964509935.1 uncultured Clostridia bacterium
AATGCCCTGATGACCATTCAACCGAAAGAAATAATCTTTCCAATTCTTTACACTCAAAATGATGAACGTCTTTATATTCAATATTCAATTGATTTACCTCGTCAAAGTCTTATTTATCGTTGATAATATTATATTTAAAAACGTTGAAGATTCCGATATCGGCAAAATATCGTCTATCTTAAAATTATAAGTTTGTTTTTCGCGCGGGTTATCGCGGTGTAAAGCCAGCGGTTGCTATCCTCCTTGAACGCGTAGCTCTCGTCGAAAATTACCGCGCTGTCGAATTCGCTGCCCTGCGCTTTGTGGCAGGAGATGCAATATCCGTACTCGAAGCGGTTAAGCGTAAACGCGCCTGCGGCTTCGCCGTTCTCGTCGAACCTCTCGAAATAGTCGCCGTGGCGGTAGCGGTATTCGCCGTTCAAAAAAATCCCTGCGTCGAACGGCAGCGCTTCCGGGCAGATTTCGTCCAGAAAGTCGGGCTTGAACCGGGTAAATCCGATACAGTTAGACGCGTCTATAAACGGGTCTATCGCCGTTCCTATTATGCCGTTTACCATATTGAATTTCATTTCTCCGTCGATGTACTGTTCCCAGTTGTTCACGGTACATATAAGCTTTTCGCCGTTTTGCGGCAAGCCGTGAAAGCCCTTGTATTCCCTCACTTCGCCGTTTATTCTGGCTCGTGTGCGGTTTAGCCCGCAGATTATCTGCTCGGCTTTCAGAAGTATTCTCTTTCTCTTTTCGCCGTTGAAAGTTCTTGCGGGTAAAACGAACGCCCTGTCGCCGTAGTGCCCGTACGGTATGCGGCTGCCCTCGCGGGCAAGTTCGGACAGACGTATTATAGGATTATCCTGCTGTTGCCTGACTATTGTTCTGAGGCAGAAATCGGGCGATTTAAGGTAGGTGTTGAATCCTTCAACGGGCGGGAGCTGCGCGTCGTCGCCGCACAATAAAACCTTTACGCCGAAATTTAAAATGTCGAACAGCACGTCGTCGGAAACCATAGAAGCTTCGTCCAAAACAATAAGTTTTATCGCTTTATCGATGTTTTCCCGTCTGCGGAATGTCAGCTTGTCTACCTTAATTTTCTTTCCGTTCAGTACGACTTCCTGCTGTTCCACGATAGATTGGTATATAAGCCTGTGCACCGTGCAGGCGTTGATTCCCTTTTTTATGAGTACGGTAGCCGCCTTGCCCGTCGGCGTAACGAACGCCGCGGTTGAGTTTGCTTCCAGTCCCAGACTTTCGCATACGGTGTGCTTTAAAAGAGAGGTCTTGCCCGTGCCGGCGAAACCCGTAAGCACGAAAACCTGGCGGGTGGAAGAGCGGAACCATTCGCATATTTTTTTGTCCGCCGCAAGTTGTTCGGCGTTGAGTTCTATTGTCATATTACGATTATATACCATAAACAAACGTTTCGGCAAGCGTTTGAACAAATTTTTCCGCGCAATTTGTTTTTACGCCGATTTTGCCGTATTAAATGGCGAACGGCGGCATAAAGCAAGTATTTTTATATAACTCTTGATTTATTTCGCGATATTTGATATACTAATATAAATATAGGCGCGTCGGGACAGGCTGTCGCAAAAATTCCGCGTATCGCGCCTTGGCTATCTAAAAGCATTTAAGGAGATTTTATTTATGAAAATGGAAGATTTCAGGTTGGACGGTAAAGTTGCCCTCGTTACGGGCGCTTCGTACGGTATCGGCTACGCCATCGCCAAGGGTTTGGCTGCCGCAGGCGCTACTATCGCTTTTTGCGATATAAAGCAGGAACTCGTAGATAAGGGGCTCGCCGCATACCAAGCCGACGGTATCAAGGCGTACGGTTACGTTTGCAACGTGTGCGACGAGGAGGCGGTTAACGGTATGGTCGCTAAAATCGAAGAGGAAGTGGGCGTAATCGATATTCTCGTAAACAACGCGGGTATCATAAAGAGAATACCTATGTGCGAAATGTCCGCCGCAGAATTCAGACAGGTAATAGACGTAGACCTTAACGCGCCTTTCATTTGCGCAAAGGCGGTTATTCCCTCTATGATTAAAAAGGGGCACGGCAAAATCATAAATATATGCTCTATGATGAGCGAGCTCGGCAGAGAAACCGTTTCCGCATATGCGGCGGCTAAGGGCGGCTTGAAGATGCTTACGCGCAACATATGCTCGGAATACGGCGAATACAACATTCAATGCAACGGCATAGGTCCGGGATATATAGCTACCCCCCAGACTGCGCCCCTGCGCGAACGTCAGCCCGACGGCTCTCGCCATCCTTTCGATTCGTTCATAATAGCTAAGACGCCCGCAGGTCGCTGGCTCGAAGCGGAAGAGCTTGCGGGACCCGCGGTATTCCTCGCTTCCGACGCTTCAAACGCGGTAAACGGGCATATACTTTACGTCGACGGCGGAATACTCGCATATATCGGCAAACAGCCTAAATAACACAGTAAAATCAGGCGCGGACAGACGACATGAAACACAAAGCTTGAACGCTTTTGGAAGGATCATATTTCAGGCTTCCGCGCTTATTTTTAGTTTGTTTATAAAAAATTTAATGACGCATATTGACTAAACGCGTTAAATGTTTTATAATCATAAAGGTACAAATTGCATAATGCAAAAATAAACGGAGGGCAATATGGCTTATAAAACCAAAGAATGGCGCAATTCTATGCGCGTTACAGTAGACTATAATTATATGATGGCAAGCCAACTCGGCGACAAGGGTGTAAAGGATTCCGAACTCAAAGCCTTGAAGGGTCAGGCGGAGGAGGCGTTTAATTACGTTAAAGCCAACCGCGGCAGAGACGACCTCTATATGGGCTGGACGGAATTGCCCTATAATCAGGACGCGATAGTGGCCGATATTATCGCCACGGCGAAAGAGGTGAGAAAGAAATTCAAATATTTCGTAGTACTCGGCATAGGCGGCAGCGCGCTCGGTCCTATAATGGCTTTCAACGCGCTCTGTCATCTCCACTATAACGAACTTCCCCCTTCAAAGCGCAAGGGTCCCAAATTCTACGTCGAAGACAACGTAGACCCCGTAAGAATGGCGGCTCTTTTAGACGTTATCGAGCCCGAAAAGACTTGCTTCAACGTAATTTCCAAGTCGGGCGCGACTTCCGAAACCATGACGCAGTATCTCATTATTTCGGATATTTTAAAGAAGAAGGGCGTTGACCTGACAGAAAATCTCATCTTCACTACCGACGCTTGCCGCGGCAATCTTATAAAGATTGACGATTCGCTCGGCGGAAAGATTAAAAAGTACGTTCTTCCCGACGGCGTAGGCGGAAGATTTTCCGAACTCTGCCCCGTGGGCTTGTTGCCCGCCGCCGTGCTCGGTATAGATATTAAAGGTATGCTTGCAGGAGCGGCTTATATGGACGGACTGTGCTCGAAACCCGCAATTTCCAAAAACCCCGCTCTCGCGTGCGCGGCACTGCAATACATAACGATGAAACAGGGCAAAAATATCAACGTTCTGATGCCCTATTCGGACAACCTCAAACTTATGGCGGACTGGTACTGCCAGCTTTGGGCTGAATCTCTCGGCAAAGCCGTCGATTACGACGGTAAGGTCGTAAACGCGGGAACTACGCCCGTAAAGAGCCTCGGCGTAACCGACCAGCATTCGCAGGTTCAGCTTTATATCGAAGGACCTTTCGATAAGGTTATAACCTTCATTTCCGTGGGCAATTACGCTACGCAGATGCCCATTCCCCACGGCTGCGAGGATATACCCGACGTAGGCTTCCTCGGCGGACATTCAATGCAGGAGCTTATTCAGGCGGAAAACAAAGCTACCGCTTACGCGCTTATGAAGGCGGGCAGAATGAACTATACGATCACCCTCCCCGAAGTCAACGCGTTCACGCTCGGTCAGCTTATGTATCTGCTCGAATTGCAGACGGCTTATACGGGCGCGCTCCTGAATATCAATACGTTCAACCAGCCCGGCGTTGAAAACGGCAAAAAGGCTACTTTCGCGCTGCTCGGCAAGAATGGTTACGAGGAAAAGAAGAAGGAAATCGATTCCGCTCCCGAACTCGACGATAAATATATCGTCTGACACTTTAAATAAATATTGAGTAAGGAGTAGGGCGTTGCGGATTCCGCAACGCCCTAAAATAAACGTATGGCTTGGTATTATATTCTGCTCATATGCGCAGGCGCGGCGGCGTTGCTGTTGTTCGCTCTCGCAATCATCGTCGATAAAGTCGCGTTCGGCGCAAGGTGCGACAAAAATCCGCTTTTGACCTATTTCGATTATTCGGAAGCCGATACCTCCGCTATTCCCGTTTCGGTTGAGCGCGGCAATGAGGCTCTGAACGGATATATCTATAATCTCAACGGCGGAAAAGACCTTATTATTTTCTGCCACGGTTTAGGTCCCGGGCATATAGCTTATACTACCGAGGTAAAGTTCTTCTGTCAATCGGGATATACTGTTCTCGCGCTCGATTACAGGGGGTGCAACCTCTCTTCGGGTAAGAGTATCCGCGGTCTGTATTCGGGCGTAGACGCGGTTATAGCCGCCGTGCAGTTCGCTTGCGGCGACGAAAGATTGAAAGGAAGAAAGATTTTTACCGTCGGGCACAGTTGGGGCGGCTACTCCGCGCTTTGCGCGACAAAATACGTGCCCGTAGACGGGGCGGTTGCCATAAGCGCGCCGTTGACCCCCGTTAAAACCGTTTATTATACGGCTAGCGCCTCTCTGACTAAGCCCGTCGCGGCATTGTTGTGCCCCTTCTGGTACGTTATAAACGCGTTTAAATTCGGCTTTCGCGGAAACTTGAACGCGGCAAAATGCGTAAAGAACAGCGGCGTTCCCGCGCTCATAATCCACGGCGACGGCGATACGGTAGTGCCTTTGAAAATTTCCGCTTACGGGCAGGCGGAGGGCGATAATATCCGCAAATATCTTGCGGTTGGCAAAAACCATAACCCGTACAACAGTCCGTCAGCGCAAAAGCTTATGTGCGAGCTTTCCGCAAGGATTGCCAACCTCCGCAAAATGAGCGACGAAGAAAAGCTGTATTTTAAAAATTTCGATTACGTCGCCGCCACCCAAGAGGACGGCGAGGTGATGAATACAATTTTGCGGTTTTTACAAGACTGCGATTAATGTTCAACTTAAACGTTTAATTCTATAATATAAACGTATAGTAAAATGATAATCCCCCGACCGTTCGGTCGGGGGATTTGTTATTTAGTTTATCAAGCAATTAAGATACTCGATGCAACGGT
>CAZDZH010000014.1:5353-16332 GCA_964509935.1 uncultured Clostridia bacterium
AATTAAGATACTCGATGCAACGGTACGTTGCTTATTTGCCTGCAAGCTTCTTATAGCCTTCAAGTCTTGCCTTAGCGGACTCTTCGGTCTTTTTGAACAGGTCAGCCGCAACGTCTGCACCCTGAGTCTTAACGAGCGAAGCGTATCTGGTTTCGCCTGCAAGGAACGCCTGATAATCTCCCGTGGGTTCTTTGCTGTCAAGCGTGAATACTTCACCTTCGGGATTGTATCTGTAAAGCTGCCAGTATCCGCAATCGACAGCCGCCTTTTCTTCAAGCTGGCTCTTGGTCATATTGATACCGTGGTTAATGCAAGGCGCATAGCAGATGATAAGCGAAGGTCCGTGGTAAGCTTCTGCTTCGGTAAGCGCTTTAAGAAGCTGCGCGGGGTTAGAGCCCATAGCGCACTGCGCTACGTATACGTAACCGTAAGACTTGGCTATCATACCCAAATCCTTCTTCTTAACTCTCTTGCCTGCGGAAGCGAACTTAGCAACCGCGCCGATATTGGTAGACTTGGAAGCCTGACCGCCGGTGTTGGAGTAAACTTCGGTATCGAGAACGAGCACGTTCACGTCTTCGCCGGATGCGAGTACGTGGTCGAGTCCGCCGTAGCCGATGTCGTATGCCCAACCGTCGCCGCCGAAAATCCAGATGGATTTCTTTGCAAGGCAATCTTTTGCGGCAAGTATATCTTTAATGAGTTCAGCAGCTTCGCCCTCTACGTTATGAACGTTTTCAAGCGCGCTTACGAGAGCGGCGGCAGCCTTCTTGCTCGCTTCTCTCTCTTCAAACGCTGCAAGGTAAGCGTCGAGAACGGCTTTGCCTTCGGGGCAGTTTTCCATAAGAGCTGCAAGCTTTTCAACCTTGGCTTTAACCGCGTTTCTTCTTGCGGAGTATGCAAGGTTCATACCGTAGCCGAATTCGGCGTTGTCTTCAAACAAGCTGTTTGCCCAAGCGGGTCCGTGACCTTCCTTATTGGTGGTATAAGGGCACGTAGGCGACGAGCCGCCGTAAATGGAAGAGCAACCCGTTGCGTTGGCTATTACCATATCTTCGCCGAAGAGCTGGGTAACTACTTTTACGTAAGGAGTTTCGCCGCAGCCTGCGCACGCGCCCGAGAACTCGAACAGAGGCGTGCAGAACTGGCAACCCTTAACCGTTTCTTTCTTGAACTTGGAAGTATCCGCGGCGGGAAGTTCAACGGTGTATTCCCAGTTGGCGTCCTCGCCCTTTTCAAGCGACTGAGCGAGAGGTATCATCTTTATAGCTCCGCCGTCCTTTACGGGACAGACGGTAGCGCAGACGCCGCAACCCATACAGTCGAGAGGGGAAACCTGCATCTTGTATTCGTAACCGGGTAAGCCGATAGCAGCCTTGGTCTGCATAGTAGCGGGCTTTTCGCTGCCGTTAGCGATAACAGCGGGTCTTAAACAAGCGTGAGGGCACACGAACGAGCAGGTACCGCACTGAATACACTTAGCAAGGTCGATATCGGGTACGGTAACGGCTACGCCGCGCTTTTCGTATTTGGTAGTGCCGGTAGGAACGTGTCCGTCGGCGTTGAACTGCGAAGATTTAAGCTTGTCGCCTTCGAGATAGAGGATAGGCTTAATGATTTCCTGATAATAGCTATCAGCGTGTCCCTTTATCATTTCGGCGCCGGTTGTAGCTTCGGCCCAAGCCGCGGGAACGTCTATCTTTATAAGATTGTCGCCTGCGGCGGAATCGATTGCGTTATAGTTCATCTGAACTACCGCGTCGCCCTTTCTGCCGAACGATTTCTTCGCCATATACTTCATATATTCAACGGCTTTGTCGTAAGGCATAATCTGGGGATTAACGCGGAAGAACGCGGATTGAAGAATGGTGTTGGTTCTGCCCTTCAAGCCGAGGCTTGCCGCGATTGCGATAGCGTCGATAACGTAGAGGTTGATGTGCTTCTTTGCGATGTCCTGCTTAACCTTTGCGGGCAGGAAGGATTCGAGGGCTTCAACCGTGGTGGCGGAAGTGTTCAAAAGCAACGTGCCGCCTTCCTTGATGTCGCTGGTCATATCGTAACGTGTTACGTACGAAGGGTTGGAGCACTGTACGAAATCGGCGGAGTCGATAAGATATTCGGACTGAATGGGTGTATCGCCGAAACGGAGGTGGGAAACGGTGATGCCGCCCGATTTCTTCGAGTCGTAGAAGAAGTACGCCTGAGCGTGCTTGTCCGTATGGTCGCCGATGATTTTAATGGAGTTCTTGTTCGCGCCTACGGTGCCGTCCGAGCCGAGACCGTAGAACTTACAGGAGGTAGAACCTGCGGGAGCTGCGTCGAATTTCTCCGAGAAGTCGAGCGAAGTGTTGGTAACGTCCTCGTAGATACCGATGGTGAAGTGGTTCTTGGGCTCGTCCTTTTCAAGGTTCTTGTAAACCGCAAGTACCATCGAAGGGGTGAATTCCTTCGAGCCGAGTCCGTAACGGCCGCCGACTACCTTAACGCCGGAAACGCCCTTTTCAAGCATAGCCGAGCAAACGTCGAGATATAAAGGTTCGCCGAGAGAGCCGGGTTCCTTGGTTCTGTCGAGAACGGCGATTTTCTTTGCCGTAGCGGGGATAGCCGCAACGAATGCGTCCGCAACGAAAGGACGATAAAGTCTTACTTTTATAAGACCATACTTCTTTCCGTTAGCGTTGAGCTTGTTGACGGATTCTTCGATGGTTTCGCACCCAGAGCCCATACATACGATAACTTCCGTGGCGTCGGGAGCGCCTACGTAATCGAAGAGGTGATATTTTCTGCCGCACTTAGCCGAAACTACGTCCATCATCTTCTGAACGATAGCGGGGGTAGCTTCGTAATAGCTGTTCGCGGTTTCACGGTTCTGGAAGTAAGTATCGCTGTTCTGCGCAGTACCCTTCTGAATGGGGTGTTCGGGGTTGAGCGCGCGGGACTTGAAGTCCGCTATGTCGGCGGCAATGCCTACTTCGTCGCAAATAGCGCGTATTTCTGCATAGTCGTCGGATTCGTCCCAAACGTCTATTTTAGCAACTTCGTGCGAGGTTCTGAAACCGTCGAAGAAGTTAATGAAAGGCACTTTGGATTTTAAAGTGGAAAGATGCGCTACGAGGGATAAATCCATAACTTCCTGAACGGAAGAATCGCAAAGCATAGCAAAGCCGGTCTGACGGCATGCCATAACGTCCGCGTGATCCCCGAAGATGTTGAGCGAATGAGCGGCAAGCGCACGCGCCGATACGTGCATTACCATAGGCATAAGTTCGCCCGAAATCTTGTACATATTGGGAATCATCAGAAGCAAGCCCTGAGAAGCGGTGTAGGTGGTCGTCAAAGCGCCTGCGCAAAGCGAACCGTGCACAGCGCCTGCCGCGCCGCCTTCCGACTGCATTTCAGCAATCTTAACTTTCTGACCCCACATGTTGGTTCTGCCCGCGGTCGCCCATTCGTCTGCGACTTCCGCCATAGGGGAAGAGGGGGTGATGGGGTAGATTGCCGCTACTTCGGAAAAGGCATAAGCAACGTGGCTTGCGGCGGTATTGCCGTCGATAGTCAATTTTTTCATCAAAAAACCTCCGATATAATAATTTATTAATTAATTAATTTGATATAAGCACGCGCCGCGTATACGCGCGCACGCCATTACATAATACCTTAATAATTATAATTCACATTATCACAAAAGTCAATACACGCTTGCGATTTTTCAGGTAAAATTTATTTAAGCAAATTTTTGCGCTGCTTACACATATTTTTCTTTAAAAAAGTTGTTAATCGCCCCGTTATTTGTTATAATTTGTTTGGTAATAACTGTAAGGAAAGTTTATGGAAATACAAGAAAGCGCGGAAAATACCGTCAGAGAAACGGATTTTACCGCAATAAATTTCAATAACGTCAGATTCGCCTATCCCGATTCGGAAAGCTACGCGGTAAACGGTGTAAGTTTTTCGGTGAATAAGGGCGAATTTCTTTCGGTTCTCGGGCATAACGGAAGCGGCAAATCTACCATAGCAAGGCTGATTTGCGGACTTTTAGAGCCGGATAGCGGCAGAATAGAAGTGTGGGGACTGGACTCTTCCGATAAAAACAATTTAACAGAAATTCGCACGCACGCAGGCATAGTTTTTCAGAATCCCGACAACCAGATGGTGGCTTCGATAGTCGAGGACGACGTTGCCTTCGGTCCTGAAAATCTCGGCGTCGGGCGCGAAGAGATAGGGAGAAGAATAGAGTGGGCGCTGTCCGCCGTGGGTATGACGGAATTCAGACACGCCACTCCCTCGCGCCTTTCGGGCGGGCAGAAGCAGCGAATAGCGGTAGCCGGCGTGCTCGCGATAAAGCCCGATATTATAATTCTGGACGAAGCGACCGCTATGCTCGATCCTCGCGGCAGGCGCGAAGTCATCGACGTCGTAAAAAAGCTCAACCGCGAAGAGGGTATAACCGTCATTCTGATTACCCACTTTATGGAGGAAGCTCTGCTCGCCGATCGCGCGATAGTTATGAACAGGGGCGAGATAGTAATGCAGGGTTCGCCCGAAGAAATTTTTGAAAACGGCGAAGAGCTTATAACATACAATCTCTGTCTGCCGGAAATCGGAGTTATACGCAACCGTCTCGTTTCGGCGGGAATAGAGTTAGCTCCCTGTTTAAGTCCCGAAATACTCGCCCGCGAAATCAAGTCGGCGGCGGATAGTATGGGGGTAATCGACTTATGCGCACAGTCCTTGCCGATCGAAGATACGCCCAAAAGCGGCGAATGGGACGTGGATATAAGCGGATTAACATATACCTATTCAAAAAAATCGCCTTTTGCGGCGAAAGCCCTTAAAGGCATAGACCTGCATATAGGAGAGGGTGAATTTTTCGGCGTAATAGGTCATACGGGCAGCGGCAAATCCACTCTCGTACAGCATATCAACGCGCTGATAAAGCTTCCGCAGGCGGAAAAGAAATATAAAAACAAAAAACCCAAAAAAGGCGAAACACCCCCTGATATGCCGCGGATAACCGTGGGTAAATACGATTTATCGGATAAAAAGTGCGACTTTTTATCCCTCCGAGCAGACGTGGGTATGGTGTTCCAATATCCGGAATATCAGCTGTTCGCGGAAACAGTATTCGACGACGTGGCGTTCGGTCTTAAAAACTTCTGCAAGAACCTTTCCGCGGAAGAAACGGAAAGGGCTGTAAGGGAAAGCATCGAAGTGGTAGGGCTTGACTATAACGAAGTCAAAGAAAAATCCCCCTTCGATTTATCGGGCGGACAGAAGAGAAGGGTAGCCATAGCGGGAGTTATAGTAACTAAGCCCAAAATTCTCATTCTCGACGAACCCGCGGCGGGGTTAGACCCGCTAGGCAAAAAAGAGATTATGGAGCTTTTGCACAAACTCCACAGGGAGTGGTGCAAAACGGTGATAATCGTTTCCCACGATATGGACGAAATCGCGGAAAACTGTACGCGCGCTTGCGTGCTTTCGGAAGGAAAGGTTGTGGACTGCGCAAATCCGTCGAAGCTCTTTTCGCAGGCCGAAAAACTTAAAGAGCTGGGACTGGACGTACCGCTGACTGCCAAGCTGTGTTCCGCACTGAAAAAGTACGGGATATGCGTCGATTGCGACTATACTTCCGCGAATTTTTCCGATAAGGTAATAGCTCTTTTCAAAGGGGGTAGCGCCGATGCTTAACGACGTAACTTTCGGTCAGTACTACCCCGCGAAATCCTTCGTCCACAGCCTCGACCCGCGACTTAAACTTCTGTTTTTAATAGCGTATATCGTAGCCCTGTTCCTCGCCGATACCTTTTACGGAATGGCGCTGTGCGCGTTGGTTTTGGTGGTAACGATAATCTCCGCGCGCGTTCCCTTCGGCAGCGTGCTCAGGTCGGTTAAAGGCATAATATTCCTGCTCGCTTTCACTTCCGTGCTCAATCTGTTCTTTCACGGCGGCGACACCGTGCTTGTGCATTGGGGAGTAATAAAAATTACGCTGGAAGGTATTCTTTTTACGGTATTTCTCATGCTCAGGTTGGTGTTTCTCGTACTCGGCTCGGCGGTGCTTACTCTCACTACCACCCCCGTAAGTCTTACGGACGGACTCGAAAGTCTGTTAAAACCTCTTACTTTCATAAAATTTCCCGTGCATGCTCTCGCGTTAATAATGAGCATAGCGTTGAGGTTTATCCCCACGCTGATGGACGAAACCAACCGCATCATATCCGCGCAGAAAGCGAGGGGCGCAAACTTTGAAAGCGGCAACGTGTTTAAGAGGATAAAGGCGATTATACCCGTCCTTATCCCCCTTCTGATAAGCGCTTTCCGCCGCGCGGAAGAGCTGGGCGACGCGATGGACGCGCGCTGCTATTCCGGCTCGAAAAACCGCACTAAATACAAAAAGCTTACGTTTACTTGGCGCGATATTATCGGCGTATTGGTCGCCGCTGCGATGATAGCGGGCGTGGTGTTGTTCAACGTTTACGCATACGAGGTGTGCCCGTTGATTTACACGTATATGGTGGTGTCGTGAGGTACGCGTTGAAGGTAGCTTACGACGGTTCGTCGTACAGCGGCTGGCAGATACAAAATAACGCGGTTACCGTGCAACAGACGCTATGCGACGCCGCGAGAGGGGCGTTCAAACGCGAAGTAAAGATAACTGCAAGCGGCAGGACGGACGCGGGCGTTCACGCGGCGGGGCAGGTGTGTCATCTCGACGCAGACCTGATTATGCCCGGCGAAAGAGTGGCGGACGCGATAAACGCTCGTCTTCCCGACGATATAAAGGTTACGGCTTCCGCCGCAGCGCCGGAGGGTTTCGACGCCAACCGTTCGGCAAAGCGCAAGACGTACGAGTACCGATTGTACTTTTCGCAGAGAAGAAATCCGCTTCTGGACAGATATGCGTGCTTTGTAAAAGGAGTGCCGTGCGTCGAAAAAATGCGCGAGGCGGCGGCTCTGTTCGTCGGCGAGCACGATTTCAAAGCGTATTGCGCTAGCGGATCGCAGGTGCTTACCACCGTGCGCACGGTATATTCCGTGGATATCAGGCAGAGCGAAGAGTACGGTTGTGAAAAAATCGCCGTTTCGGTATGCGGCAACGGCTTTCTGTACAATATGGTGCGCACGATAGTCGGCACCGTCTTGTATTATTCTGTCGGCAGACTGACTCTCGAAGATATAAGGCGTTCGCTTGAAGAGCGCGACCGCGCCCGCGCGGGAAAGACAATGCCGCCGAACGGCCTTATTTTAATTGACGTCGATTACGGAATAAGTCTTTTCGGCGAATAAGCAGAGTTTTTTTACACAATTTTCACTTGCTTTTTTTATAAATTATATATTTCCGTCTTAATATAATATCGTATAATCGGTAGAATGATTATACAGAGGGGTATATGGATTTTTTTGAATTTGCCACTTCGGCGATGAGTATTCTTCAACAGTACAATTCGGGAGAATCGTACAGACTGCTCGTCCTTTCTTTAATAATCGGAGCAAGCTGCTACCTTCTCGTGTACGTTTTTCAGGCAATCGCGCTCTATTCAATCGCCTCGCGCGAGGGATTTAAAAACAGGTGGATGGCTTTTGTTCCGCTACTTAACACCTACTATATAGGGGTGGTTTCGGATAAGAACAAAATATTCAACTTCAAGGCTAAAACCGTTTCCGCGATACTCGCAGCGGTTGAGGCGGTTATAGTCGTATTTTCTGTGATGTATTTCGTGTCCGCTCACATTATGTTTTCGGGCGGATACGCTTCTCCCGAATACGAACCTTACGGTCCCGTTATGGGCGAGATGGTAAGCAGATTCGTGGGTTACAGATTGGAAAACGTGCCCGTAAGTCTTAATTGGGCGGCTTGGTTTTTCAGCTATACGCAGTATTACATTTTAAGCTGGCTTGAAATAATTTACATTCTTTTCAACGTATTCCTTCTTTCTGCGTTCTTCCAGACTTACGCGACGCGCAGATATTTTCTGTTTACAATCTTTTCCGTGCTGTTCCCCGTAAAGGGCATACTCTTCTTTGCGGTGCGCAACAATAAGGGCAGGAACTACCGCGAATATATCCGCGAAATGCAGCAGAGGCAGTACAGAATGTATCAGGAAATGAGCCGTCAAAATATGGGCGGCAATCCCTATAACTACAATCCGTATACGGGTACGACCACCCCTCCGCAGTCCGACCCTTACCGCGATAACCGACCTCACGGCGCGCCCGAAGACCCGTTTTCCGAATTCGATAACGGCGGTGCGAACGGCGGAAAGCCTTCCGGCGACCCTTTCGACGATTTGAAAAATTAATTTTAACGGCGCTTATTTTAAGCGCCGATTTTTATTGCATTAATCGGGTGAGTGTGTTATAATTCAATCGTAATATATAAGTACAGTTTATATGTATAAGTTTTATTAATAAATTCGGAACAGTTACGATACGCGATAAAAATAATGATAAGTAAGAATATTTCGGCAATTTCTACCGCCGCAGGCACGGGCGGCGTGGCGATAATTAGGGTCAGCGGTGAAAATCCTCTTTCCGTTGCGGAAAAAATGTTTATTCCGTCGGACAAAACGGCGGTTAAAGATTTTAAACCCAATTATATGTATACGGGCAAAATTCTCTGCGACGGGTTCGAGGACTTCGGGCTGGCGGTGTATTTCAAGGCGCCCCGTTCGTTTACGGGCGAGGACGTTGTGGAATTTCATTGCCACGGCGGCGTTCAGATAGCCCGCGGAGTATTTCAGGCTACTTTGAATTGCGGCGCGTCGGCGGCAGACCGCGGCGAGTTTACCAAACGCGCCTTTCTCAACGGCAAGCTTTCGCTCTCTTCGGCGGAGGGTATGATCGATATGATTAACGCCGAAAGTCTTTCAGAGATACGCGCCGGCAGTATGCTGTACGCCGAAAAGCTGACGTGCAGAATAAAAGAGATACAGCGCTCTCTCACAGACGTGCTTGCGGGTATCGCCGCAGATATAGATTATCCCGAAGAGGACGTAGCCGCCACCGAACTGTCGGGACTAAAATTTACCCTTACCGACGTTAATTCCGGTCTTGGCGAAATGATAAACAGCTTTTCACGCGGCAAAAAAATAAAATCGGGAGTTACGGTCGCGCTTTGCGGCAAGCCGAACGTCGGTAAAAGCAGCCTTTTAAACGCGCTTTTAGGTTACGATAAGGCAATAGTATCGTCCACCGCGGGCACTACGCGCGACGCGGTAGAGGGAACGATAGAGCTTGGCGGCGTAAAATTCAATCTTATAGACACGGCGGGTCTGCGCGAACGCGCAGATGAGATAGAAGCCATAGGCATACAAAAGGCTAAAAAAATCCTCGCTTCCGCGGACGTCATCGTTTACGTTACCGACGGTGAAGACGGTTTGCCGGAAATAGATACGGAAGATAAAAGAGTTATTAAAATATTCAATAAATGCGACGTGGCGGCGCCTCAATCGGAGATATACGACCTTGCAGTTTCCGCTAAGACGGGCGAGGGTTTGAAGGAGCTGGAAGCTCTGCTCTTAAAAAAAGCCGATATGGGCAACAGCCTCGACGGTGCGTTCATTATCGAAGAGAGGCACTACGCCGCGCTGTGCAGGGCGAGCGTCTGCCTCGATAACGCGGTCAACGCGATAGGTATTTATCCTCTGGATATTATATCGCTCGATATAAAGGATGCGTGGTCGGCGCTTGGCGAGATTACGGGCGAAACGGCGAACGAAGATATTATTAATCAGGTTTTCGCCAAATTCTGCGTAGGAAAATAAATTCAAGGAGAGCAACAAATGGTAAATCTTGAACTGTACAGGGTATTTTATACCGTAGCAAAATGCGGAAGCTTAACCAAGGCCGCAGACGAACTTTTCATCTCTCAGCCTGCGGTATCACAGGCTATCAAGCAGCTTGAAAGTCAGCTCGGCACGTCGCTGTTCAACCGCACGCACAGGGGTATGGAATTGTCCGTTCAGGGCGGAAAACTGATAATAAAACAGGTGGAAGAGGCTCTCGCTCTGCTCGATAACGCCGAAAATAAGCTGATAGAGCTGAAAACCACGGCTACGGGCACGATAAGGGTAGGCGCAACCGACTCTATATTTTCAAACGTGCTCGCCGATAAAATAGTAGCGTTCAACGAAAAGTATCCTGCCGTGAAATTTGAACTGATAACCGGCACTTCGCCCGAAACGCTTACCCAGCTTAAAGAAAACAAATGCGACGTAGGTTTTATCAATCTGCCGATAGAGGACAGAGAGGTCAACTTCACGGGAACGGTAACGCACCTATCGGATATTTTCGTCGCGGGCGAAAAGTACGCTTCGTTGAAGGGTAAGCAGGTTTCCATATACGACCTTAATCAATACCCTATGCTTATGATAGAAGAAAATACTGTTGCGCGCCGCGCCCTTTCGCGCTTTACGCAGACGCTGGGTATACAGCTTACGCCCGATATAGAGGTGGCAAACTGGGACCTTATGATAAAGCTTGTCAGCCGCGGAATGGGCATAGGATGCGTGCCCCGCGAATATGCAAAGGAAGAGCTTGAAAGCGGCGAATTGTTCGAAGTGGACGTAACTCCTAAACTGCCCGTGCGCGGAGTCGGGATAGCATTGCCCAAAAACCTGCCCGTGCCGTTTGCGCTAAGGGAGTTTATCGCGCTGTTTAACTGAAATTAAGACGTTGATTTATTCACCCTGTCGATGAAATTAATTTTTTTGAAATAATCAGTAAGCGCGGGCGCCGCAAAATTGCGGCGCCCGCGCTTAGCTTAAATAAATATATCATCGTTAAATCCGAAAAGGTCGTTAGGGGTAATTTCAAAGCGTTTACATAAAAAAACTATTTTTTCGTAATCCAATTGTACTTTCCCCGTTTCGTATTCGCTATAATCAGATTGATATTTGTGCATTTCATTAGCTATCTGCTTTTGTGTTATTCCCTTAGCTGTTCGGGCTTGTTTCAAATTTTCCCCCACTATTTTT
>CAZDZH010000014.1:16432-30603 GCA_964509935.1 uncultured Clostridia bacterium
TTGTGTTATTCCCTTAGCTGTTCGGGCTTGTTTCAAATTTTCCCCCACTATTTTTTATGCATCGGCGTAGTGATGGTTTCTTACAATCTGATTAAAAACGTAATGGCGATTATCGATACGGAAGCTTATGCGTTGGAAACCTACGATAAGATAAAACGCGGAGACGATGGGAAAAAAGGATACTTTTCAAGAATTACAATGCGAGCGCAATGGTTTTATTCTGCTATAATGCTTGAAATTTTTTACATTATCTTCGGTAAAGCTATTTCAGGTTTGGTTGCAGACAATTCTATCGGGAAGCTTGCCGATTTCAATGCCGTTTCCTGGACTGTAATCTTTTGTCTGATTTTTTTTGCGGCATTTATTGTTATCGATATTTTGAAGAAGTCGACTGTAAAAAAGGTTAAATTGGCGATATTGAAAGAAGATTACGGTGCTTAAATTAAAATATAATTTTTTTCAATAACTAATCCGATAGTTTAAAGCGTAGCCGCCGCGGCATATGTCGCGGCGGCGTTTTACGTTTCAGCCGTAAAAAGTATTCCGCCCCTTTCGTCTAAAAGCAGACTAAATACGACAAAAAAACAGGGCGGGCGTTTATTTTGGGTTTACAAAGGCTTTATAATCTGTCCTTATGGAAAGGGAAATAAGGTATTACACGGACGAGCTCAACGACGATTTCGCGGGGACGAACATAAAAACAATTCATCTGCCCGAAAATTTCAAATATCACAGCAAAAACCCGTTTAAGGCGATACGTGCGTTTTTTTTGTACCGTTTTGTGGTTACGCCCGTGCTGGTGGTCTATCTCAAACTCATAAGGCGCGTTTCCTACAAAAACAAAAAATGTATGAAAGGCTATAAAAACAGGGGGTGTTTTCTTTTCGGGAATCACACCGCCTATGCTTGCGACGCGTTCAATCCCACCTATCTCGCCTTTCCGCGGGCGGCGGAAGTTATGGTTAACGAGGATGCGACTTCTATAAGGGGTATCAGATGGCTTATTATGGATCTGGGAGCGCTGCCCATACCCGACAGACTGCACTCTATGCCCGATTTTACGGCGGCGGTAGAACGGGCGGTAAACCGCGGCAGGTGGGTGGCGGTCTATCCCGAGGCGCACATATGGCCGTATTATACCGGCGTGCGCAATTTCTCCTCCGTGTCGTTCAAATATCCCGTAAAACTAAACGCGCCCTCTTTCGCCTTTACCGTTACTTATAAAAAGCGCAGATTTTCGGATAAACCTAAAATAACCGTCTACGTTGACGGACCGTTTTTCCCCGATACGGCTCTTCCGCGCAAACAGGCGGCGCAGAAGCTACGCAACGAGGTATATTCCGCTATGAAAGCGCGAGCCGACGAGTATTCGACGTACGTCTATAAGTACAGCTACGTCTGCAAGAGCGAGGCAACAGAAAGCGAGGACGGAAGAGCGCAACGATAGCGCGCGAAAACTATTAAAATTTCTGCGCATACTGCTATTATGGCATATTCCTATAAAGGCAGTATAAGCTTCGGCTTCGTGTATATCCCCGTAACTCTGCACAGTACTATAAAGAACAACGATATTGGCTTCAATATGATAGATAAAAAAACTATGAGCCGCGTTAAATATAAAAAGACCTGCGCCGATTGCGACGGTCGGGAGGTAAGACAAGAGGATATAGTAAAAGGGTTCGAGTAAACAAATCGGTCATTAAGCTTTTTTGCGCTCTGCGGTTTTCTTGGTTATAGTTTTAACCTTTTTGGACTTTTACGCAAGTTCAAGCGACTTCGTAAGCGCTTCCATCAGGTTAGCAACGCCCGTTTCTCCGTTGTCTTTATGCGAGATTATCTCCTTGCCCGCAATCTTACGCTCTATCTATTAGACGGGGAGCTTGTCGTACTGACCGACGGGAAGCCCGATTTTTATGCCTTGCAACGGCGCATTCTTATGACGGACGGTTTAAGAATATCTATTGCGGCAAAAAGAAATCCCGTGCAGTTCGTTGCCTACGACTTGCTATATTTCGACGGAAAAGACCTCACCGGAAAGCCGCTTACCGAGCGAAAAGAGATACTTTCAAAAAACGTTAAAGAGGGGTTTAATCTGAGCATATCCCGCTACGTATCGACCTGCGGCGTCGCTTTTTTCGAGCTTGCCGAAAGGGAAAACCTTGAAGGTATAGTCGCAAAAAGAAAGGACGGATTGTATCATATAGGCAGGCGTACGCGCGAATGGTTAAAGGTAAAAGTGATGCGTGACGAGGATTTGCTCGTCTTGGGATACATGCCCGACGGCGAGGGGATAAAGTATCTTATACTAGGCGGTTACGACGAAAACGGAGTGTTGCAGTGCCGGGGAAAGGTCAGTCTTGGCGTTTCCAAAGCCGAGCAGAAAATAATAAAAGATTTCGCAAAAAGCAATACGGCGAGCTCGCCCCTGTTTGAAAAGTATAAAAACGCGGTGTGGCTGAAACCTGAACTTACGGGCACGGTCATATATATGCAGCAAACGCAAAGCGGAGCGATGCGGCAACCCGTCTGGAAAGGACTGAGGGACGATAAGTGATTTTGCGGCATAATCTATATTTTTACCGTAATAATGCCCCCGACGCGCAAATGCGCGTCGGGGGCATACTTATGATTCGAGTGCTATGTTAAGTAATAATTTGAAGTAAAGTTCAATTATTTTGAAGTATAGATCAATCAGTGGTTTTTTCAATGGGAACGTCAGTCTGACTAACGCTCGTCAAAGCGTGCGTTAATAACTTTTAAATATCTTTCAGCAGGCTGTTCATATCGTATTTTCCCGCGGGTTTGCCCGCAAGCCATTTTGCCGCCTTTATCGCTCCGACGGCGAATACCCGCTTGGAGCGCGCCGAATGAGATAGGGTGATTATCTCGTCCTCGCCGCAGAAAAGCACGTCGTGTTCGCCCACAATAGTGCCGCCGCGCACGGCGTGGATACCTATCTCTTTGCCGCGCTTGCCTACAATTCCGCTCCGTCCGTTAACGTAGGGCTTTTCGCCGCCGAACACGGAGTTCGCCGCGTCGGCGAGCATAAGCGCCGTGCCGCTCGGCGCGTCGGCTTTCAGAGAGTGGTGTTTTTCAACTATTTCTATATCGAAGCTTTCGCCCAGCGTTTCAGCCGCTTTTTTTACGAGTTCGACGAGCAGATTTACTCCGAGAGAAAAGTTAGCCGTCTTGAATATCGCCGTTTTTTCGGCGGCTTTATCGATAGCTTCAAGCTGTTCGGCGTTATAGCCCGTAGAGGCGAGAACGGCGGGCACGTTGTGCGAAACGGCGTATTCCAGCTCGCTTTCAAGCACGGCGGGGGAAGAGAAATCTATAATGACGTCGACCTTTTCCTTTACCTGTCCGAACGAGGGGTAGACGGGTACGCCGCAATTTTCAGGCGCGTGCAAATCCACTCCGCACACTACCTTTGCCTGTTCGTCGTTTTTAAGTAAATCGACTATATTGCCGCCCATTTTGCCGCCGATGCCGCAGACGAGTACGTTAATCATAATTTTATTCCGACCTTTTTAATACATTTTTTCATAACCGCTTTGTGCGCTTCTTCAAGCTCGGTCAGAGGAGCTCTGGGAACGCCTGCGTCAAGTCCTATCATATCGCAACCGGCTTTGACGGGTATTGGATTAACCTCGATAAAGCATGCGTCGATAAGCGGCAACAGTTTATCCTGAATCTTATTTGCCTTTTCAAGCTTGCCTTTCATTACAAGCGTGGCAACGTCCTTAACCTGTTTGGGCGCTACGTTCGATACGACCGAAATTATGCCGCAGCCGCCGATGGCGAGTATGGGAATATTAAGGTTGTCGTCGCCCGAATATAAATCCATACGGGGGCGTATTCTTCTCATGGTTTCGCATATCTGCTCCATATTACCGCACGCTTCCTTTACGCCCGCCATATTGGGTATGTAAGAAAGTTCTTCCGCGGTAGCGGGAAGAATGTTTACGCCCGTGCGGGGGGGTACGTTGTATGCGATTACGGGTATGGAAACCGCCGAACAGATAGCCTTGTAGTATTCGACTATGCCCTTCTGCGTGCATTTGTTGTAGTAGGGCGTAACGACAAGCAGACCGTCCGCGCCTAAGGCTTCGGCTTTTCTGCTCGCTTCAACGGCGCGTGCGGTGCAGTTGCTGCCCGTGCCGAAAATGAGTTTAACCCTTCCCGCAACCTTTTTAACGGCAAATTCCATAACCGCCGTTTTTTCTTCTTCGGTCATAGTGGCGGGCTCGCCCGTAGTGCCCAGCACAACCAGCGCGTCCGTGCCGTTTTCAATCTGGTACTCTATCATTCTTCCGAACGAATCGAAGTTTACCCCGTTTTCGTTAAATGGGGTTATCATTGCCGTTGCTGTTCCCGTAAAAAATCCTTTCATATTTTCCTCTTTATAATGCGGTTGCGGCAGTCGTATGCGACGAAACGTACAGTTTCCCCCCTATATATGACCGAACGAGCAGCCGTTGTTTTTACGTTTTCGTTTAGCGCCTTTACGGCGTTGATCTCAGTCGAAGTATCCTTTCACCGCAAGGAGTTCTGCAAGCAGCACCGCGCCGCCTGCGGCTCCGCGCAGAGTATTGTGCGAAAAGCCTATAAATTTATAGTCGAATAGATTGTCTTCACGCAGTCTTCCCGCGCATACCGCCATACCGTTCTCGGTCATTCTGTCGAGGGCGGGCTGGGGGCGGTTATCCTCTTCAAAGTAGTGGATGAATTGCTTGGGCGCGGAAGGCAGACCGAGGGTCTGGGGTTCGCCGTAGAACTCTTTCCACGCCTTTAAAATCTCTTCTTTTGAGGGCTTGTTTTCAAAGGATACGAAGCACGCCGCCGTATGCCCGTCGGAAACGGGAACGCGCAGGCACTGCGCCGTAATAGCAGGTGATTGCGCGGGTACTATCTTTCCGTCTTTTACTTCGCCCCAGATTTTAAGCGGTTCTTTTTCGCTCTTTTCTTCCTCGCCGCCGATATAGGGTATTACGTTGTCTATAATCTCGGGCATGGTTTCAAAGGTCTTTCCCGCGCCGGAAATAGCCTGATAGGTTGTTACCGCCGCGCACTTTATGCCGTATTTTTTTAAAGGATGAAGCAAAGGCACGTAGGATTGAAGCGAGCAGTTGCTCTTTACCGCTATGAATCCGCGCTTTGTTCCAAGACGCTTTTTTTGCGCTTCTATTACAGATAAGTGTTCGGCGTTTATTTCGGGTATAATCATAGGCACGTCATCCGTGAAGCGGTGCGCCGAGTTGTTTGAAACTATCGGACATTCGAGCTTTGCATACTCGTACTCCAAAGCCTTAATCTCGTCTTTTTTCATATTCACCGCGCAGAAGCAGAAATCAACCGACTTCGCTATTTTCTCCTTGTCCGCGGAGGCGTCCATAACCACCATATCCGCAAACTTTTCGGGCATAGGCGCGGTCATATGCCAGCGCCTTAACGCGTCTTTGTATTTCTTTCCCGCGGAGGAAGAGGAGGCGGCGAGCGCCTTGACTTCGAACATCGGGTGGTCGGCGAGCAGCAGGGCGAATCTCTGCCCTACCATACCGGTGGCTCCTATAATTCCCACAGAGTACTTTTTCATAATTTATATATTCTCCGTAATTTATTTTTGATAATTATTCGTCTGGCGCAAATATTCGCGCGATTTGCGGCGCAGGAGCGCACGGCATTGAGGTTGAAATCTCTTTTTACCGCCGAGGGCGAAGTATTACCGATTGCGCCCTTGCCGAAATATTTAAATGCGCCGACTAAAAAATATGCGGCACGCGCCGCGTACCGCAAAAGACCTGAATCAGACCCAAGCCGATAGCGCAACACGAAACGTGACAGTCGCACGGGTATTGACCCGTACGCCCAGCGGAAATTAAGGCTTGTTTCCGCTTCGGCGGAGACGCCCTTTCCCGTCCGACCGCGCGAAACCGCCTTGAAGTTTCCTTGGGTCGGGAGTACTTATGCTCGTCCGCTCCTCTATTCAGCGTACTGATAATAGCATAAAGATATTTAAAAGTCAAAGATTTTTTACTTAAAATCAAGGTAAAATAATTGAAATAATTTTCCTTATGCTGTATAATGATAAAAACCGACGCGCGGCTTGCCTGGTTACAGGCGGTTTGCGCGAAAGAAAAACGCGGCTTGCCGGGCTTTTAGTCGGCTTGCGCGCGAGTAAAATCTTGATTAAGGAATTTATATGGCACTTTCAAAGGTAAGCTCTCTCGAAGGAAACGAAATTGCGGACGGCTACGTGCGCACCCATTTGCCCAAAGGCAGGTGGAGCGACTCGTGGGATCTGTTCAAATCCAATTTCGTAAAATTCGTAATAATCAACGTAATAACGCTCTTGTTTTTCGTACCCGGTATTGCCGTGGTATATTTCCGCAACGCGTATATATCGCAGATGGGGCTGATTTATCCCTTCTCCTCAAATCTGGGACTGTATCAATACACTTACAGCACCTTAGGTCTTGCTGAACGAATCACGCTATCAGCCGATTTTATGTTCTATTCACTGCTGATAGTTGCGGCTATATTCGCCTCGATAGGGCTTTCGGGTGCGGCGTACTCGGTGAGAAAGCTTATAAACACTCACGGGCAGTTTACGGTTAAGGATTACTTCCACGGCGTGCGCGTGTGCTTTTTCAACACCGTGTTCCCCGCGGTTATATTTATGATGTTTATGTTCGCTGCGCTCGTAATCAGCGACTGGGCGGACGCGGTAGTTGCTACGGGCGGCTCGGCGGGAGGTCCCGTTACGGCGAAAGTATTCATCATCATAGCTACCGTAATAATCGGTGTAATCTGCGTATGGGTGTTTACGGTAGGCGTAAGTTATAGAGTAAAGCTTAAATATCTTTTGAAAAATTCGATGGTGCTTCTTATCGGCACTATACTTCAAACGATTATTATGCTCGCCTTCTCGCTCATACCTATTTGGCTTCTGTTGTGGGGCAAAAGCGCTCAGCTGATTCAGATAATCGCGTATCTCCTCTTCGTATTCTTCGGCTTTTCGTTTATGCTTTTAAGCTGGTTCGCGTACGCGCAGTGGGTGTTCGACTCTTTCATAACCCCCGCAGTCAAGTCGGAAGATGAGGCGGCGCGCGCCGCAATGACGCCCGCACAGCTCGCCGCGGAAAAGGAAGAGAAGGAAAAGGCTGTTGCGCGCGAGCTTCTCGCCGCAGGCAAGTCGGAGCTTATAGGCAAACCCATCAAGCCCCTCGGCAAGGATATTTCTATAACGGAAGTGGGCGCGGCGTTCTCGCGTGCGGATATAAAGCGCGCCGCGGCGGACAGAAAGCGAATGAACGACGAGATAGAAAGCTATTACGAGGAGCATAAAAACGATACCCGCTACGCGGAATACAATAAGCTCTTCGCCGAAAGGGAAAAGGCGCTTCAATCCCCCGGCAAAAAGGGCAAAAAGAAGAAAATCAGCGCAGACAACTTATTGAAATAATCCCCTGTTGAAAATTCCGTCGGCGCAAGGCGCGTCGGCAGAGTTTTGCGGAAGGACAAGCTATGCAAAACAGTTACACCGCTCTCGGCAGCCGGTTCGAATATTTAAACAAAGACTGCGACTATGTTAAATGGTCGCAGTATTTAATTGATAAGCTTAAAATACTGAACGTCGGGTTAAGGGGCGTGGATATAGGCTGCGGAAACGGTTACTTTACGCGCGCGCTTTATAAGGCGGGATACGACGTTTGCGGAATCGATTTATCCCCGCAGGCGTTGTCCGTCGCCAAGACGCTCGCCGCCAAGGAAGGGGTAAGAAGTGAATTTTTACTCGGCGATATAACCAAACTTAAATTAAACGGCAAAGTGGATTTCGCCGTTTCGGTCAACGACTGCGTAAATTACGTCGCGCCGAACAAGCTTAAAAATGCATTCGCTAAGGTATATTCCTGCCTCAATCGCGGCGGAATTTTCCATTTCGACGTAAGCAGCGAATACAAGATAAGAAATATAATCGGCGAAAATCTGTTTGCGGAGGACGGCGAAGATATAACCTATCTTTGGTTCAACAAGCAGACGGAGGACGGGGTGATAATGGATTTGACCCTGTTCGTTCCGGACGGGGAGGGCAAATACGTCCGCTACGACGAACGCCACCGTCAATACGCCCATAGCGAGGACGCAGTAAAGGACGCGCTGTATAATGCGGGCTTTTACCGAGTGCTTACCGAGGGTCATCTCGGCGGGGATAAAACAGAGCGCATAAATTTTACGGCTTTCAAAAATTGACCCCGTATAAATTCAGAGGAAAATCCGTCTCGCTTTGCAAAAGAAAACTCATACGGCGCGTCGTTCGCCGAAAAACAAGGAAAACTATGAACAAATTATTCAAGGCTTTGATTTACGACAAACAGGTTTCGCTGTCGGTTCTGGAAACCACCTCTCTCGTGAATAAGGCGATAAAAACGCACGACCTCACGCCGCGCGCGGCGGAACTTTTAGGCGGACTTTTAACCTGTTGCGCCTATATGGCAGGCTGTCTTAAAAGCGAAAAGGGCGCGGTCTCTCTGACCGTCAAGGCTAAGGACGGCGACGGCGCGGTTTCGGTATCCGGCGACGTGAACGGGCATATCCGCGGCTATGCGGACGGCGCGTGCGCGCATACTTTGAACGGCGGAACGCTTACCGTTATAAAGGACGACGGCTTTTTTCGCCCCTTCGTAGGCGCGTGCGAGATAAAAACCGACGACGTTTCGGAAATTCTTATGCAATATTTCCACCAGAGCGAGCAGATACCGACCGCCGTTGCGGTGGGAGTAAAAATAGCCGACGACGGCAGTTGCGCCGCCGCAGGCGGAGTCGTAATGCAGCTTCTTCCCGGCACTTCTAAGGAAAATTCGGACAAAGCCGAAGAGCGTATGCAAGCTTTCGTCCACGCCGCGGACGTGGTTGAAAAGCTGGGCGCGGACGGGATAATAAAGCAATATTTCGACGGGGAAATAGATAATGGAGCGCTGTATCTTTCGCACCCCGACTATATCTGCAACTGTTCGCGCGAAAAAATAGAGCGCGTGATTATGCCCCTCGGCAAAGACGAGCTTCTTTCGGTTGCGGAAGAGCAGGGTTGCGTTTCGGTGCATTGTCACTATTGCAACACGGACTATAAATTCGGCAAAGAGGATATTTTAAAGCTTTTTAACAAATGAGCAAGACATTGAACATCGATTTCAGCGAGGAAAGGCTGCTTGCCATAGCTTCCGACGCTATCGAAAGCCACAATTTAATAGGCGCATTGCGTATGCTCAACAAAAACGCTGAAATCAACGGCAACGCCGAGGAATCGTATATGATGTACGCCGAAGTTTTCGACGATATGGAATTATACGAAAAGTGCGTCAACGGTTGGTTCAGGTATATAGATTACGTAACCGATTACGAAGAGGACGCGGATTTATCCGAAGCCTACGAGGGCTTAGCCGTAAGTTTTATGAATATGGGTATGGATAATTTCGCGGCGTACTACTACAACAAGCTGCTTATGGAAACGGCGGACGGCCTTAGCGAGGAGAGCAGAAGGGACGTAATAAACGCTTTTCTCTCTTCCGAACAGCCCGCCCTGAAATTCGCATATCCTCCTAAGCTCGCCGATTTTTCAAAGGAGATGGAAACGGGGGTCAATTTTATGCGCGCCAACGATTACGAAAGCGCCGTAAAAGAATTTTCAAAAGTGGACGAGGGCAACGAAAAATATTCCGTCGCCCGCAACTATATCGCTATGTGCCGCATAATCTGCGACAAATGCGACGAGGCGGAGCAGGAATGCCTGTCCATTCTCGAAAAGAATCCCGAAGATATTCAGGCGCTTACCACGCTGGCGGCGGTCAAGACGCAGCAGAAAAAGACCGAAGAGAGCAAGGCTCTCGCATACAAACTGCTTTCCTTAAATCCTACGGCGACGGAAGATATTTATAAAATAGCCACAGTAGCCTGCGAAAACTGTCTGCACGAGGAAGCGTACTCGCTGTTCTGCAAGCTCGAAGAGGAACTCGCTTACGATTCTTCCTTGCTGTATTTCAAGGCTATTTCCGCCTACAACTGCGGAAAAACCGACAAGAGTCTAGAAGCTTTCGACAAATTGCTGACCATCTATCCCGAAGCGGTAACGGCGGCGTATTGGCAGGAGCAGGTGAAAAGCAACGCCGCTCTCCCCGAAGAAAATCGCGAAACTTTAAGCTATTTTTACAGAATGCCGCTCGAACAGCGAGAATCCAACTTGCAGGTGCTTACGGCGTTCAACCGCCTAGGCAAAGCCAATGCGGAAAGGTTTGCGGACGAAGTGGATCTTACCGACTGCATACTCTGGTGTTTCGACGAGGGCGACGGCAGGGGAAGCTACGAATTGCAGACTCTGGGCGCGGTTTGCGCCGTTAAGGCGCACTGCGACGACTTGGTGCGCGATTTGCTGATAAACGCAGATTTGCCCGATTCGTTAAAGATAGAAATGCTCAACGCCCTGGCGTTGCGCAACGAGGATGCGCGCTACGGCGTAGTCGCCTGCAATATTTTCAAAAAAATTACAATCCCGCGCCTTAACGTAGGGGTGAATAAGCGTAAAAGCTTTCTTAAAGCGTACGCATTGCTCGTTTCGCGCTTCGCTATGATAAACGGCGATTACGTTTATCTCATCAATTCTTCCGCGACAAAGCTGTATTTTTCGCTCGAAGAGGGCGGGCGGCTTGAACAGGCGAAGGACTACGTAGCGCTCGCCGCGGCTGTGCTGTATTTGAGCGGCATAAGGGAAGCGGGTACGACTGCGGATAAAATCTGCGCGTTTTTCGGCGCAGACCGTAATAAATTCAATAATCTTTTAGGTGTTTGATATGAAATTATACGATTTCGACGGAATGTTCGACGAAAAGCTTTCCGACTACATTCGCAAAAACGCGGACAAGTACAAGGAAAAAGAATGGGAGGACGTCATCCCCCGAATGTACGCAAAATTCGGCGACACGGTGATAAAGTCCATAGGAAAAACGCCCAATCGATATTATGCGGAGATGACGGACGAAGAGCTGGTAAAAACCCTTTCCGCGCACCTTAAACAGGGCGTGCCGGTAAGCGAATTTCTCTGCAACGCGATAGAGGGCAGGCACGCGGACGAGCTTCTTCTGCCCCTTCTGGACGGGACGGAGGACGAGGTGTCTTACGCGCTCAACCTTCTCGGCGCGTCGGAGGCGGCTCTCGGCAAATATATGCAGCTTCTTGTAAGCTCTGAAAGCGAGGACGTGCGCAATACCTGCGTAGACTACGTTAAGGAGCTTGCCGACCTTGTAAAGGAACAGGCGCTTGAAAACTACCGCCGCGGAGTGCGGAAGGAATATATGCTTGAAATACTTTCGCGCTGTAAACGTAAGGACGATAAAATCTACGATATTCTGATAAAGGAATTCAGGAGCGACGCGGACAACCTGCCCATGCACGCAAGCTATCTCGCGGCGTACGGCGACGAGCGCGCTCTGCCCTGCCTTATGGATAAAATAGACGAGGAGGGCATTTCCTACGTGGAATATCAGGAGCTCAAATTCGCGATAGAGGCTCTGGGCGGCTCTTACGATAAAGAGCGGGATTTTTCTTCGGACAAATACTATCAGATGATTAAATCGCACGGAGCGTTGGATATAGATATTTTCAAAGATATAAAATGAATAAACCTCCGCGTAAAGGGCAATACCTTTACGCGGAGGTGTTTAAATAATGACAGAAATTACTTCAAAAGAACTTACTATGATTTCCGACGCCCTTACGTTCGAGGGGCTTATCTGCAAAAAGGCGAGAATGTATTCGCGTACTCTTACAGATACCGACCTTGCGGAATGTATGACCAAGATTGCCGACGAGCACGAGCAGCGCTACAACGCGCTTTTGAACATCATAGGAGGTTAAATTATGAAACTTACCAAAAGCGATACGCAGTTAAACGAAAAAGACGCCATTCAGGATATGCTCGAAAGCGAAAAACAGCTTATTTCCTTTTATGCGACCGCGCTCTTCGAGGGCAGTTCCAAGAACGTGAGAAAGGAATTTTCCACCAATCTTATGTCGGTTGCCGACAACCAGTATTGCCTGTTCAATCAGATGAGCACGCGAGGCTATTATCAGCCCGCCCCCGCTACCAAACAGCTTATCGACCAGGCCAACGAAACCTATAAAAAGCAGGCCAAACAGCTTAAAGCGCAAGCATAACGCAACTGAATCCTCTCTTTTTAAGGAACGGCTCGACCGTTCCTTTTTTGCGCGTTTCATATTCCCGTTTCGGGCGATTTTTATTCTAGTTCAGGTCGATTTATATTTCCGTGCGCAATGCCGCGCTTATTTGGCGGAAAAGAGCAAAATCTTGTTGACAAATCAACGACTTTATAATAAACTTATAATGTTGATTAGTCAACAATATAAAAATGCGGCGGAGAGCCTCCCGGTCATAACCTGACTTTCAGGATAAGGCTGAGGGCGCAAAGCCGTTCACGGAGAATTTATGTCGGTAAAAATTGTTATTGATTCGGCGGCGGATATAAGCAAAGAAGAAGCGGAAAGGATAGGCGTTGTTATGATACCTATGGTGATAACCATAGGCGGCGAAGAGTTTTACGACGGGGTGGATTTATTGCCCGAACAGTTTTACGAAAAACTTATAGAAAGCGACGACCTGCCCAAAACAAGTCAGATTACTTCTTTCAGGTTCGGGGAAGTATTTGAAAGGCTAGTAAAAGAGGGTAACGAGGTGGTGGCTATAACCATCTCTTCCAAACTTTCGGGCACGTGCGCGGGCGCTATGCAGGCGGCGGAAAAATACGCGGGCAAAGTTTTCGTCGTTGACAGCCTTAACGCCTGTATAGGCGAAAGACTGCTGTGCCAATACGCAATGCGCCTTATAGCGCGGGGATTGTCAGCCGCGGAAGTCGCCGCGGAGCTTGAAAGGGTAAAGGGCAAGGTGAACGTTATGGCAATGCTCGACACCCTAGAATATCTTAAAAAAGGCGGAAGAATCTCTTCCGCGGTAGCATTTGCGGGCGAGCTGCTGTCGATAAAGCCCGTAATCGCCGTTATCGACGGCGAAGTCAGGCTGGTAGGCAAAGCTCTCGGCTCGAAAAAGGGGAACAACCTCTTGAACAAGCTTGTAAAAGAAAAGGGCGGTATAGATTTTTCTATGCCGTATGGCGTCATCTGGTCGGGTCTTGACAGAAAAACTCTGGATAAATACGTCGCGGACAGCGCGCAGTTATGGAAAAACGAAACCGACGACGTCCCCGCATATATCCTTGGCGGCACTATCGGCACTCACGTAGGTCCGGGCGCGATAGGCGTGGCGTTCTTTGAAAAATAAGTTCAGAGGAATAGAACGCGCAAAGACGGGACGGGCAAACTTAGTTTTTTTGAACGTACCCGTCGGCGACGGCGCGGAGAGGCGATTATGAATATTTTTAAAAAGATATATTGCAGAGTTTTTCAGGCGGCTTTCCATTCGGCTCTACCGATTCTTCCTTACAGAGAACCGCAAATCTTCCGCAAAATAGAAGATTTGCCCTCTGTTATAGAGCGGATAAACGCGAAATCGGTTTTGTTTATAACCGACGGCGGATTGAGAGCTTCATCTGTAACCGAAAGAGCCGAAAAACTTATAGAAAACTGCGCAAAGCTTACCGTTTACGACAAGACCTGCGCAAACCCTACTGTAAAAAACGTGGAAGAGGCGTTGGAGGTATATAATCGCGAGGGGTGCGATTGCCTAGTAGCCTTCGGCGGCGGTTCGTCGATGGACTGCGCAAAGGCGGTTGGGGCGCGCGTGGCTTACCCTGAAAAGAGCCTCGGCAAACTTAAAGGCACTCTGCGCGTGCTTCGCAAAATCCCTACGCTTATAGCGATACCTACGACCGCGGGAACGGGCAGCGAAGTTACTCTCGCCGCGGTGATAACCGACGGCGAGAAGAAGCATAAATACACAATGAACGATTTCTCGCTCATACCCTCATACGCGGTGCTCGACCCCGAGGTTACTTTCTCTCTGCCGCCGCTCCTCACGGCTACTACGGGAATGGACGCTCTCACTCACGCCGTAGAGGCGTATATCGGGCGCTCTACAAGCAGGGAAACGCGCGAAAAGGCGCATAAAAAGCTCTACGAGCTGGGCAAAGCCGCGGGCGTCGTCTCCG
>CAZDZH010000014.1:30703-37089 GCA_964509935.1 uncultured Clostridia bacterium
GAAAAGGCGCATAAAAAGCTCTACGAGCTGGGCAAAGCCGCGGGCGTCGTCTCCGACGGCGACGGCTATAAGGAGGGCGCTGAAAAATTCATAGGCGCGATAAGGGAAATGAACGCAAGAATGAGTATTCCCGAAAAGCTTTCCGGAATAAAGAGCGAGGATATACCCGTAATGGCTGAACACGCGGACAGGGAAGCCAATCCTCTTTACCCCGTGCCCGTGCTTATGGACGCTAAGCGGCTTGAAAAATTCTACTATAAGGTTTCTGACAGGGGGTAAGCCGATGGATAAGCATAATATTGACGAAATATTGCGGCGACAGCGCGAATTTTATTCAAGCGGAGCCACTCTGCCCGTTTCTTTCCGCTTACAAAGTCTTAAAAAGCTGTACGCCGCGGTCAAAAAGTACGAAAATCAGATAAACCTCGCCCTGAGCGAGGACCTCGGCAAGAGCGATTTTGAAGGCTTTATGTGCGAAACGGGGTTGGCGCTCACCGAAATAAGCTATATGATTAAGCACGTAAGGGGCTTTGCAAAAAAGAGGAAGGTTCGCACGCCGCTGGCGCAGTTTGCCGCAAAGAGCTATAAACAGCCCTCTCCCTACGGCAATACGCTGATTATGAGCCCGTGGAACTACCCCTTTCTGCTTACGATAGACCCGCTTGCCGACGCGATAGCCGCAGGCGACACGGCGATCGTCAAGCCCAGCGCCTACTCGCCGTCTACGGGAAAAATTTTAAAGACCATAATAGAGGAGTGTTTCCCATCCGAATACGTGTCCGTAGTTTCGGGCGGAAGAAAGGAAAACGCCGACCTGTTAAGCAAAAAATTCGATTTTATTTTCTTTACGGGCAGTCAGACCGTGGGGAAAGAGGTGCTGCGCCGCGCGGCGGAAACTCTTACGCCCTGCGTTCTCGAACTCGGCGGTAAGAGCCCCTGTATAGTCGATAAAACCGCCGAATTGAGACTTGCGGCAAAGCGCATAGTTTTCGGCAAGTTTTTAAACTGCGGGCAAACCTGCGTAGCTCCCGACTATATCCTGTGCGACAAATCCGTTAAAGACAGACTGATAACGGAAATAATAGCGCAGATTAAGGCGCAATTCGGCGACAATCCGCTTGAAAATCCCGATTACGGCAAGATAATTAACCGCAAGCACTTCGACAGAATAAACGCGCTGATTGACGGCGGCAAAATCGTCTGCGGCGGAAATTGCGACGGGGAGAAACTTAAAATAGAGCCCACTGTAATGGATAACGTAACCTGGGACGACGCAGCTATGCAGGAAGAAATATTCGGACCCGTTCTGCCCGTTTTAACCTACGAAAACATTCAGGACGTTGTGCCCCTTCTCGCGGATAAAGCCAAGCCGCTCGCCATGTATATCTTTTCTAAGGATAAAAGGAATATCGACCTCGTCACAAGCCGAATATCTTACGGAGGCGGCTGTATAAACGACGTGGTTATTCATCTCGCCACCAGCGAAATGGGCTTCGGCGGCGTGGGTGAAAGCGGAATGGGCGCGTATCACGGCAGGGACGGATTCGAGGCGTTTTCGCACACCAAGAGCATAGTGGATAAAAAGACCTGGATGGATTTGCCCATACGCTATCAGCCTTATAAATCTCCGTTTTTCAAACTTCTGCATCTGTTTTTAAAATAAAAAACAAAAAACGCGCCCTGCCGCTATCTTAGCGGCAGGGCGCAATAGCTGTATATTATTGCTGTTTATTGATTATTTAACGGCAAGCAATTTTTCAATAAGCTTGTAACCGTCCGCTACGTATTCGCCCGTCTTTGCGGCTTGCTCTTCCGTGTAGCGATTTGCGCCGTTGCCTAGCGAACGAAGGTCGGTGTAAATCAGATAGGGCACAGGTTCAGAAACGTGAGTCTTGCACTTGCAGGGCGTGGGGTGGTCGGGGCAGACGAGCATGGCAAAGTCCTCGCCCGCGCTTTCGAGTTTGGATATAAGCGTGGGAATAACCATTCCGTCAATCTGTTCGATGGAATATATCTTGTGTTCTACGTCGCCGTGGTGTCCGCATTCGTCGGGCGCTTCCATATGGATATATACGAAATCCAATCCGCCGATAAGGGCTTCCGCGGCGGCTTCCGCCTTGCCCTTGAAGTTGGTGTCGTAATTGCCCGTGCTTCCTTCGACTTCGATAATCTTCATTCCCGCAAGCATGCCTATGCCTTTAACCAGGTCTACGGCGGAAATGATGCCGCCCTTTAATCCCCTCACCTTTTCGAAGGGTGAAAGACCGGGCTTTGTTCCCTCGCCCCACAGCCAGATGCTGTTTGCGGGGTGTTTGCCGGCGGCTATACGCTTTTTGTTTACGGGGTGGTCCTTTAACAGCTCGTAGCTCCTCTTCATCATATCGAGGTAAGCTCCGCCTAGCTCGCCTTTGGGCAGATATTCGGTGATTTTGCGGTCGGATATGTCATGAGGAGGGGTAAGCTCGTGCCCCGTAACGCCTTTGTCGACTACAAGGCAATGCCTGTAAGATATGCCGGGATAAAGAGTGAACTTCCCGTCGTCGAAAAAGCCTTTAAGATAATTTATAAGCTCGGCGGCTTCCGCGGTGGTGATTTCCCCGGCGGAGTAGTCTACCATGGTTTTATCCTCGTATTTCTCCTCGTCGGAAAGCGTTACCAGGTTGCTACGCAGAGTTACGTCAGTAGCCTTTAAATCTATTCCTATCGAAACAGCTTCGAGGGGAGAACGCCCCGTGTAATAGTCGTGAGGATTGAATCCTAAAACCGACATATTAGCAACGTCGCTGCCCGGTTTCATTCCGTCGGGAACGGTCTTGCATAATCCCACCTGAGAAAGGGGAGCAAGCGCGTCCAGAGTCTTGGTTTTTGCCGCTTCAAGGCAGGTTCTTCCGCCTAATTTGTCTATTTTCCAGTCGGCCATGCCGTCGCCTAATACTACTATATATTTCATATTTCTATCCTCTTTTATTTTATGTATTCAAGTCCCAGTCTATTTCGCCCTTGCCGTGCGCTTTGAGATACGCGTTGGTCTTTGAAAAGAATCTGCAACCGAAAAATCCGTTGTACGCCGAAAGGGGAGAAGGATGCGCGCATTGCAAAATCAGGTGTCTGCCTTCGTCAATAAGCGGAGCTTTGCTCCTTGCGTTGCCGCCCCAGAGTATAAACACCACGTTCCGGCAGGAGTCCGAAATTATTTTAATTACGCTGTCGGTAAACCACGCCCACCCGCATTTGGAGTGACTGTTCGCCAAATGCTCGCGCACGGTAAGCGTAGTGTTTAAAAGCAACACCCCCTCGTTCGCCCATTTGGTAAGGTCGCCGCAGTCGGGTTCCTTTATGCCCAGATCGTCCGCTATTTCCTTATAAATGTTTTTCAGCGAAGGGGGAAGGGCTATTCCCTTTTTTACCGAAAAGCACAGCCCGTGCGCCTGACCCGGTTCGTGATAAGGGTCCTGCCCCAAAATCACCGCTTTGATTTTGTTTACGGGCGTATAGCGAAAGCAGTTGTACAAGTCGTACATATCGGGGTATATAACGTGCGTGGAATATTCTTTTTTTAAAAACTCCCTTATTTTAAGATACCTTTCGTCAGAGAAAAGGGGGGAGAGCAGCTCGTCCCAGCCGCCGCCTAAGGTTATCATATGTTTTTAAGTATTTCAGAATATATTTTTATTTCTTCCAACCCTTCCGTAAGGTCGTGTTCGAGGTAATTTCCGCATTCTTCGCGCTTGCTTCCCGGAATTTCTGTAAATTCAAGGCACTTTTCGCAGCTCTTTTCAAGCAGTTCTTTTACCTGTACGTAGTCCATATTCACGGTAAGCAGATAAAATCCCGTTCTGCAACCCATCGGACCGAAATATATGACGTCGTCCTTTCTGTCGGAATTTCTAAGAACGGTAGCCATTACGTGCTCTACCGTGTGCAGGGCTTTGGGCGAAATATAGTCGCCTGCGTTCGGCTTTTTAAAGCGCAGGTCCCACGTTGTTACGCCGTGCGATTCCATTGACTTGTAAAGTCCCGTTTCGAGCGTATCGTGATTTTTGGAAAAGGAGGGTATTCTATCCATTGACTGCCTCATATATGCGGGTTATTTGTTCTTTTAATCTGTCCGTACAGGCTGAAAGATTAGCCGAAAACTGTTCCGTGGTTGAGCCGCTCCCCGCGACGTCGGATATGGCTTTGAAGGAATAGCAGGGTACGTCGGCGTGCGCGCAAATCTGCGCTATCGCGCCGCCCTCCATATCGCGTATATCCGCTTCAAGCGTCTTCGTAAGCAGGGTGAAGTCTTTTATATCGTCGTTGAATCTGTCGCCTGTGGCAAGCCTTCTCTGCGGGTATTCGCGGCATACTGCGAGGGGTACGTAGGGTTTATCGAACTCGTTCAGCGTTCCTATCTGCGTGCCGTTCAACTGAACCAAATCGAAGTCGTATTGCACGGCTTCGGCGATGCAGTAGATTTCCGCTATTTTCATTCCGCCGTTCAGACCGCCCGCGACGCCTATATTGACTATCTTTTCGGCATTCAGGCAATCTATCGCGTACTGCGCGCCCGCCGCCGCGTTGGCTTTGCCTACGCCGCACACTACTATGCCCGTCCGTTCTCCGTTAAGCAATCCGCAATATACATTTTTACCGTGAACGGTTTTTGCGGATATATCCGTCATATTGTCGAGAACGGGCTTAGCCTCGCTTTCAAGCGCTATTACAAAACAAATCATGGCTCAATTATAGCAGACGCGCTGAGTATTTGCAAATAAATATAAATATTTGCGTATAAAAATAAGCGGAAAAAAATTCCGCTTTTATTATTTATCGGATTTTCGCCGCAATACCGTAAATGCGCCGCACGCAAGGCGTGGTTGTTTCAAAGCATAAGGCTCTCGACGTACTCAATCTGTTCTTTGGTGGCGAGATTGTCCGTAAAGGCGCATGCGCTTCCCGCGGCTGTGGCGAAGTTGAGCGCTTTGAAATAGTTGTTGGTCTTTATGTATTCGTGAATGAATCCCGCAACCATACAATCGCCCGCTCCGACAGAATTTATAAGCTGTCCGCGCGCCGCCCGTACGTACATCGTCTGGCTCGTTTCCGTAACCATAAGCGCGCCGCTCGACCCCAGCGAAACTATTACGTTTCTCGCCCCGCGCTCCTGCAATTTTCTCGCGCAGTCGGCTATCTGCCGCGCGTCTATGGTGTGGGAGAGGGAGAATACGTCGCACAGTTCGTAGATGTTGGGCTTTATAAGAAAGGGTTTGTGCTTCAAAGTTTCGGTAAGCAGTCTGCCGCTGGCGTCTATTACGAGGTTGACGCTCTTCGGAGGTTTCAGTCTTTCTATAAAATCCGAATAAACGTTTTCGTCCAGAGATACGGGTACGCTTCCGCAAATTATAAGCCAGTCGCCGCTCTTTAATCTGCGTTTAAGCTTGTTTATAAGCCGCGTAACGTTAGCTTCGGTAACCTGCGCGCCCATACCGTTGATATCCGTTTCGGCAACCGATTTTATTTTGACGTTGATGCGGCTTTGACCTTCGACTTCTATAAAGTCGTGCATAAGCCCGCGCGCGGCTATTTCCGCGCAGATTGCTTTGCCCGTGAAACCCGCCACGAATCCCAGAGCCATAGTTTCGTCTCCCAGCTCTTGCAGCTCTAACGAAACGTTTATGCCCTTCCCGCCTATGGTAAGGCGTTCTCCTGCGGTACGGTTGACCATTCCGCGCCTGATATTATTTACTTTTACGTAGTAATCCAGCGACGGATTGAATGTAACGGTGTATAACATATTGCGGTTTCCGAAAAAAACGTAGTTTTAGCAATTTTAATTCATTTGCGCAGAAATGTCAATAACTATCGTTTAAATAAGGAAAACTTTTTGACCGATTCGGTGGACAAATTGCATACAATCCCCGTTAACTCACGCGCTGTCCCCGTCCGCGTTTTCAACCGCCCGAGCTTCGGGTATCTCTTTCGCAAGCTTAAACGCAGACTTTGCCAATATGACCGCCATTATTTCGTTAATGATTGCCGCGGCGACGATGGTGCCGGATATTACCGTCGCGAGCGACGGGTCTATCGCCGTCATAGTGTTTACCGCAATACCCGTAAATACGAGCGAAACGCCGGAATGGGGCAACAGCGTAAGACCGAGATATCTTGTAACCGTAGGCTCGGCTTTGGTGAGCTTACCGCCGAGATACGCGCCGCCCGTCTTGCCTGCCGCTCTCGACAGGATATATATTGCGGTGAATACGCCCGTTCCCGCTATAAGTCGGTAATCGAGCGGCATTCCGAGGTTTACTATTACAAACGACAGGTTAAGCAAAGGGGAGTAAACCGAGTAAATCTTTTTCATCTTTTCTTCGTCTGCAAGATTTGCGACCGTAGCGCTGAAC
>CAZDZH010000015.1:0-3375 GCA_964509935.1 uncultured Clostridia bacterium
TTCAACGGTATGTTCGAAAATCAGATAACCTATCTTAAACGTTTCGATTCCGAGAGAAGAAACGCGTTGAAGCCGGACGCTTTCGGGGACGAGCCGATAGAAATAGACAGCGAAAGCCTTTCGGTTTTAAAGTGGCATAACGACGACTTATATTGACGCGAAAAGGCGGAAATAATTAGAAAACTCCGTAAATTTACGGATTGTTTTCAGAAAGGGTACCCTTTCTATTTTGCAACGCAAAACAGAAAAACGTTTAAAGGTAATAAGCGGGAAACCGCATTACAAATAATTGCTTATTTTAAGTGATATGGAGGAAATTTTCTGATGTTCAAACTCAAATGTGACGATTTCCTTGTCTACGACGAAGCCACAGGCACGTATTCGATGCCGGCTGAACAGCAGGTAAGGGACGAAACAGAGAAAAGCCGTTGGAAAAACACGGGATTGACAATCCTTAAAGACTGGCGCCTGTATATTATGCTCGTGCCTATGATTTTGGTGTACGTGCTTTGGAAGTACGCGCCTATGTACGAGTTGCTCGCCGCCTTTAAAGAATACAACACTCCCGGCGCGGTAACCGTTGCCGACCGCTATTGGTTCGGCCTTAATAACTTCGCCGAAATATTTTTCGGTTCGAGCGCGGCTTCATTCTGGCCTGCGTTCAGAAACACGTTCATAATTGCGTTTTACAACCTGTTGTTCGGCTTCCCTATGCCGATAATTCTGGCGCTGTTCTTCAACGAAATCAAATCGAATATAACCAGAAGCGTGATACAGGTATGCGTATATCTTCCCAAATTCCTTTCTACCGTTGTGGTAACGTCTATCGCGTTGTTGCTTCTTCGAGCAAGCTCCACCACAGCGGAACCCGGAATTTTGTCGCAGCTTCTCGCTAAGCTTGCCCCCAACAATCAGGCGTTCCAGGACGCTATCCAGGGCGGCTTGTTCTACTCCGCAAGATATTTCCGTTCTCTTTACGTAATAACGGAGCTTTGGGAACACGCGGGTTACGATTCGATAGTGTTCTTTGCCGCGGTAATAGCGGTATCTCCCACCTCGTACGAGGCGGCGCAGATAGACGGCGCAGGCAAGCTTCAACAGATGAGATACGTCGTTCTGCCCAGCATTTTATCGACGGTAGTCATAATGCTGATAATGAAGATCGGCGGACTCCTTTCCGTAGGCTACGAAAAGGTTTACCTGTTGCTTTCTTCGGGCAATATGAGTACTGCACAGATAGTTGCTACGTTGTCGAACAGCTGGGGCGACGCGAGAGGTATCGCGGCGGAAATGACCAACAACCTTATAGGTATGATTCTGGTTATCGGCGCAAATACCGTTGCACGCAAAGCCGCTAACGTTTCGCTTTATTAATACGGGGAGGACAAGACTGTATGAAAAGAAAAATGGAAGTATCGGAGCTGATATTCAAAATCGTCGCTTACGTATTCCTCATTTTATTCGCAATGATGTGTCTGTATCCTCTGTTATACGTGCTCGGCTCGACTTTCAGCTCTGCCGACGCCGTTGCAGACCGCGCCGTAGTGCTTTGGCCTATGATAGGTGAAAACGGCAACTATCATTTCGGTTTTACGTTCGATTCTTTCCTTTGGGCGTTTAACGAAAATATGTTCTGGATAAGCTATGCGAACACCCTGTTCGTAACCTTTATCGGTCTTATCTGGTGTATGGTTTATTCGGTTCTCGGCGCGTATGCTCTTTCTAAAAAGAGATTGCTGGGAAGGCACGGATTCAACTTCTTCCTCGTATTCACTATGTGGTTCTCCGCAGGTATAGTTCCTCAGTATCTCAACTACGTTAAAACCGGCGAGATAATGGCTTCCATATTCGGAGGCGCGGGCGCTTCTATGTACGATATCGACCTCAAATGGCTGATAGTTCTTGCGATGGGTATGAACGCAACCAACATTATTCTGCTTCGTAACTCTTTCGAAGGCGTTCCTTCCGAAATAGAAGAAGCGGCGCGCATAGACGGCGCTACCGAAATGCAGATTCTTACGCAGGTGTATATACCTATGAGCAAGGCGACGATCGCGACGGTTGCGCTCTTCTTCGGAATCTCCCGATGGAACGGTTACTTCTGGGCGAGCAAGGTTCTGGGCGAAACGCAATCCTATTCCTGGCCGGTTCAGGTGCTTATCAGGGATATAATCAATAAAGACACCGACCTTGTCAACGTTTATTCCACAGACGATTCGCACAGATTCGAATCCGCGGCGCAAGGTACTTCGGTACTGTACGCGATGATAATTCTCGCGATAATCCCCATACTTGTAATTTACCCCTTCATACAGAAATATTTCGCAAAGGGCGTAAATATGGGCGGCGTAAAAGAATAACAAAGATTTTATCCCAAGTTGTCTTGGTTTAAAATTCCAACGGGAGCAATTCTCCCTGCGACCGTGGGAAATAAAGTAAAGGGAGATACGCATCTATTTAAATTTATTGTTAAATAAGGAGAAAAATAATGAACAAAACAAAGAAATTGGCTTTTGCTTCGGTTGCTGTTGTAATGGCTGGCACGATGGCTATGTCTATGGCTGCTTGCGGTCAGAGTAGCGGCGGCGGCAGCAGCAAGAAGAGAGCGACTACGCTTTCTCAGACCGAGCACAACGTAACTTCGGTTTCTGCCGATGCCGTTGATACTAAAACCGTAAACGGGACTTCTTTCTACGTAAAGGCGGGTACCGATACCCTCGCTTACAGAACAAGCACCACGCTCAATATGAATATCTGCGACGGTACCAATAACGACAGACACATTTCGTATCACTCTACACAGATTGCGACCAAAGCGGTTATGCCCGACGGCTATACTTATAAACCCGGCGACTTGAAACCCGCATGGTGGCAGCTCTCTCAGGATCTCGGCGTTAAATTCGTAGATATGGCTCAAAACCGTTCTTCAGATGAGCAGATCAATACTATGGTTTCGCAGAACGAGCTTGCTAACTATCAGATAGTTACCGGTTCGGGCTCGGCTATAACCAACAACGCTACGAACATGCTCAATCTTGCGGACTATCTCGATTATATGCCCAACTATAAGAAGTTCCTCGACGAGAACCCCATCGTAAAGTGGTCGCTTACAACCGACACCTCTACCGGCGCAATGTATTACGCTCCCTACTTCGACGGCAACAACGATATTGAAAAATACGTTCTAACTCACAGAGAATGGACTAGGGTAATGCTTGATTCGGCTGACGTTTCTGCGGCGGTTACTACGTTCAAGGCTTCAAAAACCGGTAAAGACAACACGGGCAGCGAGTTGGTTTACGCTACGAGCTATCTCGGACAGACCGGATCTTATGAGGTAGATACCACAGATCCTTCCGACGAAACCCGGACGGT
>CAZDZH010000015.1:3475-18228 GCA_964509935.1 uncultured Clostridia bacterium
AGACCGGATCTTATGAGGTAGATACCACAGATCCTTCCGACGAAACCCGGACGGTTAAAGCTAAGATAGATTACGACGCTGCTCTCGCTGCCGCTCGTAGCGAAACTACCGCACTCGGCGCTGCTTATAAGGCGGCTACCGGTTCTGTTTACAGCGGAGCCAGCGGCAATATCGTAGATATTCAGAACGCGGCTATCACGGCTACGAACGGAGAAATCACCGGCGCTCAGCTTATAGCTCTCGTTCGCGGATATATCGACGCCGCATATACCATCGGCGGCAATGCATATGAAACCCGTTCCGACGTATTCAACAGCGTTTCCGGTTGCTGGGACGTAGACCTTCTCACCGCACTCAGCCGTTGCGTTGTAACCTCTTATAAGCTTTTCGGCGACAGTGTTGCCGCTCTCAACGCCAACCAGATCTATGCTATATCCGGTCGTCAGGGTACTTCTCAGAGACGTCAGGATCTCGTTTCGCTTGTCGGCGAGCTCTACGGCGTTCGCGGACTCGAATCCAGAAACGAATTTGCTTACGTCGACGCCAACGGCAACCTTAAAGACGCCCGTAACGACGTCTCCGCATACGACGCCCTCGACAGGCTCAGCGACCTCACCAAGGAAGGTCTCGTATATACAGGAACCGAGAATGCAAGCAAATATGCCGCAAGCTCCTCTTCCGTGCTCACCTTCCTTATGCACGACTATTCTCAGACTCAGACGACCGACGGCTTCTACCTCGACGTTGATGGCTTCAAAGGAACAACTTCCATCCCCAACGGCTTGATAAGCTCAGGCGACCTTAAATTCGACTTTGCTCCTATCGTTACCCCCGTTTCCAAGTGGGATACTAATAGCGACGGCACCGCCGAAACCTATATGAGATTTACCGAAAGCTGGCGTGCTGTAAAGAACACCGGCTTCTGCGTACCCAAGGCTGCGGTTACCAATCCCGAAGTGCTTTCCGCAACCCTCGCGCTCATCGATTATTTGTTCTCTAACGACGGTCAGATAGTCGCTACCTACGGTCCTATGGCAAGCGCCAACGCAACTGACGCAGACGGTTTCTGGTACGGCAATCCCGTTACGGCAACCATCGGCGGAGTATCGGTAACCGACGGCGTGGGCGATCTCGCCGCTTTGAAGAATGCGGGCGTTTTAGATACGGCGGACGGCATTCAGTACTACGTAACCGACGAATACAAGTCTCAGTACTTCACTTACGGTAACGTGCTTTATACCGGCACTCCTTATCTCGGAACTCAGGTTCCCACTCTTACGACTAATAACCTTAATTATTATTACGGTCTCAGAGTAAACGGCAATTATATGGGCGAAGGCGATAGCAAGAAGAAGGGAATCGGTTACATCGGCAACCAGGCAGGTAACTATACAAACTATTGCCGCGGCATAGTAGGCGGCGCGCTCCCCATCGGCAACAAGAGCCAGGGCTTCGAATATCAGGCAACCGCTTCCTGCGGACTTGACGGGTCGGCGATAGTTTCAACCGCTATAAACAACGGTACTATCAAGCACCTTACGCAGACCGTAAGCAGCGACACTTACTGGTACACCTGCGTTCCCACTACGCTTCCCGTAAGCTCTACCGACGGTACGACTCTCAAGAATCAAAGTGAATTGATGGGCGCTAAATCAGTTGCAGGCTTATTCAGAAACAATTCCGATACTACTTTCAGAACAAACCTTCACATCGACCTTCTGTTCTACGGTTATGGCGACGCTAATCACAATGTAGCGGAAAATGCGGCGTTCGGTACCATACCCGTTGACGGCACGGCTTGCGTAACACTTTCGAACAGCAAGGGATTGAATACCAGAACTTCCATCTACGCAGCCGGTTGGACTGCTCTTAAAACTCTCTACATGGCATAATTAAGGTCATTATAGACAAAAATAATTAATTCGGTTTCCGCGCCCGCTTTCGGGCGGGCGCGGAACGACCGAATCTTTTGGGGAATTTGATATGAAGACTCAAATGAGATTTCAAAAAATCTTATCTCTTGTAACGCTTATAGTAGCGGCGTTGTGCTTTGTGTTTACTATGGCTTTCCTTACGGGAGGTATGGGCAACGTTCACTATTATATCGACGTTTCAGGAACGGTTGTTACCGATAAAATCAACGCGCTTAACTTCTTCAACGCCGCACAAAGCTTTGTAGACGGTTCGTTGATTCTCTCAATAATTTTCATTCTTGCGGTTGCGGTCGTTTATGCAACTGCGACCAACAGCCGCCGCAATTATTACGTAACAAATTACGTAGCGGTGGGTATCGTGGTTGTAGCCGCATTGGTAATTACTATTTATTCTTTCATCGGCATAAGCAACGTTATGAATTTATTCTATAACGACATTGCCTGGGAATCCGGTACCAACGGCGGTAATAACTATGCGGAAAAATTTAACGAACAGTATCCTTTGGATAAGTCGGCGCTCAGCTTCGTGTTGGGATATATTCTCTACGCGATAGTGGTTGTCGACGTGGTTGCCTGGGTACTCAATTTAATTTGGAAAATTAAGCTCATGAAGGGCGAGAAAGCGCTTCTTAAAGAAGGTTTTGTAAAGGAGGCGGCGTAATATGGAAAAGACCACCGAACAGAAAATAGTGCAGAACGATATAATGCGCTATAAAACCAATAAGGTTGCTTCTTCGCTTGCTCTGTTGGCTTTGGTATTTGACTGTTTATATTTTTGCCTGCTGTACTCTTACCGCGATCTGTATTTCAATACCTGGCGGTTGGGAGTATCCGTAGTGCTGACTCTGTTCACTCTGCTTTTTACTTTCCTCGCTTCGGAAGGCATAAAAGGCTATAAAAAGAATTATGCGATACTTCTCCTCGTGCTTGCGGCTATTCAGATAATACGCATTTTCGGTATTCCTCTCGAAGCTTTGACGCACGACGTTCAGAACGGCACGCAGGCGCTTAATATGCGCTATTTCGGTGCGGATCTTACGCCCACGGCGTCGTTCATAATCCTTACGGTCTGGCTTTGCGCGTCTGCGGCTTGCCTTATCGCTTCGGCTGTAATAGGATATCTGAACAGCGTAAAACTTGAAACTTTCAACGCGAAAATCGAGAGCGGAGAAATTGTTATCGATAAAGTTTTAAAAGATATTGAAGTTAAAGAAGAATCGGCTGCGTCTGCCGAAACAAAAGCGGAGGTAGAGTAATGCCCGAAGTTAATATAAGACATCTGGATAAAATTTATGACGGCGGCGTTCAGGCGGTATGGGATTTCAATCTCGACATCGCCGACGGAGAATTCATAGTTCTTGTAGGCCCTTCCGGTTGCGGCAAGTCCACAACGTTAAGAATGGTAGCGGGGCTTGAAGATATTTCCGCAGGTCAGCTGATAATCGACGGAAAAGATTGTACGCGTCTGCCCCCTAAGGACAGAGATATAGCTATGGTTTTCCAGAACTATGCGCTTTACGGTCATATGACTATATACGAAAATATGGCGTTTTCGCTTACCCTTCGTAAAGAGGACAAAATGGTCATTCACCGCAAGGTTATGGCCGCGGCAGAGATTCTCGATTTAAAAACTCAGCTTAATAAAAAGCCCAAGCAGCTATCCGGCGGTCAGCGCCAGCGTGTTGCGATAGGACGAGCAATCGTGCGTAACCCCAAGGTATTCCTGTTCGACGAACCTCTGTCAAACCTCGACGCAAAGCTGCGCGGCTCTATGAGAAGAGAATTGATACTTCTTCATAAAAAGCTTAACGCGACTATGATGTACGTCACTCACGACCAGACCGAAGCGTTGACGCTTGCCGACAGAATAGTATGTATGTCTATGGGGCACGTTCAGCAGATAGGCAAGCCGATTGAATTGTACGAGCGTCCCGCCAATACTTTCGTGGCTACGTTCATAGGACTGCCTCCTATGAATATGTTTGAAGGTAAGATATCAGGCGACAAATTCGTCTGCGATTTGTTTGAATACGCGCTTAACCAAGAGCAGGTTGATACGTTGAAGGGTTACGACGGCAAAGAGGTGATTCTCGGCGTTCGTCCCGAAAATATAGTAGTTAACGGTTCTATCGATTTTGAAGTAACAAATAACGAAAATCTCGGAATGAATACTCTGGTACACGGAAAAGTCGGCGGAACAAAGAACGTTGTCTGCAAATTCGCAAAGTGGTGCACTTACAAATACGGCGATCGTATCAAGATCGGATTCGATGCGGAAAAGATGCATTTCTTCGATAAAGAAACTACGTGCGCTATCAGATAAGGAGGGATAATATGTCAGAAAACGAAAAAGTAATTCAGTCCGAAACGGTTGAAAAGCCCTCTTTCCGGGCGAGATTCGGCGCCGGTGTAAAAGAATGGTTCAGGAAGCTGATAGTTAAGCTTAAACATAAAACGCATATGATTCCTCTGGTTATACTTATAATAACCTCGATTCTTTATCTGTGCTTTTTAAGTTCTTTCTCGATTGTTATAAACGATAACCGCGGTATTAAACTATCGGGTATATGCGTCTTTGCGAATACGTTGATTTCGGTACTCATTTTAATGGTATTCCTAAACGCGTTCCCCAAGCGTAAAAACGTCAACAAAGTGATGCTTATTTTAGTATTCGTGCTGTTGGCGGCAATGATAGGGTTCGATCTATTGTTTTTCATCAATCTTATGAATTTAGCAACCTTGGCGAGTGACGGCGATTTGGCTACATTTTTTGCGGAATCTCCCGATTTCCTTTCAGCCATAACGTGCTTAATAGTTCATATTGTATTTGTTGGTATAACTATTATCGCGTTGGCAACGATGCCTCTTTACAAAAAAGCTTTGAACAAGATCAATACCAGAAAGGTTGTTGAATCTACTCAAATGAAAGAGTCGATCGATACCAGCGAAGAATAATTAAATTCAATTATAAGCAAAGATAACCGACAAAATAAATGTTTTGTCGGTTATATTTTAAAGATAATGGCAAAAAAGAAAAAATACGAAAAAGAAACTAATATCGAAAATTATTACGATTTAAAAAAAGATAAAATAGACGAGCTTGTATCTGCTTTGAAGGGCGAAGAAACTGCTTCCGAAAAGCCGATTTCTACCAATATTGCCGAAATTACAGGCGAAGCGGAAACCCAAAAGGGCAAAAAAGCGAAGGAGTTCGACCCCTACAAACGCGACAAACTGCAATTTTTGCCCGTGTGGCTGAAAGCTCTGTTTATCAAATGGTGGTTTGCAGGTTGCGTATGCTTCTTTATAATGTGGGGCATAGGGTTGCAAGGCGAAAACGCCGTTCTGCTTGTGGGCGTAGTCCTCGGAGTGATAGTGGACGTTCTCGTCAATCCCATTTTCAGAATGATAGATTCTGATAAAAATCAGTTTAACGCCTATATAATGTTCCCTTTCCCGTTTAAAGCGTACTGGACGTTCTTTGCAAACCTTGCGTATTACGTTGCGGTCGCCTTTGTCGTAATGTTCGGTTATCTGGGCGTAAACGCGCTTATAAACGTAATCAGCGGAACGGTAAACAAGTATTACGTCGGCGTAGAGCCGTTGCTTTTCGCGACCTTCACGCTTATAGCCGATATGGCGTTTATCGGATTAAAGGATTTGATAGTCTGGCTTGTTAAAAGGCATAAAAACAATAAAGTAGAGGAGATTGCTGATGTTTAAAAAGCTTTTTGTTTCCGCCACTTCGGCGTGCTTTGAATTTGAAAATAAAAATCCCTATTACTGCCCTTCGAAGTATTACGTGACCTTAAACGGCGAAAAGGTCGGCGAAGAGAGGGAAAGCAACGTATTTTCGCTCTTCAATCTCTCTCCCGATACCGAGTACGCCGTGGGCGTGACCAACGAAGATTTCACGCTTAAATTCACGACGGATAAGGAGAGCGGCGTAGTAAACGTAAAAGATATAGGCGCTAAGGGCGACGGCGTAACAGATGACACCTACTACGTTCAGATGGCGATAGATTCCTGCCCCAAGGGCGGCAGAGTGGTAATTCCCGAAGGCAGTTTCTACGTGCGCCCCATAGTTCTTAAAAGCGATATAACTCTTGAAATACAAAAGGGCGGCGAGTTATTGGGCGACGTCGTGGAGGAGCATTACCCCTACGTTCCCGCAAAGATAGAGCACGACGACGGCACGGAAGAGATTTTAGCTACCTGGGAAGGCAACCCCTATCCATCGCATCAGTCTTTCGTTTCAGCTTATAAGCAGAAAAATATAAAAATAGTAGGCGAAGGCGCAATCAACGGCAATGCGGACAAGTCTACCTGGTGGGCTACTCCCAAAGGCAGAGCGGTGGCGCGCCCTCGTCTTGTTACGCTGAATAAGTGCGAAAACGTGGTATTTCACGGCGTCACCTGCAAGAACTCCGCCGCTTGGAATCTTCATCCCTTCTTCTCGAAAAACCTCGGATTCTTCGATTTGAGGGTGCAGAATCCCTATACGGGTCCCAACACCGACGGACTCGACCCCGAAAGCTGCGACAACGTGGATATAGTCGGCTGCGTTTTCTCGGTCGGCGACGACTGCGTAGCTCTCAAAGCGGGAAAGCTCTATATGGGCGCGAAGTATAAGACCCCCGCAAACCGCCATACCATACGCAACAATCTCTTTCAGGACGGACACGGCGCGATAGTTCTCGGCAGCGAAATTTCGGGCGGAGTCAAAAATCTTACCGTGTGTCAGTGCGTATTCAAGCATACCGACAGGGGATTAAGAATCAAGTCGAGGCGCGGCAGGGGCAAAGATTCGATAATCGACGGCGTGGTTTTTGAAAATATCAAAATGATAAACGTAATAACTCCGCTCGTGCTGAATATGTACTATTTCTGCGACCCCGACGGACACACCGAGTACGTCTACTCCCGCGAAAAGCGCCCCGTGGGCGCGGATACGCCGTATATGGGCAAGTTCGTTTTCAGGGATATAGAGTGCGTCGATTGCGAATGTATGTGCGCTTACTTCGACGGACTTGTCGATCAGCCCGTCAAGGAAATATTGCTGGAAAACGTAAGCTTTTCTTTCAAGGAGGACGCAAAGCCCTTCAAGCCCGCGATGCTCGAATTCGTGCGCGACTACTGCAAGGAAGGCGTGTATATAGACAACGTTGAAAAGGTTACCCTTAAAAACGTAACTTTCAGCGGAGTGCAGGGCGAGCAAATCATTAAGAAAAATTGCGGTAAACTGATTATAGAATAAAAATTACGGAGAAAATGATGGACTATACTATTATCGACAGATACGTCGACCGCCTTATAGACGACACAAAGCCTGACGCGCCCGTGTGGAATATTGAGAGCATAAAGCAGGGCAAAAAACCCGCCTGGAACTACATAGACGGGTGTATGATGAACTCGCTTTACAGTATTTATTTGCAGACGGGCAACAAAAAGTATATAGATTTTATCGATTGGTTCGTAGATTATTACGTATTCGACGACGGCTCGATAAGGGGATACGACCCCGAAGAGTACAACCTCGACAATCTCAACGAGGGCAGAATACTCTTCGATTTATACAGGGAAACGGGCAAGGAAAAATACAGGAAAGCGATAGATTTGCAGTATTCGCAGATAGAGGGTCAGCCGAGAATAGCCATAGGCAACTTCTGGCATAAAAAAATTTACCCCGATCAGGTGTGGCTGGACGGGCTGTATATGGCGCAGGTATTCTACACGCGCTATCAGACCGAGTGCGCGGACGGAGACTATTCGGATATAATAAGGCAGTTCTGCAACGTGTACGAAAATATGTACGATAAAGAAAAGAAGCTTTACTACCACGGCTGGGACTATTCTAAAAAGGCGTTCTGGGCGGATAAGGATACGGGCTGTTCCAAGAGCTTCTGGCTGCGTTCGATAGGCTGGTACACGGTGGGTCTTGTAGACGCCATAAGCTATATGGCGGACGGTGCAGAGCGGGAAAAGGCGGCTCTCTCCGAAATTTTTAAGGCTACGATAGAGGGATTAGAGCAATATATCGACCCCGATAAGCATATGTTCTGGCAGGTAGTGGATCAGGGCGGCAGAGAGGGCAACTACCTCGAAACCTCCGGCTCCTCTATGATAGCGTACGCTATGATGAAGGGCGCAAGACTGGGCATAATAGATAAGCGTTTCGCCCTCGTCGGCAAAAGCGTTTTCGACGGAATCTGCAATCAATATCTCGGCGTAACCGACGGCAAACTAAACCTCGGCGGTATCTGCCTCGTAGCGGGGCTTGGACCGGAAAACAACCGCCGCCGCGACGGCACGTACGAATACTACGTTTCCGAACCGATAGTGGAAAACGACGCCAAGGGCACGGGACCGTTCGTGATGGCTTACACCGAATTGCTTAGAATGCAGAATTGATAGCCAACGCGCATAATTTTCGTTTGCAGTAAAATTGTGTTGCGAAAATAGCATTATATATTATACTTAACGCGGCGTGTCGCACAGGCAGACTCGCCGCGCGCCGTTAGAAGCGATCGTCCGATTGTATAGGCGGCGGGCAAATATACGGGAGAGATATGGAAAATATAATAGAAATACAGGGTTTAAGCAAAAGCTTTAAGGAAGTTAAAGCCGTGCGCGACCTCAGTTTTCGGGTAAAACGGGGGGAATTATTTGCCTTTCTCGGCGTAAACGGCGCGGGTAAAAGCACTACTATTTCCATCATCTGCGGACAGCTCGAAAAGGATAGCGGCAGCGTTATAATAGACGGCAAGGACGCGGATAAATACATAGACGCCATAAAGGGCGAGCTGGGCGTAGTCTTTCAGAGCTCCGTCCTCGATAAATCGCTTTCGGTGAAGGACAATCTTCAAAGCCGCGCGGCGCTTTACGGCATAACCGGAGCGCGCTTTAAAGCGCGGTTGGAAGAGCTTGCCGAGCTGCTGGATTTCAAGCCGCTGTTGAAAAGGACGGTGGGCAAGCTGTCGGGCGGACAGCGCAGGCGCATAGACGTAGCCCGCGCGCTTTTGCACAGCCCGAAACTGCTCATTCTCGACGAGCCTACTACGGGTCTGGACCCGCAGACGAGAAAGCTTATGTGGTCGGTAATAGAGGAACTGCGCAGAAAGGAAAATATGACCGTTTTCCTCACCACGCACTATATGGAAGAGGCGGCGGACGCGGATTACGTGGTTATAATCGACGGGGGAAAGATAATAGCCGAAGGCACGCCCGTACAGCTTAAAAACGCATATACGGGCGACTTTATCAATCTATACGGCGTAGCCGAAGAGCAGGTAAAAGAGCTCGGCGCGGAATACTGCGCCATTAACGGCGGCTTCCGCATAGCCGTGCCGGACACGGCGGCGGCAACCGAAATGATTGTGAAATATCCGCAGATTTTTACCGATTACGAAATTTTAAAGGGAAAAATGGACGACGTTTTTCTGGCGGTTACGGGAAAACGTCTTGCGGGAGGAGATGAGAAATGAGCGCGTTGTTTAATCTTGTCAGGCGCAACGTAAAGATGTATTTCAAGGACAAGGGAATGTTTTTCTCTTCGCTCATTACGCCGCTCATTCTGCTCGTGCTTTACGCGACCTTCCTCGCCAACGTTTACAGGGAGTCTTTTACGGACAATCTTCCCGACGGATTCACCGTGCCCGAAAAGCTTATAAACGGAATGGTCGGCGGCGAGCTGGTATCTTCGCTCCTCGCCGTATGTTGCATAACCGTGGCTTTCTGCTCGAATCTCATAGTCGGGCAGGATAAAGTTTCGGGCGCAAGGCGCGACCTGCTTATCGCGCCCGTAAAGCAGTCTACTCTTTCGCTCTCTTATTATCTCTCGACGGCTGCGGCGACGCTGATAGTCTGCTTTACCGCAACCGCGGTGAGCTTTATCTACCTCGCGTTTACGGGATGGTATCTCGGCGCGGCGGACGTGCTGGCGGTAATGGCGGACGTCGTGCTGCTGGTTCTGTTCGGCACCGCTCTCGCCTCTATCGTAAACAATTTTCTAAGCACCGAAGGTCAGATGACGGCGGTGGGCACGATAGTCAGCGCGGGTTACGGCTTCGTATGCGGCGCGTATATGCCAATTTCGCAGTTCGGTGAAGGTCTGCGCAACGGTCTGATGTTCCTGCCCGGGACGTACGGCACGTCGCTTTTGCGCAATCACGCGCTCGGCGGCACGTTTTCGGAGATGATAGAGCAAGGCTTTCCGCAGGAAGTGGTGGAAGGTATAAAAGATTCCGTTGACTGCAATATATATTTCTTCGGTAACAGGGTCGAAACGGGTGTTATGTACGCCGTACTCGCAGGGTCCATCGCAATTCTGATAGGCGTTTACGTGGCAATCAATGTATTTAAAATAAGAAAACGCAGACCGTCCGCAAAAAAGTCGACTCAGACCGTAGGATAAGGTTGAAAGGGCGCAGAGCAACTTAAAAGTTGCATAAAGAAATTCCGAGTGGGTTGATTTTTGCGCACGGCGGCGGTAAAATATATCCGTAAAAACCAAGCGGAGGGCAAAAAAATGACTACGGGCGATAAAATAGCTTACGAACGCCGAAAACTCAATCTCACGCAGGAGCAACTCGCCGATATGTTACAGGTAACGCGGCAGGCGGTTTCCCGCTGGGAGGCAGGTTCGGCATATCCCGAAACAGAAAAGATTATAAAGCTTGCCGACCTTTTCGGTTGCAGCGCGGACTATCTGTTGCGCGGCGCAGACGAAGAATCATCGGGCGCAAAATGCGGCGAAGCGCAGGGCGCGGAGGGGGAAGAGCGCGCGGACGGCGTGCATATTCACCTCAATTTAGGTAAGTTAGGGTATGAGTATAAATCAAAGAGCACGCTGTTCGGCTTGCCTCTGGTTCATATCAATATCGGCTTGCGCAGAAAGGCTTGCGGCATTATAGCCGTCGGTCTGCGCGCAAAGGGCATAATCTCGGTGGGCTTGCTGTCTCTGGGCGTTATTTCTTTCGGCGTCCTTGCGCTCGGGTTTCTTGCGCTGGGTAATTTCGCTCTGGGAATAGCGGCGTTCGGCGCTATATCCGTCGGTCTCTTTTCGGGCGGTGCGGTGGCTTTCGGAATAGTAGCTTTCGGCGCGGTAGCCGTCGGATTATTTGCGGACGGCGCGTGCGCCTGCGGATATTACCTCGCGATAGGCGACGCCGCGTTCGGGCGTATAGCTCTGGCGCGCACGACGGCGGAGGGGAGCGTTTTTTCGCTTATAATTCCCGACGGAGCAAGCTTAAAGGATTACGCCGCGCAAATAAACGCGGAAATATCGAAAACCGTTCCGGACTTCTGGCGTTGGGCGGCAAACTTCTGCCTGTCGTGCGGAAAGTGGATATAAACTGCGGCGCAGATAAGCAACCTGCGTTAAATTAACTGTAAGCGGGTGCGGACAAATGCGCACCCGCTTTCTATGATAAATAGAGTGGCGTATATGCCGCGCCGAATATGTTTTTTAGGTCCCTTCCGAAAGCCTTTCGCTATCTGAATTTCGGCATCGTATTCTTTTCCGTTCGCCTTTATAACAATAAAAAATGATACTGCGGTGACCGTAGGGAAATTGTCGCGAAATTTATGCAAAAAACAGCGTAGACTTCGGCAAAACTGCCGAAGTCTACGCTGCAATAAATAAAAATTCAGAATTTCACGGTAAAACTTTCTACGTTTTCGATTGTTTCGCCGTCTATTTGCAAGTCGTACGGGCGTTCCATCTTAACGGTAAATTCGCGTCCCTCGCAGATGGTTACGTACTTCTTCTTTTTGGTGTGCTCGCCTTTAAACAGCTTAGGGAAAATCGCCAGCGCGTGCAATCCCGAACAACCTTTCATCATACACAGCGAAAGGGTACGTGTGTTGTTCAGTCTGTCCTGATAGGGCGCGGGCATCATTCCGCCGCCGAAGAATTTGCCCAGCATAACCGGAGCAAGCCAAACTTTTTTAAGTTCGATAAAAGTTCCGTCAACGCTGACTTCCACGTTCTGCGGCTTATATCTGCCAAGCAACCCCTTTATGGCAATAGCCGTGTAATTGACCTTATTACCTCGTTGCCGTCAAGCCAGTCGTAAAGTCTTTTAACGCGCATTCGGTCTCCGTTGCCGGAATGGGGGTTAAAAAGAACGTGAAATCTCATATTTTCTCCTTTGTAAATTCCAATAACTAAAACTTATTATTTTTTGCCGTATTCGCTTGGCGACACGCCGAAACGCTTTTTGAACACGCGCGAAAAATACAGCGGTTCGGCAAACCCGCACATTTCAGCTATCTGCGAAACGGTATAGTTTGAATATTGGTTTGAAATGCCCGAAAGGATTATGTTTTTGGCTAAATCCATTCGGCTGTTCACCAGGTATTCGTGCGGCGTTACTCCCGTTTCTTTCTTGAAAAGCTTGCGCACGTAGTCGTAATTCAGCGGCACGGCGCGCAGAATATCTTCAAGCGAACAGGTCGGGTCGGATTTGTTCTTTTCGATTTCGTTCATAACCGTTTTAACGACGGGCGAATAGCCCTCGCCGCCCGTATACGCCGCAATCAGCGCGGCTATCAAGCCTCCCAGCGCGTCCAGAATAATTTCTTTGCGCCCGAATCCGTCGTTAAAAACGCGCTCCGCCTGACCGCAGGCGCACGTAAGCTCTTCCGCGCCGCTGCCGCGTATAAGCGTAACTTCCCTTACGGGCAACAGAGCCTGCTCCAACAAAACGTGAACGGCGGTGGAAGAGCCGCTGCCCGTATTGAAATGCCTGACAAGCGGCGGTATGACCGCCACTTCGCCCTTTTTAAAGTTGTAAACGCCGTCCGTGGTTACAATCTCGCCCCGCGCCGAGCACGTGCACACTTCATAGCCTTTGTGGTTGTGGTTCTTGCTTCCGTCGAAAGGCGCGCACCCCGCGTAAATAATTTTATTCATATCCGTATTATACCATAAAAGCTCCGTTTTGTCTATATAAAAATTATAAATTCAAAATCACTTGCCAAAATTTTATAAAGTAATATAATTTCCGTGTAAATACATCAAGGCGGACTATATGTTTCTCATTGCCCTTTCCAACGTGCTTATCACGCTATTGTACGCCATACCCGGCTTTCTTTTATGCAAAGCGAAAAAAGCTTTGGCGGACCACCTTTCAACGCTTTCTTCGGTTCTCATCTATATCTGTTCGCCCTGTATGATTATAAATTCTTTCCTGCAATTACAATTCACGCCCGAAGGCTTCGGAAAAATGGCGCTGTTTTTCGGCGTGACGCTCGTGTTGCAGGCGGTTTTTATGGCGGTTTTGTTTTTCGTATTCAAAAAGAAGTACGGCGACGCGAAATACAGGGTGTGCACGATAGGCTCGGTTATGGGCAACGTGGGCTTTTTCGGACTGCCCGTAGTAAAGGCTATGCTGCCGAATAATCCCGAAGTAATGTGCTATTCCGCCGTTTACGTGCTGTCGATGAACGTGCTCGTGTTCACGGTGGGAGTATTCTGTCTTACGCGCGATAAAAAGTTTATCAGCTTCAAATCCGCCCTGCTTAATCCGTCTACGCTTAGTTTCGTAGCGGCTTTGCCGCTGTATTTCTTCGGCGTAAGCGCGTATATGCCCGAAATTCTGCGCGGCGCTATCGCGCTGTTGGGCAATATGACGACGCCTCTGTGTATGATAATTTTAGGTATCCGCCTCGCGACCGTGCCGTTTTTAAAGCTGTTCGCGCGGCCGTTCGTGTACCTTACCTGCGCATTGAAACTTATCGTTTTTCCGCTGTTTTGCTATCTTTGCGTGTATTTTCTGCCCCTCGATTACGCTTTTAAGGCAAGCGTGCTCATACTTTCGGCAGTGCCCTGCGCGTCGGTAATATTGAATCTTGCCGAGATTCACCACGCCGAAACCGAGCTTGCCGCAAACAGCGTCCTGCTTTCCACGCTGCTGTGTTTTGCGACCATTCCGCTCCTCGTAATGCTTTTATAGCCGTCGGTTTTTAAAGCAGTCGGGGCGAATGGCGCGCGTTCGTTTTGTGTTTTTAAAAATAGCCGCGCGGACTGCTTAAAAGCAGTCCGCGCGGCTATACCTTTTATACAACTAATTTAAATATCTATACGAATCATTTGCGGCAAATCTCTTTCGTATTCCGCTGGTATTTATTTTTCGCAGTGTTTGCAGGCGTTGTCCAAACTGTTTTTGACGAAAAAGTTACAGTCCAGCTCCTCGCAGAACTCGCCGCTGTCGGAATATCCGCAGGCTTCGAAGAAGGGTACGGACTGCTCGCAGGGCAGAGCGTACGCCTGCTTTGCGCCCCGCTCTTTCAGCTTCATCTCGGCGGCGTAAAGCATAAATCTGCCGAGTCCTCGCCTGCGAAGGGAGGGAGCGACGTAGATTTCCCTAATATCGCCCAGACCTTCTTTTTCGCACCATTCGTTTTCTATGCCGTCAACCTGATAAATTATAAAACCTGCCGTTTCGCCGCCGTCGTCCAATAAATCCACGCTTATAAGACCTGCTATGCAGTCGGGAACGACGTATTCTTCAACCAGATGCTCGGCATCGTCGCAACCGAGTTCGTCGTAATAATCTGCGAAAAGTTTTTCAAAAATTTCTTTTTTATTGTCTTTTAAGGGATAACATTTCAACATATAAATACCTTTTTAAAACGACTTTGCGCCGAGGGAACAGGCGCGATTTTAACGGTTTTGCGCCGATAAGACTGCCGCGATTTAAGAGACGGCGCGACTTTAACGACTCTGCGCCGAGGGAACAGGCGCGATTTTAACGGCTTTGCGCGCGATAAACCATAAATAAAGGCGAAAGCGCAAAGCTTCCGCCTTAAATTTTT
>CAZDZH010000015.1:18328-21529 GCA_964509935.1 uncultured Clostridia bacterium
CGCGCGATAAACCATAAATAAAGGCGAAAGCGCAAAGCTTCCGCCTTAAATTTTTAATTATTCGGCAACGGGATAAACGGAAACCTGTTTTCCGTCTTTGCCGACCCTTTCAAACCTTACGGTACCGTCAACCAAAGCGAACAGGGTGTCGTCTTTGCCCATACCCACGTTGCTGCCTGCCTTGAACTTAGAACCGCGCTGTCTTACAAGAATGTTTCCCGCAAGCACGTACTGTCCGTCGGCGCGTTTAACGCCAAGCATTTTGGGGTTACTGTCTCTTCCGTTATCGGTAGAACCGCCGCCTTTCTTGTGGGCGAATAACTTAATGAATAACATACCGCTCTGTCCTCCTTATTCAGCCTTTTCTTCCGCCGCAGGCGCAGCCGCCTTCTTTGCGCGCGTAGCTTTCTTTGCTTCGGGTGCGCCGATAGCCGTTACCTTAACGGTTGTATAGGGCTGTCTGTGTCCCTGCTTCTTTCTTTCGTTTTTCTTGGCTTTGTACTTAAAGACGATAATCTTCTTGTCCTTGCCCTGAGCAACTACTTCTGCCGAAACCAAAACTTTCTCGGTTTCCTTGCCTACCTGAATACCCTTTTCGTCCGCCGTCAAAATAACGGGGAAGGTTACGGTAGAGCCTACTTCCGCGTTAAGCTTTTCAAGCTTAACGACGTCTCCTACGGAAACTTTATACTGTTTGTTTCCGTTTTCAAAAATTGCGTACATATTTGTCCTCCTCTGACCAGTCTCGTCGGATTCATATTGCCAAAGGCGTAGGCGGCGTTAAAAATTTCGCTCTTAGGTGCCCGTTCCGAACGGCTCATTCAATAATCTATCACATTTTTAATGCGCAAGTCAAGCGTTTTTATCCGTTTTGTATATTAATCTCCGAAAAGTTTAATAATAAGTTAAAAAGGAGTTGATAAAATGGATAATCTTAAAAGCGACAGCGAAGTAATCGCAGAAATCTACCGCAACGCACAGCTTGCGCTCACTTCCATTTCGGATATTTTACCCGAAATAGACAACGAAGAGATAAAGGAAGAGGTGATGCGCGAACACGAGGAATACGAAAAAATCTGTTCGGAAGCGGCGCGCATAGCCCAAAAAATGGAGATAGAGGTAAAAGAACCTTCGCCCGTAAAAAAGGCTATGATGTGGTCTGCCATAAAGATGAACGCCGCAACCGACAATTCCGCGCAGAACATCGCGCAGATGATGATAAAGGGCACGGTAAACGGCATAACCTCGCTTAAAACTTCGCTTTCCGACGGCGAAAAAATAATGGGCGAGGAGGTAAAAAAGCTTTTGAAAGAGCTGATCGCCCTTGAAGAAGGCTTTGAAAAGAAGTTAAAAAAGTATCTTTAAAAATATTTGTCTTGCTAAGAATAGTTTATTCAGACGTTAATTATTATTAAAAATTATATAAATAGGTAAGAGGCCGCCGCGCATACCTATGCGCGGCGGCTGCCTTTTCTCGTATTTTTTTGTTTGCTATAAAAATTTATATGAAAAATTTTAAAATTTTTTGATTTTTTTTATAAAAATAGTTGAATTTTAATAAAATAGGTGATAGAATATACATACATAAATTATCTGCAATCATAAATTATACTGCAATATGGAAACGATTCCATATAGTTGATTTTTAATATAGCAGGTATTAGAGTATACACAAGCAGATAATGCGGCAACGTGGAAAGGATTCCATTTATCCTGAATAATGCCCGTTGACGCGCAGCTTAAAATCCGTGTTTAATACAAATCGATTTCAGTAAGGGTACCCTTACTGTTTTGCTCCGCAAAACAGTAAAAACCTTGTCTGTTAAATTGTTAAAAAATTGAGGGAGGTTTTTTATGGATAAGAAGCTTTTCAAAAACGTCGAAATGGAAGTTATCGAATTCAAAACTTCGGATATTATTACTGATTCCATACAACTAAACGGCGAATACAGCGAGGATATAGACTCTTGGGATATTTTTCGCTTGTTTTAGGCTTGGTAAGGAGACGAAATGCGTAAAAGATTAAAAATTTTGCTGTTTTCGGTTATCGCGCTTACTTTGTCGGCTTCGCTTATCGCGTTTTCCGCCTGCAACAATGATAGTTCTTCGGGCGGCGACGAAAATATAGAAGCTCCCGAAGGCGGCGACACGGGCGGCGAGGAAACTCCCGACGGCGACGGGACGGGGGAAGAGAGTAACCCCGACGGCGACGGAACAGGGGAAGAGAGTAACCCCGACGGCGATACGGGCGGAGGAAGCTCTTCCGGCGGATTGACCAACGGCGGTTCTTTCGAAGCTCATTGAGCGGCTAAAAAACATTATCCTTTCAAAAAATAAAAAATAACGGAGATTAAGAAAATGAAGAGCAGAACAAAAAATATTTGCGTCGGATTGCTCGCCTGCGCCTGCGTTTCTGCGGCGGTAGGGGCAACCGTATATTCTTTCCGTCAGACTGACGGCGGCAATAATTTTTTCAGTCCGCAGTTGAAAGGCGACTATTTCGGCGGACTGACGGCGTTTGCGGACGGTGAAACCCAAGTAACGCCCGAAGATCCTTCCGAGGGAACCGCAACTTTCACTCCTTCAATGAAGGGTATAATTTCTAAAAACTACGATTACCTGTTGGTAATGGCTAATATCGACGACGTTTCTAAGTATACCGAGGTAGGATTCTCTTACGCTCTCGGCGACGGCGAAGCCGTGTCTTATATGAGCAATCATTATTACGATGCTATTCGTTTCGCTTCGGGTAATCTGGTACCCATGACCCAAATTTTCGGGGAAACCTGTAAGGGTATGATTGTTTACGAATTCCATTACAACCCCTTGGAAGATACAAAAATAACCCCCGTTCTTACGCTCAGAGAGGACGTTGAGCACGATGTTCCCGTTTACTCTACGGGAACCGTATCAAAAAATGAAAACGTTGTATACAACGGTAACTTCGAAACGGGCGATTTGTCGGGTTGGACGTCAAGCGGCGGCGAAATCGTTCACGTTACCTCGGCCTCAACCGACTTCGATAGCCGCGAGTACGGCAAAAAAGGCAGCTATTTGATTGCCGGTACCGAGGATATGATTGACGGAGAAAAACAGGGCAACGGACTCGAAGGCAATAAGGGCACTCTCGTTTCCTCCGATTTCGTAATCGGCGGAAGCGGCTGGATAACGTTCAGACTCGGAGGCGGCGGCAATCCCGAA
>CAZDZH010000015.1:21629-27372 GCA_964509935.1 uncultured Clostridia bacterium
GCAATTATCTCAACGGTTGGACGCTGAGCGGCGAAATAGGCGTTATAAGCGAAGACCCTTATTTCTGGGGCGATAAGACAATCAACAACAGCTCGCGCTACTTCCGCGGCGAAAGCGTAGAAGGCAACACGGGTACTCTTACCTCTTCCGACTTCGTAGTAGGCGGCAGCGGTTGGATAACATTTAAAATGGGCGCGGCAATGCCCCCTGCTTGCTATATCACGCTTCAAGTTAAGAACTACGACGGAACTTACAGTACGGTTGCAATATGGTATAACGACCAATTCGTAGACGGAGATGCGAATATTGATAAGCCCGGCTACGCTTTAAGGCTCGTACAGTATAAGGCTGACCTCAACGCGTATATGGGTAAAACCGTCCGCATAGTTTTGAACGACGAAGCTACGGCAGGTTTCGGATTCTTTACCTTCGACGAGCTGATAACGTATTATAAAGACGTTTCGGAATTGCCCGAGGATAGCATTAACGTATCCGATTTAGGTTATTCCGTTTTCAACGGCGGCTTTGAGACGGGCGACTTGACGGGCTGGAAATTAGTGGAGACCAGTAAAGCAGATAATACTACCAAAAACAATATAGGTTACGTATCTTCTATGTCTTATTACTGGAACTATGCGGAGAATCTATATAATAGAGAAGGAAATTATCTGTTTACGGGTATAGAAGATATTCCCGGGGATAGTTACGAAGGCAATACGGGCACGCTTACTTCTTCCAAATTTGTATTGGGCGGCAGCGGTTGGATAACTTTCCGTCTTGCAGGCGGCAACAATGAAAATTGTAACATTTTAATCAAGGATGAAGCAGGTAATACCATCGCTAAATATCATAACACGGTTACGGGCGAGTCGGGTGTGCTTACTCTGTTTAAAGCAGATTTATCTGCTTATCTCGGCAAGACGTTATATATCGTGGTAGAAGATAATGCTTCAAGCGGTTGGGGCTGTATGGCTGTCGATGATTTCGTAACCTATTACGAAAGCGAACCTGTTGACGGCACGCTTGCGGTTAATCTTGTAACCTCGGAATGATTTTACTCATATTAATTCAGGTTGACGCTTAAAGCGTTTACCGATAAAATTAATGTTTTATTTCTCCTTCATTTGGCATACGGCGCGATATATTTATCGCGCCGTATGTTTTATAAATCTTGCGCGGTTTTAATTTTGCACGGTCTTGTAATTTGCACGGTTTTGAATTTTTCGCTAATATTATGAGCGGTTTTTTATAATATTACGGTTTATTTTTGCGATTAGTCGAAATTTGTATTGAATTTTGAAAATCGGTATGATATAATTTAAAAAGACGAACGGCAGGCGGATTTTGCTTGCGCAGGCGGAGGGAAATGGGCGAAAACAGCGTAACTTGTAAATTTGCGGAAATTACCGTAAAAATAAATTACTTGCATAGTCGCTTTGCCGACTTCTGCAAAAATTACGTTTGCAGCGGCAATGCGGATTTGGAAATTACGGTAACGGAGCAGGATATTGCGGAAGAGCGGATACGCTCTCAGGCGGAGGGGAATTTCCCCGACGAATACCTCGAAACTTTGGCGGTATACCGCAAATTCTGCACCGCGGCGGCTGACTACGGAGTTATACTCTTTCACGGTTCGGCGGTTGCGGTCGACGGAGAGGCGTTTATTTTCACCGCGCCGTCGGGCACGGGTAAGTCCACGCACGCGCGGCTGTGGCGCAAAGCGCTCGGCGACCGCGTGGAAATGGTAAACGACGACAAACCGCTCATTCGCTTTAAGGACGGCGAAATTTACGTTTACGGCACGCCCTGGAACGGTAAACACGGGTTAAGCGCAAATATTTCGCGCAGGTTAAAGGCGGTGTGTTATCTCAACCGCGGCGCGGAAAACTCTATAAGCCCGCTTTCGCCGAGAGAAGGCTTCCCCCTGTTGCTCTCGCAGACCTTTCTGCCGGAAGCGGAAGAAGTCTGCGGCAAGGTTATTACTATGGTGGGCGGTCTTTCGCAAAGCGTATCGCTGTATTCGCTTTTCTGCAACGTTTCTCAAGAGGCGGCGTTGCTGTCGTACAATACTATGAAGGAAGGAAAAAAGGTATGAAGTTATTAACCGACGTCATTATATCGGAAGTCAACGGGGAATACGTTGCGGTTGCGACGGGTAAGACGGGCAAAAAGTTCAACGGAATGGTAAGAATGAACGGCACGGCGGCGTTCATAGCCAAAAAGCTCAAATCCGAAACTTCGGAGGACGGGCTTGTCGCCGCGCTGTTGGAAGAGTACGACGTTACCGAAGAGATTGCGCGCAAAAACGTTAAAGAGGTAATCGATAAATTTAAAGAGATAGGTATTTTGGAAAACGTTTGAATTTGTTTAAAAGGTAAGAACAGCCCCCTGCGCTTAAAGGTAAGCGCAGGGGGCTGTATTTATATCCGATTGACGTTTTTTGCCGTCCTGTATCGAAAATTGACTGCGTATCCGCAGTCGAGTTTTATTCTTGCCGAATAATCGCCGAAAAGGGTAAATTTTTTCGCCGAAGCGTTATCAATACATTAATACAGTGCCTTCGGGAAGAGTTAGCGTGGGCGAATTTTCGACGCGGAAGTTTATGGTTTCCTCGTGATAGGTGCGGTGCGCAGTCAGATACACCCGCGCCTGCGGGTACAAGCATTTTATGTTTTCTACCATTGCCTGCCAGCCCAACAGCTTGTTGCAGAGATCGAAATTCAAATCTATGCACACGGTTTTGTTGCCCTTGGATAAAATATCAAGAAGCCGCGCCCGTAAATCAAAGATAATAAATTCCGTCGAACGCGAGTACCCCGCGCCCTTGCAGTATCGGCAGGGCTTAGTCATTGCGGCAAGCGGGTTGTTCCCCGCGCGCTTGCGCGTGAATTCTACGAGCCCGAATTTGGACATAGGCAGAACGCGGCACTTGGCTTTGTCGTCCTTCAATGCCGTCTGTAACTCCTGAACGAGCGCCTCGCGGTGCTTTTCGTCGGTCATATCTATAAAATCTACCACTACAATGCCGCCTATGTTCCTCAGGCGCACCTGCCTTGCTATTTCTCGCGCGGCGAGGATATTAGTGTAATACACCGTCTGTTCAAGGCTGTCGTCGCCCGTGAATTTGCCCGTGTTCACGTCTATCACAGTCAGCGCCTCGGTGCGCTCTATTATAAGATAAGCGCCGTTTTCAAGTTCTACTTTCGGCTGCATCATTTCCAGAAGCTGTCTGTGCAGCCCGAAGTCGTAGAACATATCCGTACCTTTGTCGTGCAGAACCACGGGTCGACGTGCGCAGGGGTCGGAAAACTTCATAATCTCGCTTATCTTCTTTTCAAGCAGCGCGTTGCCTACGTAAATTTTGTCGACGTCGTAAATGAGCGTGTCGCGCAGAACGCGTATGAACTGCGAGGATTCCGAATACAGCAGCGCGCCCACTTCCGCGTTTTTGAACTGAGATTTTATGTTCTGATATATTCTTCTGAAATGATTCAGCTCGGCTCTCTTTTCCTTTATGTCGGCATAGGGGGCGGCGGTGCGTATAATAAGCCCCTCGTTGCCCTTTTTGTTGCGCTGTGCGCTGAAAATAAGGTTCTTTTTAAGCTCCTCGTCGGAAATTTTGCGGGATATGCCTATGAACGGCGTGTTGGGCATATAAATCATATTTTTGCCCACGAACGATATGTTTGTGGTCACCTTTGCGCCCTTTTTGCCGACGGGCGCTTTTACTACCTGAACCATAATCTCGTCGCCCGCGTTCAGGTTTAAGGTGGAGGGTATGTCTATCTCTTCCCCGTCGTATTTTGAACGGTCGGGGAACAGGTCCTCCACGGATATGTAGCAGTTTCGCTCTAACCCGCAGTTGACGAAAGCCGCCTGCATTCCGTTCAGAACGTTTGTAACCTTGCCTTTGTAAACGTTGCCTATTATGTTGCCCGAATTTTCCGCCTCAACGTTGTATTCAATAAGTTTTCCGTCCTTCACGACGGCGTAACATTCCAGCCCGCACTGGCTGTCGAAATATAATGTCTTTTTACCCATAAATTTAATCGGCTCCGACAACTTAATTTTTTATATCGGCTTGATATAAGCGGCGTTATAATCTGCTTTATCTGTCAGAGAAAAACGTCCTCGTCCGCAAACGACGCGGTTTTGATAATTTCCTCGGTTTTACCGCCGAATCGGCTTTCAAGGTAAGAACAGAACAGGTCGGGGCGCAGATTGTCCGAGCCGCAGCCGAGCACCAGCCTCAACCCGTCGCCGTCGCGTTCGACGGCATATATCCTGGGTCGAATGTCAACTTCGCGCTCTCTTAAATCGGTTATAACTATACTTTCCGCGCCAAGAATTTCCCTCGGGTCGAAAGGCGCTATCCCGGCGGCGCGGTACTCGCAACGCGTAATGCAGTTGGCATAGTTCTGGTTTTTTTCTACCTCGGCAAATTTAAGGCACTTTACTCCCTCGGGCGAAAACGCGTTGAACAGCTCGCCGAAATTTTCTTTAAATTCCGCGTCTACCGTGGCGTATTCAGCCACGGACTTGACTCCCGTGCCCAACGGGTTGTTCAGATAAATTTTCGAGTGGCGGTGGAAACCCTCGCTCTTGTTTATCTCTATGCCTGCGCGGCGCAGAGTGCGCTCTATATGCCTTAACAGGTCGAGGTGCGAAAGGTATTCCGCACCCTTGTATTTGGTGTATTTGAAGGCTATCATTTTTCCCCCTTCGCGGCGGGACAGTCGCGCTGCAAGCCGCAGCCGTTGCACTTTTTCAAGCAGCTGCCCGTAACCTGTCCGCCGTAGGCGCGCCGCCTCTCTTCCAAAAGGAATTTTTTGGTTACGCCCACGTTTATTATATCCCAGGGCAGAATCTCGTCCTCGCTGAATTCGCGCGTGTAGTCGTCGGGGCTTAAACCGCACTCGGCAAACGCCTCTTCCCACGCCTTGCGGTCGAGCTGTTTGCTCCACCCGTCGAAGCGGCAACCCTTGCGGTATGCGCAGAGTATTACCCTGCCCAGCTTTCTGTCGCCGCGCGCAAGCGCGGCCTCTAAACAGGAGGTGAACCAATCGCTCCAACTAAGCGTTACACCCTTTATATACAGCGCCCTTTTCAGCACGTTCTGCTTTGTTTCTACCTCTTCGCGCGTCGCCTGCCTTTCCCATTGGAAGGGAGTGAAGGGCTTGGGAATAAAGGTGGAAACCGATACGGAAATTCTCAACGCTCTGCTGCGTTTTTTGCGCCCGTAGGCGCTCTTTATAAGGTCGCATATGCGCCTTATTGCGACGAGGTCGTCGTCGGTTTCGGTGGGCAGACCCAGCATAAAATACAATTTGACCGCCGAATATCCTATATCGAACGCGGAGGACGCGGCGTTTACTATCTCTTCCTCGGTGACGTCCTTGTTTATAACGTCGCGCAGGCGTTGGCTTCCCGCCTCGGGCGCGAAGGTAAGCGAAATTCTCCTCGCGTCCTGCGCAAAGTCCTTTTCAAAGCTGTCTGCGCGAAGGGAAGGAAGAGCCAAAGTAACGTCGTTTGGCAGGTTTTCTTTCAAACTTTTAATTAGCTGTCTTAGGTGCGGATAGTCGCCCGTCGACAGAGAGTTAAGGCTCACTTCGTTATAGCCGGTCGAGGCGATGAGCGAGCACGCCTGTTTAGTCAGCGTTTCAACGCTCCTCTGCCGCACGGGGCGGTAGATAAATCCAGCCTGGCAGAAGCGGCAGCCACGGTAGCAACCGCGCATAACTTC
>CAZDZH010000016.1:0-26285 GCA_964509935.1 uncultured Clostridia bacterium
TATCCATCATACCGGGCATAGAAGCTCTTGCGCCGGAACGTACGGAAACGAGAAGGGGATTCTCCTTGTCGCCGAACTTCTTGCCACAGATCTTTTCCATCTTATCGATGTATTCCATAATCTCTCTCTGAATGTCGGGATTAATCTTTCTTCCGTCCTCATAATACTGAGTGCAGGCTTCGGTAGAAATAGTGAAGCCCTGGGGAACGGGAAGCCCGATTTTGGTCATCTCCGCGAGGTTTGCGCCTTTACCGCCGAGCAGCTCGCGCATGGTTGCGTCGCCTTCGGTGAAAAGGTAACAATATTTTTTTGCCATAAAATAACGTCCTCCTGAATTAAATACTTTTTTGTTTTCCTAACTTACGGTATTATAATACATATTTTGGAATTTTTCAAGAGGATAATTCAATTATTTTAAAAATATACGTATTTTTTTATCAAATAAATTATACTTACCGATTTTTCACATTAAAATGTAAGTTTTTAACACTGCAAACAAAAACACGGCGCCGCCGGGACGGCTTTTTTAGTAATATTTAAATAAGCGAGACGGATTTAAAATAACGGGATTCTGGTATATTTTAAAGATTCGGTTTGTTTATCTGCGATTAAAAAAAATTACTCTCCGACGGACGGAGAGTTTTCTTTTCCGATGAGGTATAAAACTATATGCACAAGACAGATTACTCCCGCCGCGGCGGTGAAAATCCAGAACCACGAATCCTGAAAAGCGCCAAGACCTATTGCGGGAATCAGGTTGCCGCCGAAGTTGAACAGAGCGTGCATTGCGACGCACAACCAAAGATTATTAGTCTTTAAAAGCACCGCAGACAGCATTGCGCCGATTAAAAAGCTGTAACCCACCTGCAAAAGCGTTGCGCCTATCCCCGCGCCCGCAAACAGGTTGAACAGATGAAACAGAGCGAAAACCGCAGAGGTGACTGAAACTATTAAAAGCTTTTCGCAGGCTTTGCCTTTGAATCTGCTTGCCGCAATCTCCTGAATAATACCCCTGAACAGCGACTCTTCCATCACCGCCACGAACAAACAATTTATCGCGAATAACCAGATGAGGTCGGGGCGGACTATCTTTGCCGTTCCGATTGACAAAGCCGTAAACGGGAAATTAGCCGCAACGACCAAAAAACAGGGAATACACCAGATCAAATTTCCGATACTGTTTTTTAAATCGGGAACGAGTATGCGCCTGAAATCGGACAGAGCTATAATAGCCGTAAAACAGATTCCCGCAATCGCCCTCGGAATGAGGTCGGACAGAAGTTTATCCGCCGACTTATCGCCCGTCGCGGGTTGAAAAAAGTTGCAGACGAGCAATCCTGCCAGCGCGACAATCGAAATTATTACCGTTAAAATGAGTTTTTTGTTATTTTTATACATAATCTTGTCTTATGCGTAAACTGCCCGAGGCAGGTACTCTTAAATTCAATTATCCCGCTTAGTTATTCGGCTCTCCGTCCTGCAAAACGACTGCGGGAGCGGGCGAAAGAATTATATCGCGTGGGGATTCTAATTTATAGTTTTTGTTAAAAAGAGTAAAAGCCATGCGCTTTGAAACCAGCATCTGCCGCTTTACGCCGTATTTTTTATTGAAAGACTCGTCGCCGTACTTTTCGTCGCCGAGCACGGGACAGCCGAGATATGCCATATGAGCGCGTATCTGATGGGTCTTGCCCGTATGAAGCCTGACATTGACGAGCGCGCAGTCGCCGCATTTTTGCAAAACCTCGTATTCGGTTATAATTTTAACGCAGTCGCTCTTTTGCGAAGCGAAGATTTCCACTCTCCCCTCGGAAGAATTTTTTCTAAGGTACGCCGTGCATATTCCGCATTCTTTTTTAAAGCAGCTTTTGACCGCGCAGATATATTCCTTTGAAACCGTACGCTCCTTAAAAGCCTTTAAAAGCCGCTCTTCCGCTTCCGCGGTCTTTGCGAAAACAATCAGTCCCGAAGTGTTTCTGTCAAGCCTGTGAACGGGGTTCAAACCCAGCTCGCAGGCGAGAGCTTCGGTGGAAACTCCGCTCTCCTTATCCGCCGCGAGAAGAAATTCGTCCGCATATATGACCGAATGAGAGGGCTTTTGCTCCTGCTTGGGCGTAGTGTAATAAGCCACTTCGTCGCCAGGTTTCAGCCGTACGTTTTTGTTTACTTTAACCCCGTTTACGCGGACGTCGCTAGCGCGGAGAAGCGCGCTTAAATAGAAGCTGCCCTGAGGATAAGTGCAGTCGGTGAAGTCTTTTAAATCAATAAACGAAGATACTGTAAACTTTTTCATAGTATGGCGAATATAAAGTGAACGATATAAGCGAACGCGAACGAAAACGCAAGCTGAACGGAATTGTTGACCGCCGTTTGCTTTAAGCCTACCTGCTTTACAGACGCGGCGAAAGCGGATATACAGGCGGGGCAGGTGAGTATAAACGCACACACCGCCATCGACGGGGCGAATTGAAGGTTTAGCCCCTCGGGATAGAGCATAGACACCGTCGCAGCTACGTTTTCCTTGGCGGCGAAACCGGTCGTTATGGCGTACGCAAGCCGCCAGTCGGTTACGCCCATAGGGTAAAACAGCGGCGTTATCAGCTTTGAAATAGCGCACAGCATACTCCCTTCCAGCTCGACGTACGCGAACGAAAAACTGAAATGAGAGAGAAACCAGCTTACCGCGCAGAAAACGAAAACGTAAACGCTCACTTTAATTATAAACGATAAAACGTAAAAACACAACTTGTTTTTTACCGCTTTGAACGACGGAAGGGAAACGGGCGTGATTTCGGTTATCAACCCCTCCCTTTCACCCTTTAACAGGCAGGAAAATGCGAGAGAGAGCGCAATGCCCGAAAAGTACAGCGCGCATACCGCGGGAAAGGGGTTTTTGAACAGGGGGGACAAGAAGGTTAAAAATACGGGCAGCTTTGCTCCGCAAGGAATAAACGGCAGGATTTTAACCGTGCGGCTCTGCGCGGTTTTACCGGTGAAGCCCTTGGTTGTAGAAATTGCCGCGGCGGTACAGCCGAAACCCGATACGAGAGAGAACGCCGCTCTGCCGGAAAGATTTACCTTTTCAAACACGCCGTCGGTTACGAAACACAGCGCGCTCATTATTCCGCTTTCGTCTAGAAGAGTTATCATAAGATAAAGCACGGTTATCTGCGGCAGAAAGGACAGAACTCCCCCCACGCCGCCTATTATCCCCTCGCAAACCAAGCTTTCCAGAACGGGGTTGGTTATAACGGACGCGAGGGCGTCAGCAAGCGTTACGCAGACGAGGCTTTCGGTCAATCCCTTCAAGAGCGCGCCGGGCATTATAGGGTGGAAAGTAATAAAGAAAGTAAAAACCATCGCCGCGATAAAGAAAAACACGGCGAATCCCTTGTTGTAAAACAGTTTTTCCGCGCGGTTAAGATTGCAATTACCTGCGGAATATGCCTTATCCAACGCGATTTTTTCCTTCTTTACGGGATATAACAGCTTGCCGCTTTCAAGAAGCTTTTTAAGCTGTTTAGGCGGGCAGTCGTAGACGGGAACGCCGAGATATTTTTGTAGATTGACCTTATCTACCCGCCCCCCGCGCGCTTTTAGTTGTTTAAGTTTAGTAAGATAAACCACGGTATTTTTATTGTACGATATTAAATTGCCAGTAAGGTTTAAAGAATTTTCAAGCGTGAGCGCGTCTACTACGTTTATTATAAGGTCGGCGCTCTTTGCGCTTTCCGCGGCGGAAATCTCTTCCATAGAATAGGCGTTGAAAGAGTACATACCGGGCACGTCGGTAAAGGTGAAATTACCCGTCGTCTTGCTTGCGGGCGCAGTGGTTACGCCGTGCCAGTTGCCCGTTTTAAGGTTGCTGTGCGTAAGCGCGTTGAACAGCGTGGTTTTGCCCGCGTTGGGATTACCTGCAAGGACTACCTGCAAATTTCCACCTCCAACTTTTCCGCTTCCTCCCTGCGGAGAGCGACGCGGTTAGCGCCTATCCCCAACAGGACGCTGCTTTTAAACAGCGAAAAGCCCAAAATTTTTATCTCTTTGCCCGACGAAAAACCCAGCGAAAACAGCCTGTTTGCCGCCGCCCCGTCGAAATTGAGTCTGACAACCTTTGCGCGGTCGCCGACGTTCAAATCAAAAACGCTCATAGTATATACTACGAGCGTTTGTATTTTTTAATGATTTTTTATGCCTCAAAAGCTTTTAAATTACTTTCTTACGAGGGTGAGAGTTACCTTTTCGCCGTTTATCGACTGTTCCTTGGTAAAGCCTTCCGCCTCTCCCGACCGAACAGAATTTGCGAGCACGTCGGAAGCGAACGCCGCCTTTTCAAGGATATTGCCCACTCTGCCTTCCGCACTATAATAAATTTCGATGCGGTCGGTCACCTCGAAGCCCGCTTCCTTCCTCATATTCTGAATTTTGGAAACCAGCTCGCGCTCTATCCCCTCGTCGATGAGTTCGTCGGAAAGGACGGTGTTCAAAGCTACGGTTATGCCCCTGTCCGCGGCGGCTACGTAGCCGTTGGCGCTTTCCGTGAATATCTGCAAATCTTCCTGTTTAAGATAAATATCTTCGCCTGCGATTTGATAAACGCCGTTGTTTTTTACCGCGTCTACTACCTCCTGCGCGTTGCAGTTTGCAAGGAAGGCAGAGATTACGCCCAGCTTTTTGCCATACTTAGGTCCGAGAGTTTTAAGCTGAGGTTTAAGCTTATAGCTGATATATTTTTTAGCGTCGTCCGCCTTTTTAAGCGTTTTAACGTTAAGCTCTTCCAAAACTATCGCCTTTTCCTCTTCTGAGAGGTTGAACTCCCTTTCGGTTACGACTACCATTTCAGAGAGAGGCTGACGGTTTTTGATATTGCCTGCGTTTCTCGCCGCGCGTCCGAGAACTACTATATCGAGAACTCCGTCCATTCCCTTTTCCAGCTCTGCGTCGATATACTTCTCGTCCGCCTCGGGGAAATCGCAGAGGTGAACGGACTTAGGCTGATTTGCGAAGAATTCCGGAACGAGGTTGAGATACATCATTTCGGCGACGAACGGCGTGTAGGGCGCGGTGAGCTTGGCGAGCGTTACCAGAACGGTGTAAAGCGTGGTGTAAGCCGCCGCCTTGTCGTCGGTCATTTCGCTGCCCCAATAGCGTTCGCGTCCTCTTCTGATATACCAGTTGGAGAGCACGTCTGCAAAGTCCTGCAAGGCGCGCGCGCTTTCGGTTATTTCGTAGCGGTCGAGGTCGGCGTCGACGAGTTTTATAAGCGAATTGAGTTTGGAGAGAATCCACTTATCCATAAGCGACAGCTTGCAGTTTTGCAACGAGTAGTCCGCCGGATTATACTTATCTATTTCTGCGTACAGGCAGAAGAACGCGTAAGTATTCCACAGCGTGCCGAGATATTTGCGCTGTGCTTCCGAAACCGCCTCTTCGTAGAAGCGCGAGGGCAGCCAGGGAGCGGAAGCCGTATAGAAATACCAGCGCACCGCGTCCGCGCCCTGCTTATCGAGGACGCTCCAAGGGTCTACGACGTTGCCCTTATGCTTTGACATCTTTATGCCGTTTTTATCGTTTACGTGCCCTAAAACTATGCAGTTTTTAAAGGGAGCTTTGCCGAAGAGTATGGTATTTACGACGAGCAGGGTATAGAACCAGCCGCGGGTCTGATCCACTGCCTCCGAGATGAAATCCGCGGGGAAGGTCTCTTCGAACACGTCCTTATTTTCAAACGGGTAGTGGTACTGCGCGAAGGGCATAGAACCGGAGTCGAACCAGCAGTCGATTACTTCCGCCGTCCTCTTCATCTTGCCGCCGCACTTGGGGCAGGAGCAGGTGAGGTCGTCGAGATACGGGCGGTGAAGCTCTATATCCTTATCCTGAGGTATGCCGCACTTCTCTTTGAGCTCGGCTTTCGAGCCTATTACCTCTATTTCGCCGCAGTCGGGACATATCCAGACGGGAAGAGGCGTTCCCCAATATCTGTCGCGCGAAAGACCCCAGTCTATCACGTTTTCAAGGAAGTTGCCCATACGTCCTTCCTTTATAGTGTCGGGCATCCAGTTTACCGAGCGGTTGGCCTCTATTATCTTGTCCTTGACTTTGGTTACCTGAATAAACCAGCTTGAACGCGCGTAGTAAAGAAGCGGCGTGTCGCAGCGCCAGCAATGGGGATAATCGTGCTCGAAGGGCACTACTTTGAATAACAGCCCCTTTTCTTCGAGCATTTCGATTACGGTTTTATCCGCTTTCTTGGCGAATACGCCGTCGAGGGAAGCGAATCGCTCGTCGAAACACCCCCTTTCGTTGATTAGCTGAACTACGGGCAAGCCGTACTTTTTACCTACCTTATAGTCGTCCTCGCCGAACGCGGGAGCAATGTGAACTACGCCCGTGCCGTCGCCCATCGTTACGTAGCCGTCGCAGACTACGTAGTGCGCCTTAATCGGTGCGGAGGCGGGGGATATGCGTTTGATTTCTGCGGAGGTTTCTTCAAACAGGGGGATATATTCAAGCCCTTCCCACTCTTTGCCGCTCTTCCTTTCAACCACTTCGTACTCTTCGAAGAATTTGGAAACGAGAGCTTCCGCCATAATGTAGTTTACGCCGTCCGCTATGATTTCGACGTAGGGCTCGTCGGGATTCATACACAGAGCTACGTTGGAAGGCAACGTCCAGGGCGTAGTCGTCCAGGCGAGGATATAGCGGTTTTCGCAGCCCTTAACCTTAAAACGGGCAACTACCGAGTTTTCTTTAACCAGCTTATATCCCTGTGCCACTTCGTGCGAGGAGAGCGCCGTGCCGCAACGGGGACAATAGGGAACTATTTTATGACCTTTGTATAAAAGTCCCTTTTTGTGCATCTCTTTGAGAGCCCACCATTCCGATTCGATATAGTTGTCGTCGTAGGTAACGTAGGGGTTTTCCATATCTACCCAATAGCCCACGCGGTCGCTCATCTTCTCCCATTCGCCCTTATATTTCCAGACGGATTGCTTGCATTGCTTTATAAACGGCTCTATGCCGTAGCTTTCTATCTGGGGCTTGCCGTCTATACCCAAAGCCTTTTCCACTTCGAGCTCTACGGGGAGACCATGAGTATCCCAGCCCGCCTTTCTTAAAACGTGCCTTCCCTTCATAGTGCGGTAGCGGGGAATTATATCCTTCATTACCCTCGTCAATATGTGCCCTATATGCGGCTTGCCGTTAGCCGTGGGAGGACCGTCGTAGAACGAAAACTCTTCCCCCCCCTCGTTCTTTTTAACCGACTGACCGAAAATATCGTTCTTCTTCCAATAATCGATAATTTCTTTCTCTCTTTCTATGAAGTTTAAAGACGTGTCAACCTTCTTATACATAAGTTTACCTCTTAAAATTTTTGCGAATAAATTTTTACCCTTTTCAATTTTGGCGCAGGGCCGAAAATAAAACGAAGCCCGTTGTCTTAAATAAAAAAATCAAGCGCTCCGTTTCGGACACCAAAACAAAGCGCTTATAAACCACCAAAACAAACAGACATTTGCCGCAGTTTGTAACGGGCTGCGAATCCGTGCCCCCTTACTGTTACTTGGGGGAGCAGGCTGAAAGGTGATATCCGCACGCAGCCCTTACTTTCTTACACCTGCCGAAAGCTCTCTTAAAAGGAATGATACGCGCGGCGTTGTCCTTTGTAAACGCCTTTAATTCAATTGTAAATATATTATAAAGAAATACTTTAAAAAAGTAAAGCGAATTTAAAACCCTTTAAAAATTTTTAAGCAAAGCCGCAAACAACCTGTTTCCTGAGTCGGTTATCCGAAGCGTTGCCGCATTAAAGTTAATTTAGACATTATTAAATTTCCGCTTTAAAACTATATGCGCTAACCTTAATTGCCGCCGAGGGGAATCGCCGCCTTCGCATTCAAGGACATCGGCGCGAAATTGCCCGAAAGATATTGATTAAGTCCCTCGGAAGCTATCATAGCCGCGTTATCGGTGCAGAACCTCTTTTCGGGAAGGACAAGATTCAATCCCTCTTTCGCGCAAGCCTTCGTAAGTCTTTCGCGAAGATAGCCGTTGGCGACCACGCCTCCGCCCGCAGTAACCGTCTTTACGCCAAGTTTAACCGCGCTTTCCACGGTTTTATCTACGAGAGGATCTATCGCGGATTTCTGAAAAGACGCGGCGATATCCCCCGACGAAACGCTATCCCCGCGTTGCGCGGCGGTATGGCAATAGTTTATTACGGCAGTCTTTAAGCCGCTATAAGAAAACTGCATTTTATCCCTGTTTTTAACAAGCGCGGAGGGAAAACTTATACAGGGCTTACCGTTTTCCGCCTCCTTCTGCACGTTTGGCCCGCCGGGATAGGGGAGACCGAGCACGCGCGCGCACTTATCAAACGCTTCGCCCGCGGCGTCGTCAAGGGTCTGACCGAGCACTTCGTAATCGAGGTAGCTTTTAGTGTGTAAAACCGCGGTATGACCGCCGCTTGCGAGCAATGTTATAAACGGCGGCTTTAAATCGGGGCAATCGAGGTATGCCGCCGCCATATGACCACGGATATGGTTAACGCCGATTAAAGGAACGTTGAGCGCGTACGCGAAAGATTTAGCAAACGACAGTCCTACCAGCAACGCGCCCAAAAGCCCGGCGCCGTACGTTACGGCGACGGCGTCTATTTCGTTCAAGCATATATCCGCCTCTTTCAAGGAGAGGCGCACCACTTCGTCCACCGCTTCGGTATGCGCGCGAGAGGCGATTTCGGGCACGACTCCGCCGTATTTAGCCTGCTCGGCGGCGGAGGATATTATTGAGTTGGAAAGCAGTTTTCTGCCCCGTATTATAGCGCAGGCGGTTTCGTCGCAACTCGATTCAATCCCTAATATTACGGGGTCTTTTTTAATTTTATATGCTGTTAAATCGTACATATTTTATTAAAGGCGGCAGAAGTTCCGCCGCCGTAGAATTTATTTTAAGTCTCTTCTTCCCAGCCTTCCGCTACGTATTCTTCGTATTCCTCGTCCACAGCGGGCTTAGGCAGTATTTTCGGCGCGGCGGGTTCGGGCAATTTCGTCGACGCGGAATAATTTTCCTCTTTCGGAGCGGAAGAAGCTTGCTCCTTAGTCGAGCTTACCGTTTGCGGCAAACTTTCCGCTACGGTAACTTCTTTTACGGCTAACGCCGTCTGAGGCTCTGCCGCAACGGCGACAGAGGCAATTTCCACGGCCGTTTCGCGCGCGGAGGGGTCAAGCCTTGAACTTACGGTATCTATGGGATTTTTAAACACTATTCTGCGCTGTGCGTCGGGAACGTTGTGCAACAACTCGCGCAGACCTTCAATAAGTTTTTCTATGTAAGATATTATCGGTTTTACCTGCACAGGGCGGTAGAAATCAGCCATCTGCATAATATTTGCTATATACATAGTTTGGTTAAGCATCAATATCGCCTTATTTGCAGTTGAAATCTTGGTGCGTCTGTCGGTAACTTCGGATATACCCGAAATCAGCGCGCCCGCCTCTATGCCCGTATTGAACAGCAGATCGGCGAGATCTTTGCCAGTGCGCGTGAATGATTTTGACTTGTAAAGCTTTATAAGCTGTTTGCCGAGTTCTTCGCTTGCCGCACGCAGAGATACGGCGCCGTTTGCATTTTGCTTGCCCATCTTTTTCTCCTTTACGGTTAAACCGTCTTTTTAAGGTAATCTATTATAAATCCCTGAATATCCCCGTCCATGACCGCCTGAATATTGCTGTTTTCATAGCCGGTTCTGTGGTCCTTTGCGAGGGTGTAGGGGCAGAACACGTAAGAGCGTATCTGACTGCCCCATTCTATCTTTTTGATTTCGCCCTTAATCTCGGCGTCTGCCGCTTCGCGCTCTGCAATCTGGCGTTCTATAAGCTTGGCGCGCAGATACTGGAAAGCCATTTCCTTATTCTGCAACTGGCTCCTTTCGTTCTGGCAGGTAACCACTATACCCGTGGGAAAATGGGTAATTCTTATCGCGGTTTCGGTCTTGTTTACCTTCTGACCGCCCGCGCCCGACGAACGGTACACGTCTATTCTTATATCCTCGTCGCGAATCTCGACTTCGTTTTCGTCGTCTACCTCGGGCATTACTTCAAGAGAGGCGAAAGAGGTGTGGCGGCGCTTGTTTGCGTCGAAGGGGGAAATTCTTACGAGTCTGTGAACGCCCTTTTCCGCCTTTAAAAAGCCGTAGGCATTTTCGCCTTCCACCTTGAACGACACCGATTTTATGCCAGCCTCGTCTCCGTTTTCCAGGTCGAGTTCGGTTACTCTGAACCCCACCTTTTCGCAATAGCGGCAGTACATTCTGTAAAGCATCTGCGTCCAGTCGCAGGCTTCCGTGCCGCCCGCGCCCGCGTGGAGATTCAAAATAGCGTTGTTCGCGTCGTACTTGCCTTTCAGAAGGGCGCGTATGCGCATATTTTCTATGTCCTCTTCAGCGGTGGTAATCATACCTTCGAGTTCGGGGATTAAACTTTCGTCGTCCGCTTCCTCAATGAGGTCGATAAAGGTCAAAGCTTCTTCTATGGCGTTTCTGCCCTTTTCGTATGCCGAAATTTTACCTTCGATTGAGGAAATTTCCCTGCCTATATGCTTGGATTTTTCCAAATCCTGCCACACTTCGGGCTTTTCCTGTTCGGCTTTCAACTCTTCCAGCTTTCCGTCGAGGTTGTCTATATCGAGGGCGTATTTAGCCTCCGCAAGAGTATCCTGCAAGGCTTTCAGTCTTAATCTGTAATCGTCTGCTTTAAACATAAATATTTTATTACCGTATTCCCGCCTTTATTATTCGTTTCCGCCCTTGATTTCTTCGTCTTTATCCGGTCTGTGTATGCGCACGTCCTTGGGAACGAAGTCGGTTTCTCGCGATACGGGCGCGTAAACGGGACCCACGGGAGGCTTAGCCGCAGGCGCGCCCTCAGGCTTTGCCTGTTGAACGGGGGATTGCTTTGCGGGTTGAGCGGGGAGCTGAACGGGTATGGGGCGCGAATTGGGTATTATTTTTATGATTCTGCCCTTCAACAGACGGGAAATAGTAGTCGTCTGTATGCGGTCGATCATCTCTTCAAACATTTCGTGTCCTTCCTGCTTGTAGGCGATTACGGGGTCCTGCTGAGCGTAACCGCGCAATCCTATGCCCTTGCGGAGCTGATCCATCGCGTCGATATGGTCTATCCAGTTCCTGTCTACCGCGCGCAACAGCTCGTTCCTCTCCACCTGATGGTAGTCCACCTGTCCGTGAGTGTCGTTTTTAATATTCTCTATCTTCTTTTCGTAGGACTTTATAACTTCCTTGGAAATCTTTTCTACGGCGTAATCGTAATCCCAGCGTTCGAGCATTTCGCGCGTTATTTCAAACACACATTCGTCGGGATAAACCTTTTGTTTGAGAGCCGCGTTAAGCGCTTCCTCGTCCCACTGTTCGGGCATGGCGTCGGTGTTGACCGTTTCGTTTATGATTTTCGACACGTAGTCGGGGATATATTTAAGCATCTGACCGTGCACGTCGCCGCCGCGGAGAACGTTTAAACGCTCGGCGTAAATCAGCTTACGCTGTTCGTTCATAACCTCGTCGTACTGCAACGTGTGCTTACGTATGCCGAAGTTTCTGCCTTCTATCGCTTTCTGGGCGTTTTCTATCGAATGGGAGAGCATTTTTGACTGCAAACATTCGTCGTCGTCCATAAGGGTAGAATAAATAGCTTTCAGCCTTTCGCCGCCGAAACGCTTGGCCAGGTCGTCTTCCAGAGAGATATAGAACACCGACGCGCCGGGGTCGCCTTGACGACCCGAACGTCCGCGCAGCTGGTTGTCGATACGGCGCGATTCGTGCCGCTCTGTGCCTATTATGCAAAGCCCGCCCGCTTCGATTACTTTCTGCTTTTCGGCGTCGGTTTCAGACTTGAACTTTTCGTACAGCTCCGCGTAGCGCCTGCGTGCGGTCTGCTCCTCCTCGGTAAATTCTCTGTCCGCGTAGGAGATAGCCACTTCTATCATATCGTGTTCGTAGCCTTCTTCTCTCATTCGCTTTTTGGCGAGATATTCCGCGTTGCCGCCCAGAAGAATATCGGTGCCGCGCCCCGCCATATTGGTCGCTATCGTAACAGAGCCGTATCTGCCCGCCTGAGCTACTATTTCCGCTTCGCGCTCGTGATTCTTCGCGTTCAAGATATTGTGCTTGATGCCGTTGCGGCGCAACAGACGGGAAATTTCTTCCGACTTGTCTACCGTTACCGTACCTATAAGAATGGGCTGACCCTTTTCGTGACGGGAAACGACCTCTTCTACAATCGCCTTCTTCTTGCTTTCGACGGTTGAGAAGATTTTATCGGGATAATCCACGCGCTGAACGGGGTTGTTGGTAGGGATACATACTACGTCCAAAGAATATATCGTTCTGAATTCCGCCTCTTCGGTCTTGGCTGTACCCGTCATACCCGAAAGTTTTTTATAGAGGCGGAAATAGTTCTGGAAGGTGACCGTCGCGTGAGTCTTGTTCTCTTCCCTTACCTTAACCTTTTCCTTGGCTTCTATAGCCTGATGCAGACCGTCCGAATAGCGGCGACCGACCATAAGACGACCGGTAAATTCGTCTACTATCATTATCTCGCCGTCCGGCGTAACTATATAGTCCTCGTCGCGCGCGAACAGCTCGTGCGCTTTGAGCGCTTGCTGAATATGGTGGTTGAGGTCGGCGTTTTCTATGTCGCCGAGGTTTTTGATTCCGAAGAATTTTTCGGCTTTCTGCGCACCATTTTCGGTTATGGTGACCGATTTGTCCTTGCGGTCGATTATATAATCCCAATTCTCCATATCGGCGCGAATGGCTTCGAGCTTTCTGTTAAGCTCTTCTTCCTCTTCGCTAAGGGGCTGATTCTTTTTGCGCTTTACGGGCACGCGCGATTCCGCTTCCTTCTTGTCGTCGTCGAAACCGCCGTGAAGATTTCTTACGAATCTGTCCACGTCCTCGTACAGTTTAGAGCTTTCCCCGCCCTTACCCGAAATGATGAGCGGCGTTCTCGCTTCGTCTATTAAAATGGAGTCGACTTCGTCGATAATGCAGAAGTTGAGCTCGCGCTGAACCATAGAGGGAATGGAGGTTTTCAGATTGTCGCGCAGGTAGTCGAAACCGAGCTCGTTGTTAGTGCCGTAGACTATGTCGCACTTATACGCTTTCTGCTTTTCCTTATCGTCCATACCGGGCACTACTACGCCGCAAGTAAGCCCCATAAATTTATGAACCTTGCCCATCCACTCGGCGTCGCGTTTTGCGAGGTAATCGTTTACGGTGACGATATGCACGCCCTTACCCGTGAGTGCGTTGAGGTATGCGGGCAGGGTGGAAACCAGCGTTTTGCCTTCGCCCGTGCGCATTTCTGCAATTCTGCCCTGATGCAGACAGATACCGCCCACTATCTGAACGTGGAAGTGCTTCATTTTCAAAACACGCCAGCTTGCTTCGCGAAGAGCGGCGAACGCGTCGAAAAGAATATCGTCCAGCGTTTCGCCGTTTGCGAGCCTGCCCTTGAATATAGCCGTCTGTCCTTTAAGTTCTTCGTCGGACATAGCCGCGTATTTAGGTTCTAACGCCTCCACCTTTTTTGCAAGTTTATCAAGCTTTCTTAAACTTTTACGGCTGTCGCTGTTAGATAAAAAATTGATTAAACCCATAAAACTCCTTTATTTCGGCTCTCTGCGGCTAAACGCCTGCGTGCGCCGTATTTCTCCGCGTGATTTATACGGAGAACGCGCGGTCGAGCGCTTTTATATCTACTTTATTCCAAATATAATTGTACTATATTTTCGGGCATAAGTAAAAGCGTTTCTTTAAAAAAATTGCAATTTTTTGGAAATAAAAATAAAAACCGCATTCTGCGCACGGCAAAATGCGGTTCGTTGCGTTTTATTAAAGCCAATCGGCGGAAAAGGCTATGCGTTTATATCCATAAAAGCGAATTTAGTTACGTCGAAAAGCCCCGTATCCAAAAGTTTCACCTGAGGAATAACCGCGAGCGAAAGGAACGCGAGCGACATAAACGCTTCCTGATTTCTATCGACGCCCATAGCGTACGCGCGCTCTATCAAAGCCTTACTGTCGCGTTGCAGGCTCTCTGCGTCGCGAGAGGACATAAGTCCGCCGATATCTAAGGTAAGAGAATGAATCTCGTCCCTCTCTTTATCTACTATAACCATTCCTCCGCCTATTTCCGCGAGGCGGTTGGCAGCTTTCGCCATACTCTCGTTGTCGTCGCCGAGCAGGATTATGTTGTGCGAATCGTGGGCGATAGTGATGCCCATCGCGCCGCCCTTGAAGCCGTAGCCCTTTAAAAGCCCCTTGCCTATGTTGCCCGTGTACTTATGGCGCTCTACCACGGCGAGTTTGAGGACGTCTGTACCCTTTACGTCCACGTCGCCGTTTTTGGAATTAATATCCATAACCTCGCAGCCCGTAACCACGTTGCCGGGAAGAATGGTCATCACGTTGGCTTTTTTGCCCTTCAACGTAAGCGCGAAGTCTTCCGCTTTCAAGGGGTTGATATGCACGGTGTTGAGCACGTTTTCAGGCAGGTAGCGCACGGAAGTATCGAACAAGGGCTTGCCGTCCTTTGCGACAAGCTTGCCGTCCTTGAACACGTATCTGGCGTTGAAATTTTTCAACCCGTCCACAACTACGAGGTCGGCGGCATAGTAGGGAGCTATCGCGCCGCGCCATTTGAGATTATAGCACTCGGCGGCGTTTAAAGTAGCTATCGTAACCGCCCATACGGGGTCTAATCCGCCTGCAACCGACTTTCTTAAAGCGTCGTCGATATGTCCCTTTTCTTTGAGGTCGGCGGCGTGTCTGTCGTCCGTACATATTAAAAATCTGCGCATATTGGCGGCGTTTACCGCCTTTGAATTTGAAACGAGGTTGCGCGTGGAAGAGCCGTGCCTTAAATGAACGTACACGCCTTTGGCAATCTTTTCGTCTATTTCCTTAGTATCTACGCACTCGTGGTCTGTGGTTATACCGCCGCAGAGATAAGCGTTGAGGCTGTCGCCGGATACGGAGGGCGCGTGTCCGTCTATTATCTTACCCGCCTTGTGCGCGGCTTCGAGCTTTTTAAGCACGTCCGCGTCCGAATAGATAACGCCGGGGAAGTTCATAAATTCGCCCAGACCGAAAACGTAGGAGTTGTCGATATTCTCTTCTATATCCTTGCCCGCAAGAGTTGCGCCGCTGGTTTCAAACGGGGTCGCCGGCACGCAGGAGGGAAGCTGAACTTTGACGTCGAGCGGAACGTTTTCCGAAGCCTTTGCTATGTACTCCGCGCCCGCCATTCCGCACACGTTGGTAATTTCATGGGGGTCGGCGATAATAGTCGTAGTGCCGCGGGGTACTATTAAAGAGGCGAACTCTTCGGGGGAGAGCTGCGAGCTTTCGATATGAACGTGCGCGTCAATATAGCCGGGGAGAACGGTAAGACCGTTGACGTCTATTTCGGTTTCGCCCGAATAGTCGCCTATGCCGACTATTTTGTCGGCGACGATTGCTATATCGCCGCTTTCGATTTTACCGTTAAACACGTTTACGTACTGCGCGTTCTTTAATACCACGTCGGCTTTTACGCGCTTCGCCGCCGCGTTGACGTATTTTTCTAACATATTGCTCCTTTTGCCCGCCGCATAACGGCGGAAAATTTTATTTTTAGCGTTTTTTTCAGGTTGTATTACGGCGACCGACCGTTCAGAATTTAAGCTGCATCTTGCCGTCGGAATAATCCGATTTGTATTTCAGCGCGATTACGCTCTTGACATCGGTTATATCCGCGCGTTTGAGAAGTTTACCCTTCGTGGCGCGCCATTCTATGGGAATATCCTCCGATTGAAGCTCCGCAACCGACCCGTCCTCGTTTATAACCGCAAGCGGGTAGGGCAGGGTTACCGAATCGGCAAACGCAACCGTCGATTTTGAATCGGTTATCATAACGCCCTTTCTGCCCCTCGACACGGGCTCTATCGTGGAAGCTATAACCCTCTTGAACGCGCCCTGTGCGGTTACTATTATAATTTCTCCCTCGCCGTTGGACTGAGTTGCGTACAGCACGCTGTCGCCGTCGTTAAGCAATATTCCCCTTACGCCGCCCGCAACTCTGCCCTGCGCGGGAACTTCGTCCTTCGCCGCGTTAAGGCACATACCGCCGCGCGTTACGAAGAACATCGTGGAAAGCTCGTCGTCGACGTAATCTTCAACGGAAATCACCTCGTCGCCGGGCTTTAACTTGATTGCGGGGAACACGGCTTTGGTAAGAGCGTATTCAGACCACGCCGTGCGCTTGACCGCGCCGTTGGCCGTAAATATAAGCAGGTCGCCTTCGGGCAGTCCTCCCGTAATATCGAACAGCTTTACGACTATTTCGCCGTTAAGAGCGCCGTCGTAGATAGATTTGAGCTTTATTCCGTTCGCTTTGAATTCTACGTCGTCGAACTGTTCGAGGTCTATCCTTACGCAGTTGCCGTAATTGGTAAACGCCAGCGCGCGCCCGTCCGATTTGGAAGATATTACCTGTCTGAACAGCGTATCGGGACGGGCGGACGACGCCAGCGGCTTTCTTACCTTAGCGTCGTAATCTATCTTCTGCATAAACTTGATATTGTGCTGCGAAGTTACGGCTATCATCCAGTCCGTAGCGGGCTTTTTCACGTCCTGACGGTAAACGTTTATCTCTTCCGCGGAATTAACTATGACGGTCTTTCTGGGGCAGGGATATTTCTTCTTTATTTCGCGCATCTCGCTCTTCACGATCTGCATCTGCTTGTCTTTACTTTCAAGTATAGCTTTGTAAAGCGCGATTTTCTTTTTGAGCTCGGCAAGCTCTTCTTCAAGCTTTTTAATTTCAAGCTTTGCAAGTCGCGCCAGCCTTAAATCGAGGATAGCCTGCGCCTGACGCTCCGACAGGGCGAAGCGCTCCATAAGCTTCTTCCTCGCGTCGGGCGTGGATTCAGCGGATTTTATGATTTTTACCACCTCGTCTATATTGTGAACGCCGATTATCAAGCCTTCCAATATGTGACAGCGCGCTTCCGCCTCTTTTAAGTCGAACTTGGTGCGGCGGATTATTATCTGCCGCTGGTAATTCACGTAATATCTGATGATATCCAGAAGACCCAGCTGCTGCGGTTTGCCGCCCGCTATCGCTACCATATTTATGCCGAAAGTACATTCGAGGTCGGTATACTTGAAAAGATACGCGAGTATCGCGTCCACGTCCGCGTCCTTTTTGCAGGTTATAACCGCGCGCATACCCGTGCGGTCGGATTCGTCCACTATGTCGGCTATGCCCGAAAGTATCTCCTTTTTATCCTCGCGCAGGAGCATTATTTTTCTCAGCAGCTCCGCCTTGTTGGTCTGATAGGGGAGCTCGGTAAACACTATCTGCTTTTTGCCGTAATCGCCGTTCTCTACGCTATACTTGGCGCGCAAAGTTATCTTGCCCTTGCCCGTTTCGTATGCCTGTTTAAGCTCGTTCGCGATAATGTAGCCGCCCGTGGAAAAGTCCGGCCCGGGGATATACTGCATCATTTCGGCAAGGGATATTCTGGGGTGGTCGATATACGCGCACACGCCGTCTATAACCTCGCCAAGATTATGAGTGGGGATATTGGTGGCAAGACCTACTGCTATGCCGTTTGCGCCGTTTACTAAAAGATTGGGGTATCTGCCGGGGAGAACGTCCGGCTCTAACAGGCTGTCGTCGAAGTTGAAGGAAAAAGGAACGGTTTCCTTGTCCAAATCCTTTAAAAGCTCTAAGGCGAGCGGCTCTAACCTCGCCTCGGTATATCTCATAGCCGCGGCGGGGTCGCCGTCCACCGAGCCGAAATTGCCGTGCCCGTTTACCAGTGTCAGGCGCATATTGAAGTCCTGCGCCATTCTTACCATAGCGTCGTAAACCGAACTGTCGCCGTGGGGGTGATATTTGCCCATACAGTCGCCGACTATGCGCGCCGACTTCTTGTGCGGTTTATCGGGGGTAAGCCCCATTTCTATCATAGTATAGAGTATTCTTCTCTGTACGGGTTTTAGCCCGTCCTCCACCCTCGGCAGAGCTCTGTCCAAAATTACGAATTCCGCGTAAGGCAGCATTGAATTGGGCATCACCTCTTCAAGAGGCGTCGTAAAGACCGTGCCCTGCGGAATGGAGGTCTGAAAATTGTCGTTATCCTTCTTCGCCATAATTAATCGTCAGCCTCCGCATTGTCTTTATTGAGGTTTACCCTTTCGATAAACCCGTCTACTTTATTGAAATTGGCGTTCTCGGCGAGGAACTGCTTTCTGCCCTCCACCTTGTCGCCCATAAGCATATCTATCATTTCCGCCGCCTGCGCAGAGTCCTCTATCGTAACCTGTATGAGATTGCGCGTAGCGGGATTCATAGTTGTATCCCACAGCTGGTCGGCGGACATTTCGCCGAGTCCCTTATAACGTTGAAGCGAATAGCCCTTGCCTACCTTTTTTATCTTTTCGTCGAGTTCCTTGTCGTCGTAAGCATACTCCACTACGTCCTTTTTATATACCTTATATAACGGCGGCATACCTATATAGACGTAACCCGCTTTTACGAGGTCGCGCATATATTTGAAGAAAAAGGTGAGAAGTATGCAGCGTATGTGCATACCGTCCTGGTCGGCATCTGAAAGGATTATTACCTTTTTATACCTCGTCTTTTCCACCTCGAACGAGCGGTTGAAGCCCGCGCCTATTGCGGAAACGAGGGTTTTTATCTCCTCGTTCTGCAAAGCCTGCAAAGCCGATTTTTTCTGCACGTTGAGCGGTTTGCCGCGCAGAGGCAATATAGACTGGAACTGCCTGACCCTCGCCTGTTTGGCAGTGCCGCCCGCGGAGTCGCCCTCAACTATGAACAGCTCGTTCATGTCGGGGTTTTTACCCGAGCACGGGGCGAGCTTGCCTATAAGGTTAAGACCGTCGTTTTCGCTTGCCGCCTTGGCAACGTCCCTTTCTGCGCGGTGCTTTATTCTGTCGTCGGCGGCGAACTTGGCCTTCTTTGCTATTTCATCGAAAACCGACTTATACCCGCGCGAATTCATAAGCTGTGTCAGCCCCTCCATAACAGCCTGCTCTACGGGGGCTTTGACTTCGGGATTGCCGAGCTTGGTTTTGGTCTGACCTTCAAACTCCACGTTGTTCATCTTTACGGTAAGAACGGCGGTCAAGCCCTCCTTTACGTCGTCGGGAAGAAAAAGCGGGTCCCTCGCCTTTAAGACTCCGTTGCTCTTGGCATATTCGTTTATAACCTTTAAAAGTCCGCTGTGGAAGCCAGTTTCGTGATAGCCGCCCTCCACCGTGGAAATATTGTTTACGAAAGAGAACAGACTCTCGTCGTCGTCCTTGGTGTGAGCGAGGGCGAATTCTATCTTTATTTTGCCTGCGGGCGCGCCCTTAACCTGAATGTCCTTTGTTGCGCAGTAGTACAGCGGATTCGGGTAGAGCGCGGTCTTGTCCGCGTCGAGATAATTTACGAAATCTACCAAACCGCCGTCGTACTTATACGTTACGGGTTCCTTTGCGGGAAGGGGAATTTTATTATACGTAGTTTCTCCGTCGTCGGAAGCCGTTTCTTCCACGCTGTACTGCTCTCTTTCGTCGATAAGGTTGATACAGACGCCCTTATTGAGGAACGCAAGCTCTTTCAGCCTCTTGGAAACGGTATCGTAATTGAACTCCACCGTTTCAAACACCTCTTTATCGGGCTTAAAGCGCACGTAAGTGCCGCGCTTGGCAGTCTTTACGCCAGTATCCTCCAACGGGGCGACGGGCACTCCGCACATCCATTTTTTGCGCTTGGAATCGTACCAACTTTTAAACGACATTTTAAAAACCGTCTTGCGATACACTTCCACGTTCAGCCATTCGGAAAGGGCGTTGGTTACTGACGCGCCTACGCCGTGAAGTCCGCCCGAAAAGGCGTAATTTTCCGAATCGAATTTACCGCCCGCGTGGAGCTTGGTAAAGATAAGCTCTACTCCGCTCATCTTGGCTTTCGTATTAACGTCGGTGGGCATACCCCTGCCGTTATCCTCTACCGAGGCGGAACCGTCGGAATGTAACGTAACCGTTATAGTGTCGGCATAGCCGTTTGCGGCTTCGTCTATGGAATTGTCGACTATTTCCCACAGAACGTGGTGAAGCCCCTTAGTGCCCGTAGACCCGATATACATACCGGGGCGAACGCGCACGGCTTCGAGTCCTTCCAAAATTTTTAAATCGTTTGCGTTGTAGCTTTTTTCTGACATAGCGTTACCCGAATTTATTTGCAAGTTGGATTATCGAACGGCGACAGCGCCGCGACGACAAAGATTTTTATAAAAACCGATTACAATCGACGGCTTGCGCCTTTATAACATTAGTATTATACAATATGTTGTGGAAAATTGCAAGAGCAGAAACAATTTACAAAACAAAAAAAAGCGGGAAGAAGAAAAAAATACGCCGCGCGGCGTCTGCCGCGCGGCGTAAACTATTACGTTATTCAGTTCAGTTCGGAATCTCTGCCCTTACCGGACTTCTTTGCCTTTGATTTTTTCTCGCCGTCGAGGTCGATAGCATCTATGTCGCCTTTATCCTTGGGCTTGATGATGAGAAGAGCTATCAAAGCTATGAAGCACACGCCCGCTATGCAGAAGAGCACTACTGACGTTGCGTTCTTTTCAAGCCAGTCGTTTTCGCCCTCTAAGGGATTCGCCTTTTCCGAAACGCGGATACCCATAAACGTAGACGACGTGTTGCCCGAATTGTTGCAGGATACAGTTAATCTTACCACGTAGAATTCCGCTGCGGATTGGGGAACGAAGGTCGCGCTGGATGCGTTCCAGGCGTAATCTTTAAACGCATTGTAATTTTCGTCCGACTCTTTAAGGTCGGAAGCGGCGGTAATTCTCGTAAAGTATTTTACGGTATTTACGTCCTTACCGCTTTCAGCCGAGAAATAGGTGTTGGAGTAAAGTTTATCTATATTTTCAATAAACTCTTCGTAAGACATTGCCATACCGTAATCGCTGTAAAATCTGTCTCTGTCGAAAGTAAACAGCGTGTATGCCTGACTGTAAGAGCCGGAAAGCCCGTCCTTGATTACGAAGGAGCCTGATACGCCCGCATAGGAAGTCCCCACAACGCCTATCGACTGCGCCCCGGGCTTTTCTACCGTAGGTTCCTTATAGTAAACCGAAAATTCAAAGAACGGCAACAGGCTGGCCGTATCTTTATCCCATATCTGAGTAGTGGATATGGTCTGCAATTCTCCCGACTCGTCGTAATAATACATATCGTTACCCGAACTGTCGGTTACGTACACCGTGAAAGTATAAGGGTGCTCGTACGAGGTGAGATTGATTGCGAGCTGGTTGGATTTGAGCGAGGTGGAAGAACCCGTCGTACCCGTTTTATAATATAATGAATATTTAACGTCCGTATATCCGTCGAAATTGTCGCCGAAGTAGCTGCCCGAATAAGACCTTCCGTTATAGGTAAAGCCTTCTGAAAAGCCGGAGAATTCGGGGAGATAGAAATAGTTTGAAGAGCCCGCGTACAGCTTTCCGCCTTCAAGCTCTGCAATAGCCGCGTCTATTTTTGACTGATAGTCGGCTTCTATCGCGGCTATCCTTTCTTCGTATTCCGCAAGAGTGGTTACGCCTGCGCCCGCATAAGACGCGCCGCGAGAATCTTCTATTACTTTAAAGAACTTAACCGATTCGCAATCAGCTTTGAGGGTGCTGATGTCGTACAGATAACCGTCGTCAGCATACCAATCGAGGAACACGTCGTCGGTCTGCTTGCGGGTGCTGGTTACGTCCTTAACGTTGAGATATACCTTTACGAGGCCGTAGGTTTTAACGCCGTCTATTTCGATTATACCCTTGTCAGAGTCGACGTATTCGGAGGGAATGAACGTATTTTTATCTCTTAAAAGTTTTACTGTTTTACCCGACGTGCTGGTGAAGATATTGTTTTCGTCGCCGGAGGTATAAAGTTTTTCGAAATCGGCAGCGGTAGTGCCGTTTTCAAACTGTTCGTACGAGAGCACGTAATAGTAAACGGTCGCGCTGGGCGAGGAAGCTATAACGTCTATAACCGTGTAATCGGGATTTACAGTACCGCCGAAATTGAAATAGGCAGTGTTGGAATTCATACAAACGACGGGCGCGCAATCGTCCCTTACCGAACCAGAGGAAAGATTTTCGCCGTCGGTGGTGACGCCGTAAACGCGGAAGCTCTGACCGTTCATCTGATAGAGCGACATTTTTGCAACGGAGTCGTCTTCGGCGTCGTCGGCAAAATTCGCGCTGAAAGTCAGAGGCATAGCCGCGGAAGTACCCGAGGACACAACATATTTAGCGCAGTTGGGCGAAACGTTGATAAAGCTGCCCGCGCGTGCGTCGGTTATACCATCTGCATTGACAATAATTTCGTAGTTGCCGCCGTTAAAATTCCCGAAAGACACTTTAATCTGCGCGTGGTCTGCGACGGGAATATTCTCTACGCAACCGTTTGCGTTTACCGCAATGTCCGAAACCTCTTCATAGTCGCCCGTTTCGGATACGTAAAGGTTAACCGTGCCGTCCGCGTTGGGAGTGAAAACGAGATAGTTTGAAGTTACCGCGTCTTCGCTCTTGGAATACTGCTGAGACTGGAATCTTATTTTAAACGCTTCGAAAGCAGTGTTTTCAAAACCTAAGGTTATGCTGAATTTTCCGTTGAGAACGCCGAGTTCGGCGTCCCTATAAAACCAGTTGTAAGCGAGATTCTTTCTGTAAGTTACCGTTTCGTCCGCGCCTATCGAGAACATAGCGTGATAGACGGGGGTCTGACCGCTAACGGAAGTTTCGGTCCCCGTCTGAACAGAGCCGACTTCCGCGCCGTTTACCGCGGTGTAGAAAACGTTGGTTCCGTCAAGAGTTACCGATCTGTAATTGACTTCCTCGTCGGCGGAAGCGAATACGGTGAACGAGAACGCCGAAATCGCCGCGACGATTGCTATTATCAGGGTAATTAAAGAAATCTTGTACTTTTTCATAATTTGTTGCCTTTTGGTTATTATACGGATTTACCGTAACGGAAATATTCTGAATTATAACGCATTAATAATACTATAATATAAAGCCGTTGTCAAACGCTTTGTTTTGACAACGGCTAAAATTCACAAAAATTTTTTTCGAGCGCTTTTACGCCTTAAACGCCCCGATTACGCACCGCAAAAGCCGATTCAGACGCTGATATCGAAATTTTTCCAGGGCGTTTCGTCCTTGGGAGGCTCGATTTCAAACCTGAGATTCTCTCCCGTGGTGGGGTGAGCGAATCTGAGGGAATACGCCCAGAGCGCAAGCTTGCCCTTTACCGCCTTTTCGCCGCCGTATCGCATATCGCCGTAGACGGGACAGTTTATCGACGCGGTCTGAACGCGAATCTGATGCGTTCTGCCCGTATGAAGCTTTATTTCGGCAAGGGAGAAACCGCCCTTGTCCTCCTTTATTTCGTATTCGAGAGAGGCGAATTTAGCCCCCTCTTCGGTCTGCGTGCAGACGTAGACGGTGTTTGTCACCGAATTTTTTCTGAGATAGTTTTCAAGCGTAGCTTTTCTGCGAGAGGGCACGCCGCACAGCACGGCGAGATACCTCTTTTCGAAACCGCCCGTACGCATCTGTTCGGAAAGGCGAGAAGCCGCTTTGGAAGTCTTGGCGTAAACCATAACGCCGCCCGTCGGTCTGTCCAGCCTGTGCACCAACCCAAGAAACACGTTGCCCTGTTTGTTATAGGCGTTTTTGATATACCGCTTTACGCAGTCGAACAGATTGTCGTCGCCGCTTTCATCGGGACAGCACGCGACGTTCTGCGGTTTCAGAACAACTATGATGTGATTGTCTTCGTAAAGTATTACAAGCTCTTTTTCGTCCATTTTATTCTCCGTAAATTTTTCCGCTAAAACGCAGACGCGCTTTTTTTTCTCGTTCTTTTTAATAACAATTAATAACTATTTTTTTCGCTCGTTATTTATCCGCGCACGCGGTCAAGCCGCGTTTGCCCGTGAACAACCCGCTTGCGCCGCAGGGAAGGGCTATCCCCTCCTGCGTGGGTATACCCACTTCGTAGGAGGATATTTCGCCGTCGAACCCTTTCAAAGTCAGAGCGAGAATATTGTTGAGAACCGCAGGCTGCAACCCCGTGGTATAGCTGTTTATCAGCACGAAGAGAGGATTGTCTACAAGCGTTTTTGCGCACAGAGAAACGAAGTCGTAAAGGCTGTCCTCTATCTTCCACGTTTCACCGCCCGGTCCTCTGCCATAGCTGGGAGGGTCCATGATTATAGCGTCGTAGCGGTTGCCCCTGCGTATTTCGCGGTTTACGAACTTCGCACAGTCGTCAACTATATAACGTATGCCGCTGTCTATGCCCGAAAGACGGGCGTTTTCTCCCGCTCTCTCCACCATACCCTTGGCCGCGTCCACGTGCACTACTTCCGCGCCCTCTTTCGCGCAGGCTACCGTAGCTCCTCCGGTATAGGCGAAAAGGTTTAAAACCTTGATTTTTTTATCGGGAAAACGCTTTTTTTCCGCGGCTATGAGAGAGCGCATACCGTCCCAGTTGACCGCTTGTTCGGGGAACAGACCGGTATGCTTAAAGCCCATAGGCTTGATTTTGAATTTTAGGTCGCCATAGCTTATAACCCATTCGGAGGGAAAGGAGGAACGGTTTTCCCAACCGCCTCCGCCCTTTTCGCTGCGGTGGTATACTGCGTTTATTCCGGGATATGAATACAGACTTTTACCGCTCTTCCAGATTACCTGCGGGTCGGGGCGCAGAAGGCGCACTCCTCCCCAATCCTCAAGCTTCATTCCGTCGCCCGTGGCTATTATTTTGTAATCCTTCCATTTATCAGCGGTTTTCATACGCTCAATTATAAAATATAACGGATAAAATGTAAAGCAAAAAATAAAGGGCAAAGCCCGAATTTTAGGTCTTTGCCCCCTGAAACGCGCCACGCTGAGCGCTGACGCTCGCGGCTTAAAACGCTTATACAAACCTGCGGCGCAGATTATTCCGCTTTTCCGCGTTTCCCGCTTTTCCGCGTTTACTGCTTTTCCGCGTTTACTGCTTTTACGCGTTGTTCCCGCTTTTCCGCCTTGTAGTCGAATCTCCGCGCTGTTACTCTCGCATTTAATCGTGAGTGAACGTAGAGAGGTAATCGTACAGCGTATTGTAATACGTGCCGAGGTAATTGATGGCTACCGTATCCGCCGCGTACAACGCAAGCCGCTCGTTAGGGTCCTCTATTGTCATATAGTAATCGCGTACCGCAATATATCTTTCAAGATACGAAAGCTCGTAATCGACTATATATCCCGTATTGTCGGATCCCGAATCGCCCGTTTCGCCGTCGTTCGTCGGCTCGCCTAAGCTCATATTGTAGACGAGCTGTTCGCGCAATATCTCCACCTGATACTCGTACTCTTCCGTCAGCGACGCCTTCTTCGCTTCGTAAAGCGAGGAATTTTCCGTTCCGTTGGCGAAAGTTATGTACTTATACGTAGTCAAATCTTCCTGCAACTGATGATACAGCGCGTTCTTTTTCTGTTGCGCCGTGCGCAGAAGCTTAACCTGAATGGTTGAAAAGGCGTCAAGCTCTTCCTCGGATAAATCCAATATGTCAAATTCCATCTGCCACCTCCGTTACGACGCGCACGCTTTGTATCGCGCAATCGCCCTCGATTTCAACCGACAAGTTTTTGACGGCGCAATTAAGAAGTATTTTTCCGCCCGTAAACGAAGAGCACCCGCAATCGGTATAGACGGTTGCCGAAACGGCGGCGTCGCCCTCCGCAACAACCTCTTTGACAAACCGAGGTTTATCGAAATACAGCGTTTCGCTGCGCCATATTCCCGTTCCTTTTTCGGATTTTTCTATCCGAACGATTTTACCTTCGCCCACAGCGTAGACCGAAGAACCTGTCCAGAAAGCGTCCGCCGCAGCGTCGAGATAGCAGCCCGTTCCTTCAACCGTGTCGTAGGCGTAGACGGCGTTATCGCGCTCTCCGTCGACGCAAGAAATGAAGTAAGTTTCGCCGAAAACCGCGCCAGACTTAGGCGACAGCGGTATTTCCCCGTTAGGAAGCTCCGCTCTCTTCACCGAATCGCCGTCGTAATAATATGCGCCCGAAGAGGTGCAGAAGTACGCTTTTCCGCCGCAGACGGCGCAGGTTGCGCCTATTATACCGTCGGCTACGAGATA
>CAZDZH010000017.1:0-15419 GCA_964509935.1 uncultured Clostridia bacterium
ATAAAATGCGGCGCCGTAGAATCTAAGGCGCCGCAATAATAAAAAGCCGAAAGATAAAATTAATTTAAAGGCGCGCAAAAATTTAAATTTTTGCGCGCCTTTCACTGTTCATTGAAAATAAAACGGAGCACATAAATGTGCGCCGTTTTTTAATTATAATTTATATTATACTTTACCGAAAAAAGCCGAAAAATATATCAACCGACTTTTATAAAACCGACGCCGACCGCGGTAAATTGCCGCGGTCGGCGTTCTTTTAATCCCTTAAAATTCAATAAAGATTAATTTTAGCAGATAACGCCTTCGATTACTTTACTTCTACTTCGTCAAACACAGGGTCGTTTAAAAATTCAGACATAGACATACCCAGCGCTCTGCAAACTCTGTAAAGCGTGGTCATGCTGATAGAAGGCGTAGATTTGCTTCTGAAAATATTGCAAATGCTTTGTCCTTTCACGCCGGGCAATTCACGGAATTCCTTCTTCAACATTCCGCGTTCTTTCAGAATACCGCCTAATCTTTTTGCAACTGCTTCTGTAATACTCATAACACACTCCGATTTGTTTATTTACAGACTAAACGTCTGCTTTTTATAGTATATATTAATTTTAACAAGTATGCAACTGTTTTTTTAAAAAAATATAAAAATTAACCAAAATATCACAAATTTTTATCGTTATTTTATACGCTCTCGGTTTCCCGTTTCAGACCCTTCCTTGCCCGCCGAAAATTCGCAGGACGAAAGCGCCTTTACGCCCTTTTTCCTCAGCGCGACAAAGGAAAAGAACAGCGGCGTACCTATCGCGTATACCCATATGGCTTCGTTCAGTGCCATAATCGCAAATTCCGTCCAATAAACGACGCCTTCCATTCCCGCGAGAATCCACACAGCGGGTATTATGAACGCGTTGCATATGACGGGGAAAATACCGCCGACTATCAATTTTATCGGATTGTTTTTAATAAGTCTGCCCGCGCCGTAGGTCAAAGCCGCGGCGAGGAGAGTGGCAAGACTGCCGAGGAATATATCGTATAGGCCGTAACCGGACATAAGGTTAGCGAGCATACAGCCCACAAAAAGACCGGGTATCGATTCTACGTAGAAAAGGGGCAGAATGGTCAGAGCTTCGGAAGGGCGGATCTGAATTGGTCCGAAAGCGAGCGGACCGAACGCCCAGGTCAGCACGGCGTACAGAGCGGCGGTTATTCCCGCCCTGCACAGCATAAGGGTAGTGAATTTTTTGTTTTTCATAAATTTTTCGCGCATTACGGCACAAAAAAACCGTACGGCAATTACCGTACGGTCGCTTTTAACGCGCTTTCTCCTGTCGGTTTTTTATGCGGTAGGTTATGCCGAGGACTACCGTCGCGGTCAGCCGCAAAAGGTAGATACGTTTAGGTATTTCTCTTTAATCTCGGTCGTCCGCTTATAACGCGCGCAGGAAACTCCCACGCGCGATTATTTTAAAATTTTATTTACGAAGCTAACTGTATGAAAGTTATTCTTCTTCCTTTTTCTGTTCGGCAGCGCCGCTGTTGCCGAGGTAAGTTCCGAAGTGAATTTCTTTTTTACCTCTCGCGGGGCGGGCAGAACGGGGAGCGGAGGGACGGGGGGAAGAGGAACGTTCTCCCTTTTCTCTCTTATCGAATTTGCCGCCTTTGCCGCCCTTGAAATTCTTTCCGGGCTTTCTTTCGCCGCGCTCGTAGGGCTTCAAATTGTTGGGGATAATAACAACGTACCTGTTGGGTTCTCTGCCGTCGGAAATGGTTTTAACTTCCGTGTTTTCGGACAGAGCGGAGTGAATTATTCTCCTTTCGTAGGGATTCATAGGCTCTAACGTAACCTTTCTGCCTTTTTCAACAGCCTTTTTTGCGAGTTTATTAGCAAGCTCGGTCAAAGTTTTTTCCCTGCCGGCACGGTAATTTTCGCAATCTACTACTACCTTTTTGTATTCTTCCCTGCCGATATTGGCTACCGCGCCCGCAATAGTCTGAATTGCGTCAAGAATTTCGCCGTGGCGACCGATAACCTGATTGGAATTGGTAGTTTCTATGTTTATTTCGATTTTATCCCCGTCGGAAACGAGGTCGCTGAAAGCGGTTATTTTAAGAATACCGAGCAAACCTTCTACAAATTCAGTCGCGCGCTTGCCGTCGCTCGCCTTCTTTTCTACCTTTACTTTTGCCTTTATGCTGCCGAAAAGCTTCTTTTTACCCTCTTCGATTACGGTTATCTCCGCCTCTTCGGCTGTTATTCCCAAAGTTTTAAGACCGATTTCAACCGCTTCGTCAACCGTCTTTGCGGTAAAGACGTTCTCTTCCAGATTTTCCATTTTTACTCCTTGATGCGCCTTAAACGGCGCTGTTCGGCTTGATTTAAACCATTATTTCTTGTTTTTTGATTTGTTGCTCAACCTTGAAATTTCCGCTTCGCGCTCTTTCCTGCCGAACCACACGTCCATCGCTTTGTTTATGATAAGGGTAGTTATAATACTGTAAACCGTATTGGTTATCATATATATCGAGAACGCCGCCGAATAGAAGAATGAGAATATACCGTATATAAGCGGCATCATTACCATCATCATCTTATTGGTCATAGCGCCCGAACCGTCCACCGTGCCGAGGTCGTTTACCGACTTGTTGGCTTTCATCGATATGAACTGTTGCAGAAGCATACCGCCGATAGATAATACTATGAGTACGAAATATCCGTTATAGGTGTTTTTCGCCTGAGAAAGCTGTGCCGTTACTCTGTTGTAAGACGTTTGATAATCCGCGCTTATAGACGCCTGAGTAAGGGTGGACCTGAACTTTGAAAAGTCGGGTATTTCCTTATTCAGCATAGAGTCGGGATACCATAAGTTTCCTACCCAGAGGAAAGAATTGTTGTTTTTTTCGTACCAATCCTTGACGGCAGCGGCGGCGGGCTCTTCTATATAGAAGTCCACGAGCGTAAGCTTTGCGTCCTCAGTGGCGAGATATTCTTCCGAAACTTTGGGGTCGCCTTTCTTTTCAACGTACCTTGCGAACAGGTCGTCGAACGCTTCCCGTTCGGTCATAACTTCGCCTTCGTTTTCGTTGATATAGTAATATTTTACGAATTTATCGAAATCTACCTTATAATCGTTTACCGCAACGTCCGAGCCTGCCTGAATGAGGTTTCCTTCCGCGTCGTAAGCTATAAGGAATCCGGCCGAGTCGGGATCGGCCGAGTCGGTTACGAACTGAGATACAGCCTGATTATACACCTTTACCATTCCGTTATAATTTTCGAGGTTGGCGTATTGGGAATAGGTCGAAAACGCGTTGAATACTATAATGAATATTACGAGCGACACTATCATCGGAAGGCACGCGCCGAACACCGAATAGCCGCTCTTTTTCTGCAACTCCATAACCTTCTGGTTATAAAGCTGCTTGTCGTTGGCGTACTGCTTTTGCAGTTTTTCCATCTGCGGGCGCATTTTTTCCATTACGAGCGCCTGCTTTTTGGTCTTTATGCGCGAATAAATGTCGAGGGGGAGGACTATCGTCTTTAAAATGAGAGTAAACACGATAATTCCCACGCCGACGATTCCTACGCCTTCGATAAGCCAGCGGATTATATTGCCTATCCAGTTGAGGTTGATAGACGATACGGCTTTAACGCCGTAATCGAGAAATGCTCCCGATTGAGCTAAAATATTGTACATTTGCTGCTTTTAGGGTTCAGTAAACCCATCTTACCTTAAAAAATTTTTCCGGAGCGGGGTCGTAGCCGCCCTTTGAAAAGGGATTGCAGCGAAGCAGCCGCCAGATCCCCAGAGCAAGCCCTATTACGACGCCGTGATTGTTCAGACACCTTAACGTATACTCCGAACAGGTCGGTTCGTAAAGACAGGTGTGTCGGGAAAAATATTTCTGATAAAATATAATCAATCTCATCAGAAACATTCTTATAAAAGGTTTAAAAACCCTCTTTCTCAGAAACTTGTAAATTTTTTTCAACTTTGACATGAGTTTATCTTTCTTATGCAGGATTGCAGACTCTTTTCAAAGTTTTTATACGAGTAGTCGTCGCACGCTTTGGGTATTATGACCAGGTCGTAATGAGAGGCAAGCTCCCCTGCGCAACTTGCAAACGCCGCCCTTATAAGTCTTTTTATGCGGTTTCTTACAACTGCCTTTCCGTGCTTTTTGGATAGGGCTATTCCCATTTTCGTAGCGCGAGACGGATAATATAAAACGGTAACGTACGGAGAAAAAACCTTTTTTCCCCTTTTAAAAAGTTTCTGAAAATCGGTGTTTTTTTTCAGTCTTAAATAAAGCATATTTCTGCCCTTTATTCAAGCAGAAAACCTTTCTTTAAGCGGAAAGCTTTTTTCTGCCCTTGTTTCTTCTTCTCTTCAATACCTTTCTGCCTGCGGTGGAAGCCATTCTCTTTCTGAATCCGTGAACCTTGCTTCTCTGTCTCTTTTTGGGTTGATAAGTTCTTTTCATTTTTTTTCTCCGATATATTTTATTTGTTTTTAGATTTTTTCTTTTTTAAGCGCGGTAACGCACTTTGTAATTATACCTTTTAAAATAAATTATTGTCAAGCGTTATTCGCCGTTCTTACGGGTAAAATTAAATACATAACGTCTTTATTTTGCTGATTTTCGCATATAAAAGGCTGAACCTGCGTGTTGAAAGACAGAACCGCCGTCTCTTCTTCCAGCGCCGATACCGCGTCGAGTATAAACTTTGAATTCATAGCTATTTTAAGGTCTTTCCCCTCAACTTCCGCTTTGACAGGCTCCTGAACGTTGCCTATTTCGGAATTAGAAGAAATTTCTACCTTTCCCGAAGAAATTTCAAATATTATAAGGCTGTTTTTATCGTTTCTTACTAAAATAGCCGCGCGCTCGATGGAGGCTTTCAAAAGATTTCTGTCCAGAGTTACCTTAGTCAAGAATGATTTTGGTATTATATTCTCTTTTTTGATGAAATCCCCTCCGTAAAGGCGGGAAGTGAGAACCGTGTCGTCGACGCAAACCATAATCATTCCGCGCTGTATTTTAAGCTCGGTTTGTCCGTCGCCCGAGGGGAGCATCTTTTCTATTTCGTTCAGAGTCCTCGAAGGGCAGACTATTTCCATATCGCCCGTGGAAGAAATTACCTTGCCGTAAGCGGTGGCGAGGCGGAAACCGTCGAGGGCGGTTACGCAAATCTCCTCTCCTTTTATTACAATCTGGCAACCCTTCAAAATGGGGCGGGAATCGTCCGTGGCACAGCAGAAGGAGGTGGAAGTTATAAGTTTTTTAAGCTGTTCGGTTTCGATGACGAAAGAATTTTCGTTTATGTCGGTATCTACTTTGGGAAATTCTTCCGCTGAAAGCACCTGCATCGAAGTCTGGCTGTCTGCATAGACTATATCCATCTTCTTGTCCTCTGCGGACAGGGTTATCTGAACGCCCTCGAGCTTTTTTATAAAATCGGCGAAATACTTGCCGGGAACGCACAGGTCGCCCTCTTCGTAAATTTCTGCTTTAATCTTTTTCTGTATGGAAATCTCTCCGTCGGTGGCGGTAAGAGTCACTCCGTCGTTTTTAGCGGAAAGTTTTATACATTCCATAACCGGAACGGTAGTCTTGCTAGCGCAAGCCTTTACCACCTTCAATACCGCGTCCGATAAATCTATGCCTTCGCAGACCAATTTCATAAAAAAACTCCTTATCCTTTAAAAATTTCCCCTTGCAGTTTACTTATGTTTATTGTTTTTATTAAAAGAATTAAATAGTATAATTATTAATAGGGGACGGTGGAAATGTCGATAAACTTCATTTCTGTGCGATTACATTACTATAATAACAAAAAAATGCGCAAAAAGCAATCAAATAAGGCTACTTTTAATTGTGGAAAAAGGTTAATTTTAAGGTGCATAAACGTGTTCATTAATTGTCGATAAGTTGATATTTTTATTTTAAAATTTGTCGAAAAAAAATTTTTTGCGTCGGATAAAGTAAAAAGAGAGAGTTATCGACTGAAAATTGTTGATTGTTCATAACTTTTATCGACTTATCAAACCTTGCATTTGAAAAAAAAGTGTGTTATTATTTAAACGAGTTATGGATTTGCAGAAATATTTTAAATTGATAAATAAAGATTGCGAAGGGAAGTTCGAAAAATTTTACGAATTACTCGATTTTCACAATAAAATGTACAATCTTACGGCTATTTGCGGAAAAGAAGAGGTTTTTTTAAAGCATTTTCTCGACAGCGCGGCGGGAGAAAGCTTTTTTAAAGAGGGAGCGAAAGTCGTCGAAATAGGCTCTGGCGGGGGATTTCCTTCGATTCCTTTAAAAATTATAAGGGAAGATCTCGACTTTTTTTTGATAGAGAGCACGGGCAAAAAGTGCATATTTCTCGACTGCGTTGTCGATAACTTGAATTTAAGCGGCGTAAAAGTTGAAAACGCGCGGGCCGAGGAAGCCGCGCGCCGTCCCGAACTAAGGGAAAAATTCGATTGCGCCACCGCGAGAGCCGTCGCTAGATTAAACGTTTTATGCGAGTACTGTCTGCCGTTCGTAAAGAAAGGAGGCAGATTCATAGCCTATAAGGGTGATTGCGACGAGGAAGTTAAGGAGGCTGAAAACGCCGTTAAGATTCTCGGAGGAAGGATAGATAGAGTGGAGAAATATTCTCTCCCCAACGGGGACAGACGTTCGCTGATAATAATAGAAAAGACGGGCTCTACTCCCTTGAAGTATCCGAGAGGAAACGGTAAAGAGAGAAAACAGCCGCTCTGAATTTCAATGCGGTTGACGTAACTTCGTTTTTTTGCCTTTTAAATATCCGGATATATTTTGAAATCGCTTAATCAGAGCGGGAAATAAGACGAAAATTAGCTTTTGAACTGTTAAAAAAAATATAATTGCCCCCGCAATATGGGGAAAGTAACGTGTTTTATGGGAAATAAGTGCGCTTTTACGGGACACAGAAATATAAAAGAGGATTTCAGCGAAGAGAAACTTGAAAAATCGGTATTGTATCTGATTGAAAACAGAAACGTAGACACATTTCTGTGCGGAATGGCGAGGGGATTCGACCTTATCGCAGGTCAGTTAATTATTAAATTGAAGGGTAAATATCCTTATCTGAAACTTATCGCCTGCGTGCCTTGCAGGGGTCAGGAGAGTTTGTTTTCTTCGCAAGCGGCAAAGCTTTATTCCGACACCTTAAAAGGGTGCGACGAGGTAAAAGTACTTTCCGAAAGATACTATAACGGCTGTATGCAGGCGCGCGACAGATATATGGTTGACAACGCCGACGTTGTTCTTGGTTATCTGAACGAAGGCAGCGGCGGAACGTATTATACCGTGAGCTACGCCGAACAAAAGGGAAAAGAGCTTTATATAATATAATCTGCTTTAAAATTAAAATGAACACCATAAAAAAAAGCCTTTTTAAAGGCTTTTTTTATTTATAAAAATATACTTAATATATTTCACGTCATTGCGTTTCGAATTTAGTCGACGATAATAAAATGCTGTTTTAATAGTAAAATTAAAGTAATTTGTATAATTGACCCCGTACTATGTGCCGTTGAACGTATATACAGAATATTTTAGCTAAAATTTGTAATTTTTATAAAATTTACAAATTACCCCCGTACTATGTGCCGTCGAACGTATTTACGGGCAGTTATTATTCATAGTGTAAATTTATAAATTGACCCCATGCTATGCCTTAACGAATTGTTTTGCTGTGTTTGCATAGGTTTACGATTTATTTTAAATAAGATAATATATTAAAATTTTCGCATAATAATATAAATTTATTTCGAAATTTTTAAATAGCAGCTTCGTTTAAACTTGCAAGGCTTTGAAGTGCTTCTATCAGATAGTCTGCGACCCCTTCCGCTATTATTTCCGCCATTTTATAAACGAGATTAAGTCTTGTAGCGGAAAAGAGCGAGTAATTGAACATAGTCTTTTCAGCTACTATTCCCATTACCGATACGTCGCCTACTTTTGCTAGTTTTTTATTAGCTCCGCTGCCCGGTTTGAGTCCACGCTTTGATATTTTTATAAGCCCTATATCTCCCCCCGCGCCGACCGCCGCGTCGATTGCGATAACCGGACTTTCAGGGTGAGTGTGGTGCAGAAATTCGTTCATATATTTTACCTCTCTCGCGGTTATGGGTTTGGACAGCGTGCCGTAGACGAACAGGTTTAATCCTTTTAGCTTTTCTTTGAGTTTGGTTCCGACTATCGGACCGAGCGCGTCGCCAACCGACAAATCGCTCCCTATGCAAAGGATGACGGGTGCGCACGCCGTATAAGGCAGCAATTTTTTGAGAGCCAGAGCTTCCCCTCCGGGTGCGAGAGAATTGTATAAATTGAACGAGTATTCCATTATCACCTTTTATTCTATTTTTCTTAAATTTATCCGAAAAATTTTAAATAAATATAATTTATAATATCTGCAATTACCGTTCTAAGGAAATTCAGACCCTTCCGTTAAATAACGTTATGTGACTGAACGGCTGTGTTTTTAATTCTCTTACAACAAACGAGCGGAAAACCTGCATTCCTCGCCGCGTTTTAAAATGAATAATAGCAGAAATTAATTATTATTTCAACGATTAAATTTATTGACCCGATATTAATAATTTATTCCTTTTAGGCAATATTTGTTTAAGACGTGAAAATCGCAAACTTGCGGCGGGAAAAGCCGTTTCGCAGGCGTCGCACTCCTGGCGACGCCTGCGAGTCGCTACGATTTGAATTGTCCATTCTCATAATGAATGACCGCTTGCCGTTTGAGTCATATAATAACGCAACGTTAACCAAAGCAGAAACTTCCGTCCGGCGAATTCAAATATATTGACGCACTTTTGCATATACTATTTTTATATTCAAATCCGCTGAATTATTTATATTGAGCGCAGACTTAAATTTTAACGATATAGGATTTATATTTTTCATTTTTGTATTCAATCAATCACGTTTTTGAAATGTTGATAACTTTTTAATTTAAAAATAGTATGCGCCGCTTAATTTTTCAGGCGCAAAAAATTTTAGCGCAAGATAATATATACGCGCCGATTAATATATTTATCGACAATTTATTTACAATTCAACAATCTTGTCGATAACTAATCAGGCTGAATAGGTGAATAAACTTGCTTTTTATAAACAAATCAAGCCCGATTTATATTAATAAATTCAGATAATTAGCTTAAATGCGGTGATTTAGATAAAAGTTATCGACAAAACGCGATTATAAAATCAGAAATCAATCATAAAGTATAAGAAAGTTATCGTCAATATTAAGAAATTAAGCGTTAACGTTTCACGTGAAACATTTAAAAATCAAAAAAATTTGGCAGGAAGTTTCACGGGAAACATTTTTAGATAGAAAATTTTATATGCGCTTTATAAAAATTAGATCATATTTGCTAGTATAAACAAATATATTTACTGGTAAAATCATAAATAATAAGTATAACCAGAAGAGTGAAAAACTGATAAAATTTAAGTGATTGAAAGTATTATTATTTTAAAACACTTGAAATAAAAGTAATTGTATGGTAGAATAAAACGGTAAGCGGAATATAACGGTTTAAAATTATAAATTTACTGCGCCAGTCGCTGGAAATTTATAGTAAAATACCGTAATTTTGCAAAATATCAGAATAAAAAAATTGCGGATTTCCGCAAAAGAGGTAACAGATTTGAGTAAGAAGAGCAAAATCATTATGTGGGTTGTAATCGCGTTGCTCGCCGTTGCGGCGGCTATCGTCATTATAACCACGACAATGAACGGCGGCGCTAACGAAATCTATCAGTCAACCTTTAAAACGTATATTGAGAATAATAGGTACAAGATAGACGAAAACGGCGAAACCGTTTATTATCTCGACGAAGAGGGTAACAGGACGGAAGCCGTCGGTTATCAGGTAAAAAACGGTAAGATTTACGACCCGGACAATAAGCAGGTTATTCAGATTGTTAAAGTAGAGGCCAAGGAATATAAATGGTACGGCTACGTTAAGAGCGGTAACGGCACGGTTCGCGCTTATTGGTGTATCGGATATTCTCTGTACGGCGCAGAATCAAACGGTATAACCGATAGCTGGCGCGCCATGGGCGTAGAGGTAAAACTCAGCGACCCCAACGCGGGAAGCATTTGGTCATCGCTATTTTCTTTCGGAGGAATAATACTTCTCTGCGTTGTGTTCTGGCTGATTATCCGTTCGACGGCAGGCGGTGCGGGTAAAGCAATGAGCTTTGCTAAGACCAAGGCGAGAGTTTCCACAAATATAAAAGTTCGCTTTACCGACGTTGCGGGTGCGGAAGAAGAGAAGGTTGAGCTTGCCGAAGTAGTAGAATTTTTGAAGCAGCCTAAGAAATTTGCAGACCTGGGCGCAAGAATCCCTAAGGGCGTGTTGCTCGTAGGTCCTCCGGGCACGGGTAAAACCCTGTTTGCTAAGGCGGTTGCGGGCGAAGCGGGCGTTCCGTTCTTCTCGGTTTCAGGTTCTGATTTCGTAGAAATGTACGTGGGCGTGGGTGCGTCGCGCGTACGCGATTTGTTCGAAATGGCTAAAAAGAATCAACCCTGCATAATCTTCATCGACGAAATCGACGCTGTGGGCAGGCACAGAGGCGCTGGTCTCGGCGGCGGCAACGACGAGAGAGAGCAGACGTTGAACCAGATTCTCGTTCAGATGGACGGTTTCGAAAGCAACGAGGGCGTAATAGTTATGGCGGCGACCAACCGCGCAGACATTCTCGACCCTGCTCTTATGCGTCCCGGTCGTTTCGATAGACAGATTTACGTCAATCTTCCCGACGTAAAGGGCAGAGAACAGATATTAAAGGTACACGCGCGCAACAAACCGTTAGCTCCCGACGTAAACTTCAAGACGGTGGCGCGCATAACGGCGGGATTCTCCGGTGCAGACCTTGCAAACCTATTAAACGAAGCGGCTATTCTTGCCGCCAGGGCGAATAAACAGTTTATCGGCAACGCCGAACTCTATGAGGGCGTAAATAAAGTAATTATGGGCCCTCAGAAGAAGAGCAGGGTAGTAACCGAAAGCGACAAACGCATCACCGCGTATCACGAGGCTGGGCACGCTATTATTGCCAAACTCTGCGAGTATTGCGACCCCGTTCAGGAAGTTTCTATAATCCCTCGCGGCAATGCGGCGGGCTACACGATGACCAGACCCGATTCCGACGATTCGCATATGACCAAGAACAAGATAAACGATTTTATCTGTATGGCTCTCGGCGGACGCGTAGCGGAAGAGCTCGTTATCAAGGACATAACTACGGGTGCTTCCAACGACCTTGAACGCGTAACCGAAATGGCAAAGAAAATGGTTACCGAATGGGGTATGAGCGAAAAGCTAGGTCTTGTAACCTACGGTTCTAACTCTCAGACTGTGTTCCTCGGCAAAGATATGGAAACGCATAACGCTTATTCAGACGAAACGGCAAAGGCGATAGACGAGGAAATGCACGCGATTATAGAAAGCGCTCATTCACGCGCAACAAAGCTTTTAACCGAGCACAGGTCCGTTCTCGACAATATGGCGAGGGTTCTTATCGAACGCGAAACTATCTACACGGAAGAGGTAGATATGCTTATGGAAGGTAAGGATTATGCCGAAGTTTCCAAATATATGGACGAACACGACAGCGCGAGCGGCGGCAACCCGTTTAAACGTTTTGAATAATTAAAAGTCCGCGCAAGCCTTAGTAAAGGCTTGCGCGGAGCAAAACTAAATTACAGACTTATAATAAACTTATCGACAACGTATTTACAAAATATTTAACAAAGTATAATTGTTTCACGGGAAACATTTTATTAAAAATACAAACCCGAATTTGAAAATCAAAGAAAGAATCGGGCAAAGAGAAAGATATGGGAAAAGTAGTTTCTTTTACTAATAAAAAAGGCGGAGTTGGCAAAACGACCACGGTAGTAAATATGGCGGCGTACTGCGCGGATCTCGGCAAAAAAATTCTTATAATCGATTTGGACAGTCAGGGAAACGCCACTACCGGTTTGGGATTTTCCAAAAGTGCGTTAAAAAAATCTGTTTACAGCGTCCTCATCGACGAGGACAAGGCGTCGAACAATATTCTGCCGACCGAAGTGCCTTTATTGGATATTCTGCCCGCCAACGTGGATCTTACGGGGGCGGAGGTAGACATAGTTTATAAACGCAATCGCGAGCAGATTTTAAAGAACGCGTTGAAGGAAGTGAAAGACAATTACGATTACATATTTATAGATTGTCCGCCCTCGCTCGGGTTGTTGACGATAAATGCGTGGGTGGCTTCCGATTCCGTGATAATCCCGTTGCAAAGCGAATATTACGCTTTGGAGGGCGTAAGCCAGCTTATGAATACTATTTCGTTGGTAAAGCAGCACCTCAACCCCAACTTATTAATCGAGGGCGTTGTTATAACGATGTACGACGGCAGGGCGACGGTTTCAAAGCAGATAGCCGCGGAGATAAAGAGGTTTTTCAAAAAGAAGCTTTACGAAATAATAATTCCTCGCAATATAAGACTTTCGGAAGCTCCCAGCCACGGCAAGCCGATAATGCTATACGACCCCAAGTGCGTCGGGGCAAGAGCTTACAAAGCCCTTGCGGAGGAGTTCCTGTCCAGACAATAAGCGTACATAATTTACGGCTTTCGGCGAAAGATGAGACTGAAACAGAACAAGCTTTGCTTGCGTTCAGAGATTTAAAAAATTTAAAACAGACGGTGTTAAAATGGCAAAAGAATTTAAAGGCGGTTTAGGCAAAGGTTTGGAAGAGCTGTTTGAAGAAACGGGCTCGGCTTTTAAAAGCATTTACGATGGAAAAGACGCGTTTTCCTATACCGAAGAGGAGAAGAAAAACGCGACGGAGCTGTCGCTTGGGAAAATCTATCCCAACCCCAACCAGCCCAGAAAGAACTTCGACGAGCAGGCGTTGCGCGAGCTTTCAGACTCGATTAAAAAGCACGGCGTGATAATGCCTATCGTGGTTAACGACGACGACAGCGGAAAATATATGATAATAGCGGGCGAACGCCGCTACCGCGCGGCGAAGCTTGCGGGTCTCGAATCGATGCCTGTGGTTATAAGAAGATATACCGAAAGGCAGATAAAAGAAATTTCGCTTATAGAGAATCTTCAACGCGAGGATTTGAACCCCATAGAAGCCGCAAGCGCGATGAAACAGCTTATGGTAGATTATAAGCTTACGCAGGACGAACTTGCCGAGCGTATCGGAAAATCCCGCCCCGCGGTGGCAAATACGTTAAGACTGTTATCGCTTACGCCCGAAGTTTCTTCTTTGGTTGCGGAAGGCAAGCTTTCGGCGGGTCACGCGCGCACGCTCGTCCCTCTCGCACCCGAGGATCAGATAGATTTTGCAAACAACGCGGTTAAGAGCGGTATGTCCGTGCGTGAGCTGGAAAAGAAGGTCCGTTCGTACAACGTCCCGCCCGAAGTGCTGGAAGAAAGAAAAAAGAAGAAACGCGCTCTCGCGTCTATCGAATTGAAAGAGCTGGTAGAACGTATGCGTTTTACTTTCCGCACTAAGGTTAGCCTTATAGGCAACGACCAGAAAGGCAGGATTTACATAGATTATTACTCGCGCGACGATTTAGACAGAATTTCGGAAATTTTAGATATAATCGGCAAACAGTAACATCTATGACAAAATTTAGGAACAAAAGAGAAAGACGCCCGCACCGCCGTTGAGCGGTGCGGGCGTAAGACCGCAACCGTAAATAAGAATTTGAGTAACCGACGACAGGCAAAAGGAGTATTGCCCGAAAATATCGATTTTACGTTTTACGGCGGATAAATTAAAGCAATAAACAAGTAAGAATATGAATATTGAGTTTAAAAATCTGACGACGGACGCATTGATTAAAATGTTGCCGTACTTCAAGGCGTGCAAACTGCATTTAAGCGACTATTCCGCGGCGTTCAGGTTTATGTGGCAAAAGCATTTTGCGATAGAGTACGCCTTCGCGGAGGGGTGCGCCGTATTCCGGGAAAATTATCAGGGCAAAACCTATTTTCATTATCCCCTCGAACTTGAAGAGGGAGCGGCTCAGCGCGCCATAGACGCGATTGAGACGTATTGCCGCGAAAAAAACGTGCGCATACATTTTACCTGTATTCCGCGCGAAAAGCTTCTGGAACTTATCGACAGATACGGTATGGAGCTGCGCATAACCAACCACCGCAGATGGAAAGATTATCTCTATAACGCGCAGGATTTCGTAACGTATACCGGCAAAAAATTTTCGGGACAGAGAAACCACGTAAATAAGTTTAAAAAACTTTATCCCGATTATGCGTTTGAAGAGCTGAACGGGGATGACCGAGCGGAAATATTCGCCTTTTTAAAGGCGTTCGAATCGCGTCAGCTTGTAAAGGGCACGGTTATGGCAAGGGAGGAGCTGGAAAGCGTTTACGACCTTTTGCCGCATCTGGACGAGCTTAATCTTTTGGCGGGAGCTTTAAAGGTAGACGGAAAAATAGTTGCGCTGTCCGTCGGCGAACGTTGCGGCGACCAGCTTATTATACACGTAGAAAAGGCGTTGACGGATTACGAGGGTGCATATCCGACGATGGCTCAGGAGTTTGCAAAGCGTTTCGTTACGCAGGATATATTGTTCATAAATCGGGAGGACGACGCCGGCGACGCCGGACTCAGGAAGAGCAAGCTTCAATACAATCCCGTCCGACTTGTAGATAAGTTCGACCTTTTCCCCCGCCGCGTTATAGACAGAATGACCCACCTGCCCGTTCTGCATAGCGAGCGGCTGACGGTAAAGGAGATAACCGACGACGATTCGCTCACTTTTTACCGCCTGGAATTTGACGCGGAGAGGAATAAGTATTGGGGCTATAATTGGCGCGAACACACTGCCGCCGAACCCACCCCCGAATATTTTATGCAGGGCATAAGGGAAGATTTTAAAAACAGGGAGGAAGTTCCTCTAGGGATTTTCGTAGGCAAGTCGCTTATAGGCGAAGTAGTACTGCACAATTTCGGTTATCGCAATGACTGCGAAATCGGCGTGCGCCTGCTTCCCGAATACGAGGGTTTCGGATACGCTAAGGAGGCTTTATCTGCGCTTGCGTCTTATGCTTTTTACGAGCTGAATATAGAAATATTGCGCGCTAAATGCTTCAAACAGAACGCGAGAAGCCGCGCCACCTTGCTCTCCGTGGGAATGAGAGAGTGCGGCGAGGACGAAACTTATTATTATTTCCGCAAAACCGCCGCAAATTAATCTTTGAATCAGATAACGTTAAAAAGTCTGCGCTATATAGCGCAGACTTTTTTATCCGTAAATTTTTAAGGTTGATTAGTGATTAGCCAATCAGGCGCGCCCGCGATAAAGATACTAGATCCAACGGAACG
>CAZDZH010000017.1:15519-19347 GCA_964509935.1 uncultured Clostridia bacterium
TAGTGATTAGCCAATCAGGCGCGCCCGCGATAAAGATACTAGATCCAACGGAACGTTGGTTTGATTAGTGATTAGCCAATCAGGCGCGCCCGCGATAAAGATACTAGATCCAACGGAACGTTGGTTTGATTAGTGATTAGCCAATCAGGCGCGCCCGCAATAAAGATACTAGATCCAACGGAACGTTGGTCAGAGGACTGCCCTGCCCTGCTTGGTACCGATAACCGTAAGCACTTCGATTTCTACGCCCGTGTTCGCGTCAACGTAAACGTAATACTCGTTTTCGCCCGATTTCCCTGCAAACTCATAGCACAGCACCTCGTCGCCCTCGAAGGGAATTACCGCAAGGCGGGAAGAGGTAACCTCGATGCTTCCGTTTATAGCGCTCTTCGCCTGCTCCTTTGAAACGCTCGCTTCGCCGACCTTTCTCTCTCCGTGGTTAAGCACGTAGGAAATCGCTTCCATACCCGTAACTATGCCGCGCTCTTCGCAAACCTTGACTTTTATAAGGTCGGGATAGAGCACCGCGCCGTTCTGTTCGGGCGCAAAGTTAATGTTGCAGGTAGTTCCGTTTTCGCTCGTCCACACGGCTTTAAGACCCGAATAACCGACGCTTTCAAGGAAATCTTCGGCAATGGTAAGACAGCGCTCCGCCGAGAAATTGACGTCCTTGCAGTCTTTATGGCTGTCGAACATAACCGGCTTGCCGCCCTTTTTGGAAATCTGCGCAAGCATTTCTCCGTCTTTGGTGGAAAGAGTAACGTTGTAAACGGTGATTTTGCTTGTCGCAGCTTCGCCCGTGCAGCGCGCGTCCTTTATTTTATAGTTCTTGAAAAGCTCGCGCGCTATCTCTTCGGCTTCCGCGGAAGTAATCTCTTCAAGTCCGTTCAAAAAGCTCGGGTTGGTGTCTTCCAGACTGTCGGAGAACGGTCCGTCCTGAATGCCCTTGGGCGCTTCAATAACGTTGTTCTGAATATCCGAGAATCCGTCGGAAATTATGCCTCCCTTTCCGCGCATAGCCGCCATCAGGTCAGAGCCGTTGGAATTTGCTATGAGCTCGTTGAGCGCCTGCTTTATTTTCAGGTTGGTTTCGTACATATACTGCAAGCTCATCTCCTGCGAGGCGGAAAGCTCTCCTCCGTCCGCAACGGTAAACAGCATACTCTGCGCCGCGTCGCCCATTTTATTTATAAACGACGCCATTTGCTCTGTCATGGTAACGTCCAGGGGCATACGTTCGAGAATGACTTCCGCCATCTCGCTCTCTATCGCGATGTCGGACAATACCCTAACCCTGTCGCCGGAAGAGGAGGAGACCCTCGCCTTGGCGAGATTGGTATCGAGATTGTCGACTACCGAGTTCAGCTCGTATAGCGACTGCGTGTATACGCCCGACATATCTTCCTGAACGCCGTTCATATTGATCCAGCCGAACGTCAGAATAGTGCCGAGAGCGAGCGTGGTAACGCCCAGAGATATGACCGCCGCAAGCCAGCCGCCGAAACCGGGCGCGTGCTGTCTTTGGCTGTGGGCCAGCCTTCTTTCGGCTTTGACCTTCAAGCGGTGTTCGCGTTTAGCCCTCTTTTCCGTAGCCGCGGCTTCGCGCTTAGCGACGCGCGCTTCCAGCTTAGCCGCGCGTTCTTCCTTTTTGCGCTGTATGCGCTGCGCCTTGGTTTCGCTTTTCAATAAATCTCTGCGCTCGCGCCGTTGTTCCTTGCGCTCTTCGCGCTTTTCCTTAAACGCGGCTATGCGGTCAAGCCTCTTTTGCTTGGCTTCAAGCTTCTTTTCCAGCCTGTGCTTTTTCCTTTCCGCCCTGATTTCGGCGGCTGCGCGCCTCTTTTCTTCGCGCCTTTCGAGCGCGGCGCGCTTCTTTTCGCTAATCTGTTTCGCGGGCTTGTTCTTTTTAGTCTTCGCGCCGCGCGCCCCGCTCTTTTCGTGCTTCAACGCCGAACGCTTCTTTCCGCTCTCGCCGTCTGCGGCGGTTTTGGTCGCCGCGGGCTTGGTCGCAGACTTAGCCGCGGGCTTGGCGGTAGCTTTTACCGTAGATTTAGCGGCAGACTTGTTCGACCCCAAAGCCTTTATTTCCGCCGCCTCTTTAATTGCGCCGTCCTGCGCGGTCTTGCCCGACTTTTTCGCCGCGCCTGCGTTTTCTCCCGTTTGCTTTTCCGATTGCGCGCGGGTCAGGCTTTCAGCCTTTTCCGCTCCGCTAGATACGTGTTTTTTATTGCTCATCCGTTACCTCCTAAACGGCAAAGACGTGTTTACCGATAGTGGTAACAGTCTGCCTGCCGAAAATCCAACTGCTCGTCGCCACAGCCGGATTATAATAATAAATACAACCGTAGGTGGGGTCCCAGCCGTTAAGCGCGTCGCTCGCCGCGTTCATAGCCGTGTTGTCCGGTTCAAGATTAATCTGCCCGTCCGAAACGGCGGTAAACGCGTTCTTCTGATAAATGACTCCCGCAATCGTGTTGGGGAATTGCGACGACTTTACGCGGTTTAAAATAACCGCGCCTACCGCAACCTGCCCCACGTAGCTTTCGCCGCGCGCCTCTGCGTAAATACATTTAGCCAGAAGATACAAATCCGAGCTGGTATAGTTTGAAGAGTTCCCCGAGGACGAACCCGAAGAAGAGTTCCCCGACGAAGAGCCTTGGTTTTCAAGAACCCTTACGCTGTCGTTCATACCGAGGGCGGCAAAGGTAGCCTTTCCGGCTATGCCGTCGGGCGTAAGACCGTTTTTGCGCTGGAAGTATTTAACCGCTTCCACCGTCTGCGGTCCGTAAACGCCGTCTACTTCGCCCGAATAATAACCCCAGTTTTTCAAGCGCCTCTGCAATTCCTTAACTTCGCCGCCGCTTGCGCCCTGCCGTAATACGGCAGTTTGCACATAGGGGGAAGATAAGTATTCCTCGCTCTTCTGTTGTAAACCGAATACCGCAACCGAGCCTGCGACAGTACCAACCCCCGCAAGCGCCAGGCATATCCTAAGTGCTTTTTTCATTTTTTTCTTTTTTTCCTCCTTGCCCCTATGGGAACAGCGCGCCGCACGCCTAAATTAAATAGGTATAAGAGCATAGCCGTATAAGAGCACGTCCGCGCGCCGCCCAAGCGGAAGCTTATCTATTAAAAAAACTGTTAATTATGTCGTAAATAAGGGAACGGTATTGCACGTCAGCGTTAGCGGAAGTAAAGCACAGCGGCGGATAGATTACGCACCACCAATTGTCGCCGCAGCCCTCGCCCAGCTCGATTATAAGCGCGTCGTAAACTCCCTCTTCAAGAGTAAGCTCTCCGTAAACGCGCGTGGGGAAATTCTCCTGCCGTATCTGTGCCCGTGCGGTATAATTCTTTCCGCGCTCTTTAAGCGCCCTGTCGCAAACGCCTTCTATTTCGGGCAGAAGCTCTCCTACGACCTCTATCGCGCGTTGCTTGGTAACGCATTCGGTTATATACGGCGCGATAAAAGCCACTACTTCGTCCTTTACTTCGTACTTGACCTGCTGATCTTCGGCCGAATTTGAATTGGCCCGCACGTGTATTCGCAGATACTCGCTCGCGTACGCCGAATCGCTCTCCTGAGCGCCGCGTTGCTCCGCGTAACATACCGTTGCAATTATAATGAGTAAAACACAAAAAGTTATGCAGAATTTTTTCATACCTTGTTTATTGCCGCGCGTTACATAATTTATACCTTTACCGTTGCCTTAAAATATTAAGGCGCGCCCGCCGCTTTGGGGTAAAAGAGGCGGGCGCGCGCCGGACAGAGGGATGCCGGACAGAGGGACGCACGCCGGATAGTTACAGACAGCGATAGAAATAAAGGCA
>CAZDZH010000017.1:19447-23647 GCA_964509935.1 uncultured Clostridia bacterium
GCCGGACAGAGGGACGCACGCCGGATAGTTACAGACAGCGATAGAAATAAAGGCAGACGGCGCACCCTCTTTAAAGGGGAGAGCAAGGAGGTCGTAGGTGGGGGCGCAGACGCGGAAGATTTATTAAAGAGTCGAGCGGGAAATAAAACGTATTTGCGCTTAATTGACAATTCCCGCAAAGCGGAGTATAATTAGAGGCGAAAGCAATCTTAATATCGGCGCGTAGCGCGCCGCAATCGGCTTCGGGCAAAGCCCTTGCATAAAAAGGATTTTACTATGGAACAAAACACGACGCTTTCTCCGCGCCAGGCGCTGCAAAAACATGGCTATCACGTATCGGGAATGAGCGGCGTAAGTATGCTGCCGCTTCTCCGTCAGGGTAAAGACCTCGTGCTCATACAGTCGGGCAAGCCGAAAAAGGGCGATGTAGCGCTTTACGAACAGGACGAAAGCGGCACGTGCGTTCTGCACCGCGTGCTGGCCGTAAAGGACAGGGTGTACGTTTTCCGCGGCGACAACTGCGTAAATAAGGAATACGTTCCCGAAGAGTTCGTCCTCGGCGTGCTGACGAGGATATGGCGCGACGGCAAGGAGATAGATATAAAAACAGACGGGCGCTACCGCGCGTACAGTATTTTCTGGCGCGCCACCGCCTTTGTCAGAATACCGTATAAAAAATTAAAGTTTAAGCTGAAAAAGCTTATAAAAAAGCGCCGCCTCTGTTGAGGCGGCGCTAATACTTTCGCCGAAAGTTTAAAATGTTACCAAACGAATAATCCTCCGTCAGTCAAACCCGATTCGGAATCGCCCTGTGAAGGCGATAATTCGTCCGACGTATCCGTCGTTTTATCCTCATCGGTTTCTGTTTCTCCGTTTATCGGAGTTTCGGTTACGGAATCACAGCTTTTATTTTCTGCTTTTCCGTCGTTCCGGCAAGCGGCAAACGTAAAGACAAAGCAAGTAATAATAAACGCAATCGATATTTTAAACCTTTTCATTTTTCTGTTTTCCCGCTTTTTTTGCTTTGCGTAAGGCTTTTACCCGCGTTATCGCGTTCTTCACGTTGAACGCGCGTGTCAGCACGTGCCATACGTATAAAACGGGCAGTAACACTATCGCCTTGTTCAACACGGGATACCAGCCCTTCATAACCTTTACCGAGGGGAACAGCTTTCTTATAATCACTCTTAGCACTGAATTGTCCGCTTGGTTCAAATCGTTCTGCGAGGCAGTGGAAGCAAGCCCGTACGTGCCCGAACGCATAGTTCTTTCCAGCGCCGCGGTTTGGTCTTCGTCGAGTTGGTTTCCGCCGAACAGGTCAAGCGAAAATTTTTCTATAAAGGCTAACTCTTCGGCGTAAGCCGTCTTTGCGAAAGCGGCGTTTACGTAGTCGCGGTCCAGGTCGGGTCTGGCTTTGAGAAATACGTAGGCATCCAGATAAGAGCGCAAGCCCGTTCCGCCATTTACGCGGTGCTTCAACAGGTGGAACATTAAAAACAGGTAGAAGTCCTCGTCGCTCATTTCCAGAGCGTGCGGATTGTCCTGCGAGCGAGTGCAACGCTCCATCACGTTATCCAACGCGCCGCCGCCCACCTTTACGTCGGGTATAAGAGAGCGGTGAAGCTCCAACACCATTATAGGCGGCTTTACGAATTCGAGGTGATGTTCGCGGTTGAGTTCGGGCTTATATCCCAGCTCTTCGACAACCTTTTTCGCCTTTTTGAAGTCTTGCAGATTGACGAGGTAGTCCAAATCGCTCATAGTGCGAAGATATGAGGAGGGGTACAGGCTCTTTATTATCATTCCTTTCAGCGGAAGAAAGTCTATGCCCGCCTTAGATAAGGCTGCCTCCGCCTCGGCGCGTTCGGCTCTCTGTATGACGTCGCGCTTCACGGCGACGTAGTGGCGTGAGGTTACCTGCTCTTTTATCTTTTCGTCGGTCGCGTCCCCGTCCATACAGGGATAGAGAAAGGGCGAAAGCGAATGAAACTCCGCCAGAGCTAGGGTTTTTTCGTCTATCGCGGTTTTGAAATTTTCGCCGTTGATTACTGCGCGCACGGCGCGGATAAGCGTGTTCACGATTGCTCCTTTTCTGGTCTTTCAAGCCGTATAATTTTATTTGCGTATGCGGTAGCGCACGGCTTGTGCGATACGAGGATTATTGTCTTATTCAAAGATACAAGGTTGTCCAATACGGCTTTTTCCGTCGCTTCGTCTAGAGCGGAAGTACACTCGTCAAGCACCAGCACGGGTCGGTTTACAAGCAGAGCGCGGGCTATCGAAAGGCGTTGACCTTCGCCCTCTGAAAGACCCGCTCCGAAGTCGGAAACCGAGCTTTTCAACTTGTCGGGCAGGGAATCTATCTTATCCTTTAACATAGTAAGCGCGAGGACGCGGTCGATCTGCTCTCGCTTGGCTTCGGGCGCGAATAAAAGCAGGTTGTCCTCTATGCTGCCGGGAATGAGAAAATTGCCCTGAGGCACGTACGTGAACAGACTTTGGCAGCGCGATATATCCTCGCCGCGGTAAGTCACCGCGCCGCTTTCGGGGGAATACATTCCCATAATACATTTTAAAAGCGTGGATTTTCCCGCGCCGCTTCCGCCAACCACGGCAATGAAGTCGCCGGGGGCTATTTCCAGGGATACGCCGCGAAGGGGGGTATGCCCGTCGCCGTAGCCGAAAGTAATGTCGTCCACCTTAACGGGCGCGTCGAAAGCGTTTATCTCAACCGACTGCGACTGAGCGTCGGTTTCGAGGGAGAGTACGCGCTCTACGCTGCCGAGCGTGCGGAAATATCGGGGGATAAGACCCGAAATCGAGCCGAACGGACCTTCTATCTGCGCTATAAGCTGAATTATGGCGAATAAACTGCCCACGCTGCCGCCTTGCGCTATGCTGAGCGCAGACCAGATTATCGCGAAAAGGTAGGATGCTCTCATAAATAACAGAAAGCCCGTGTTTACGAAGATGTTGAAGCCTGTATAGCGCATACGCGCCTTTTCATACTTTTGCTGTATTTCGTCGCAGCGCTCGGAAACTTTTCTGCCGCTCGAAAACAGTTTGAACAGGAAGGAGTGGGCTATGCCCTCCTTATAAAAGGAAAGCACTTCGCCTTCCGCCTGCTGGGTTTGCTTGTGCAGAGCTTTGTTGCGCCGCCGCAACAGCTTAGTGGCGAAATAGATAGCTATGCCGAGTATCAGCAGACCGCCTGCGAAGTACGCGTCTATGAAAAACAGCACGGCGAGGGAGGCGGCTATGCGTGTCAACAAGCCCGCAAAGTCGGGAATGTAGGTTATTATGCCTTCGGCGATTACCTTACAGTCGGAAGTTAATCGGTTTAAAACGTCGGCGTCGTCCATCTCCTCGGCGGATAGGTAGTCTTTGCGCAAAAAGGCGAAAAACGCTTGCTTTTTTACGGCGTTTTCGGTTTTGTAAACTTTAAGGTTGGCAACGTAGGAATACAGGAATTTACAGCCCACTTCCGCCGCGAGCAGAACGCCCGTCGCAACGGCGTACCATATAAAATACGGGTTTGAAACGTTGTCAAGAAGCAGTTTGGAAAGGTAGGCGAAAGCCACCACTATTATCGACGCGGAGCAAGACAGGATTGAAAGTCCGATTATTGACGGGCGGTTGTCCCGTATGTATTTGCGGTAACGCGACTTTTCGTCCATATATTCTCCTCTTTTACTTGTGTTTAATATGTTTGAGTATAAGGGTTATTCCGTTTTGTTTCGGTTTATTCGGGTCTGTTTAGGGTTAGCCGCCTGCGGCATATAAGAGCCGCAGGCGGCTTCCTGTACTATTCTAACAAATTGCGCGGTTTAAGTCAATGCGTTTGGCTAAAAATAGCTCTGCGCAATTTCAAAACGTCTCTGCGGACGAATTCGCGCGGCGAATAGCGCTGAACGCGCGGTCGGAAGGTTGCGGTGCGCGAAAGTAAGATATGGTGGCAGAGGGGCGGCTGTAACGGTTAGAAAAAACGGCGGAGGGCGGCTGATTCGGCCCAACAAATATGCCGCGTGCGCTTGACAACAGATTTATAATTTGCTAAAATATCACCGTTAAAGAATTTGTGTGGTTGTCGTAAATCTATCTTGTCGACGCTGTTTTTTAAGAAAACCTCTGCGAGGTAATTGAAGTTTCGGCAAAATAAAGTAAGTTTTTTAACATAAAAACTGAAAACTTCACAAAAAC
>CAZDZH010000018.1:0-22538 GCA_964509935.1 uncultured Clostridia bacterium
TCTCGGAATCGAAACGTTTAAGATAGGTTATCTGATTTTCGAACATACCGTTGAAGCGCCGCAAAACCAGAACTATCGTAACCGCCATCGCCAACGATAACAAATCGGTTGCCGCAAACTGAATAAAACCGGAATAAAACGCGGCGCCGGATACAGGATTCACCGCATAACATACAGTCCAAACCGCCGCTCTGCCGATATAAATACAGAACCAGCAGATTAAAACGAACAGTGCCGACCACGTCCATTTAGAAGTTATCTTTTCAGAGCCTATAAACTTCAACGGTATCAGCGCCAGAAGAACGAACGAATTCCCTATACAGTAAGTAAGATAAGAAACCGCGGCGCCTCCGTTAAGCGCGCAATACATAAGACCGCTTGTTATAGCGAAAAATATCGCCTGCCAGCCCCAGCGCATCAAAACCACGGCGCAAATGGGGACAACGAAAGAGAAAGTAAAGAACGCCGATTCCGGAAACCACACTGCCGCGTAGTGTACAAGCAACTCCGCCGCCGCCAGAATAACCATAAACAGAAATAAATCAGTCGTGCGGTATTGCTGTATTGAAATTAATCTTGAACCGTTTTTTCGCATACATTTTACTTTCGCGCATTTTTTGCGCGAGAATATTGTTATATTATCACATCTAGCTTAGTAATTATAACATAGGGTTTTTCAAAAATCAATACTTTTTTAATTGTTTCACAAAAAAAATTGTGTTACAATAATCACAACGGAAGTCAGGAGTCAGTTATGAATAAATTATTTTTGTCGCCTAAGGACGATATACAGTCTATATTGGACGGATTGACGGGTCCCGCCACAATATATCTTGCGGAAGGCACTTACAGGCAAAAGCTGGTAATCCGCAAAAACGACCTAACCATTATAGGTTGCGGGCGTGAAACAACGGTAATAACCTACGACGATTACGCGCGCAAACCCCACCCCGACGGCAGGGAATTCAACACCTTCCGCACCTTTACGGTCTGCGTTACGGGCAAGAGAGTCCGCCTTGAAAACCTTACGATAGAAAATTCAAACGCCGACCCCGTAAAAGCCGGGCAGTGCGTAGCGCTTTCGGTGAACGGCGATTTTTTCCACGCGCGCAACCTGGATTTAAAATCCACGCAGGACACCCTGTTCACGGCCCCGTTCCCCGACGACCTGGTTATAAGATATTCGGGGCTCACCGACGACCCGACCTACTACGACGGATTCATACCGCGCGAACAGCTCTATTTTGAGGGAGCCGCCGTACAGATTTACGAAAACTGCCGCATATACGGGACGGTAGACTACGTTTTCGGCTGCGCGGAGGCGTATTTTAAGAACTGCGATTTTATTTCTGTTTGCGACGGGCGCGAAATCGGCTACGTTGCCGCGCCCGCCCACTCCTTGAAGCAGGAGCGCGGCTATACGTTTATAGATTGCTATTTCGTGAACGGAGGAGTAGGCGAAGGCAGCGTTTTTCTGGCGCGCCCCTGGCGCGATTTCGGCAAGTGCGAATTTATAAATTGCTCGCTTGGAAGCCACATATCCCCGCTCCTTTTCGATAAATGGAACGACACCTACCGCGACAAAACGGCGAGATTTTCCTACCGCAACCTTAAAAGCGCGGCTCCTTTATCGCCCGTCAAATGGTGCCGCGAGACGAACGACGCCGAAACGGAAAAAGCGCTATCTTCATTCCGGGAAAAATGCGGCGATTAAGGCATATCGCCGAACGTTTTCCGTTTATGGTTTTAACTTACAACGGCGAGCAAGGTCGAAAAGCCTTTGCAATCCCGAAAGCCAACGCCAAGCGAGAAGAGGCGTTACCCCTTGGCATATGTCCGTACAACGGCAATAGGCTGAGGCGAAAACTCAATCAATCTTCCGTAAAACAAGCGGCGAGGCGCCGTGCAGTCAGAAACTGCACGGCGCCTTCTTTAGTAACTCTTATATTATTGACCTTTTTGCCGCCTGTTAAAACCCGAAATATTCTTTTGCGTTGTTATAGCAGACGTCCTCGACGATTTTACCGAGCGTTTCCATCTCTTCTTCGGGATATTGACCGCTTTCCACGAGTCTGCCGAGCATCTGGCACAAAATGCGCCTGTAATATTCGTGGCGGGGATATGCGAGGAAGGAACGCGAATCGGTAAGCATACCAACCGACTGAGCCACAAGCCCTACCTGCATAAGCGTTTCGAGATTCTGGCGCATACCGTCCTGCTGATCGAGGAACCACCACGCCGTGCCGACCTGCACCCTGCCCTTGATTCCTTCCTTCTGGAAACAGCCCGAAAGGACAGTAAGCGCGTAATTATCGCGAGGGTTGAGGCAATAGAGAATGGTCTTAGGCAGAGCGTCCTGCCTGTCCAGCTCGCCGAGGAGAGCCGAAAGCTTTTCCATATACACCGCGTCCTCGATAGCGTCGAAACCGGTATCCGGTCCTATCTTTTCGAGCATGGATTTGGAGTTGTTGCGCAGAGCGCCTATATGATACTGCTGTACCCAGCCGTGCTTTGCGTACTGCTTGCCTAGGAATACGAGCACGTAGCCCTTATATTTATCCTGTTCCGCAACCGAAACGGGCTCGCCGTTCATTCCTTTGAGGAATACGGCGTTCGCCTCTTCATAGGTCGCGGGAGCATAGCACACCACGTCGAGCGCGTGATCGGAGAGCTTAGATCCCATAGAATCGAAATAATCTATCCTATCCGCAAGCGCGTTGCAGAGGTCTTCGAGCGTTTTAATTTCTTTGCCTACGACGCCGGCAAGCTGTTTTACCCAGCTTGCAAACCACGAAAGCTCCACGTTTATTGCCTTATCGGGACGGAACGCGGGGCGAACCTTTACTTTCAGGGTCTTGTCCTCGTTCATCTTCTTATGCCATTCCAAGGAATCCACGGGGTCGTCGGTGGTGCAGACGGTCTTAACATTGAACTTATACATCATCTCGCGCGCGGTCAGCGTTTCTAGCACCTTGTTAGCCTCGTCCCAAATCTTTTTTGCATTTTTGGTATTGATTATATCGTTAATGCCGAAATATCTCTGCATTTCGAGGTGCGACCAGTGATAGAGCGGATTGCCCACGAAATAGGGCATACTCTCTACGAACTGCAAATATTTTTTATAGTCGTCGTCAGGTCCCGATATGGAATCCTCTTCGTAGCCCCTTGCGCGGAGCGCTCTCCACTTATAGTGGTCGCCGTATCTGTCGCCTGCGCCCAGCCATACTTCGGTAAGATTGCGGAACTTCTTGTCCTCGTAAATCTCTTTGGGCTGTAAATGACAGTGATAGTCGATGATGGGCATCTTTTCGGCGTGCTCGTGATACAGTTTTTTAGCCGTTTCCGTGTCTAACAGAAAATCTTTATCCATAAAAGCTTTCATTATAGAGTAACTCCCGTTTTGAAAATTGCGATTTCTTTGGTATTATTGAGTTCGTTTTTGGTCTTTTTGCCGTTAGCCGTTTCCACTATCAGGTCGATAAGCTTTTCAAGCTGCGTGGCGAAATCGGTTTCGAGCACCGCGCCCGCGTTGAAGTCTATCCAATTCGCTTTTTTAGCCGCAAGCTCGCTGTTGGTAGCTATTTTGATTGTGGGAACGAATCCGCCGAAAGGCGTGCCGCGACCCGTGGTGAAAAGCACCATATGGCAGCCGGCCGCGGCGATGTTTGTAACCGCGCACATATCGTTGCCGGGGCCGTTGAGAAGGTTGAGACCCTTAGCTGTTACGTAACCGTCGTCGAATACTACGTCCTCTACGGGGCCCGAACCGGACTTCTGCGTGCAGCCGAGAGATTTGTCTTCGAGCGTGGTTATGCCGCCCGCCTTATTGCCGGGCGAGGGGTTTTCGTAAACCACCTGACCGTTGCGGCGGAAATAATCCTTGAAATCGTTGATGAGCTTGACCACCTTTTCAAAGGTGGCTTCGTCCTTCGCCCTGTTCATTAAAAGCTGTTCTGCTCCGAACATTTCAGGCACTTCGGAAAGCACGGTAGTGCCGCCTGCGGCGACGATATAGTCGGAGAACATTCCCACGAGCGGATTTGCGGTTATGCCCGAAAGCCCGTCCGAACCGCCGCATTTAAGCCCGACTTTGAGACAGGAAATGTCCTTTTCTACCCTCTTGTCCTTTTTTATGACTTCGGATATCTGACGGCAGAGCTCTACGCCCGTCTCTATTTCGTCCTCTACCTCCTGGCAGACGAGGAATTTTATCCTGTCGCCGTCCACTTCGCCGAGGCCTTCCTTGAAAGCGGACATCTGGTTGTTTTCGCAGCCCAGACCCAACACAAGCACGCCGCCCGCGTTGGGGTGACGCACCATCTTTTGAAGGATAAATTTAGTCCTCTCATGGTCGTCGCCCAGCTGGGAACAGCCGTAGGGGTGGGTGTAGGTGAAAATTCCGTCGAAACCCTCTTCGCCGTATTTCTGCTTGAAAGTGTCGAGAATGAGTTTAGCCTGTCCGTTTACGCAACCTACCGTGGGAATTATCCATAGCTCGTTGCGGATTCCGACGTTGCCGTCCGCGCGCTCGTACACGTTAACCTTGCGTGGCGTAACCTTTTTTATTTCGGTTGAAACCTTATCGTAGGTATATTCAAGATTTTCCGACAGATTAGTATGAACGTTGTGCGTATGAACGTGGCTTCCCGCGGGGATATCCTGCGTTGCAACGGCTATACTGTTGCCGTATTTGATTATCTGCTCGCCGCTCTTAACGTCGCGGAGAGTGAATTTGTGACCCTTGGTAATGTCCTCTTTTAAGACTACGCCCTCGTGCGATTCGCCCTTTTTAAGGTCGGTAAGAGCGACGGCTACGTTGTCGAGGGGATTTATTATAATTGTTTTCTTAGCCATTGACAAACCCTTCCACAGCTTTCTTCATTCCGTTAGTGTCTATATCTTTAAGATATTCCGCAACCGTAGCGGTTATGTCGGGATGAATGGCGTTCATATCCATCTCCCACGCTTCCGTCCAGGCGAGCGCCTTTTCTGCAAGTTTGAGATAATCGCCGTTGAATTCAGCCCAGAGCTTCGCCCAATGAGCGAGCAATGCGGAGTCGTCTTTGAGAGCTATATCCTCATCGCCCCTCTTGCCCTTGTGGAATTCCACTATCGCCGCAAACGAGAACAGCAGGTGCTTGGGAAGATTGCCCGTAATCCTTACGTAGTCGGTGAGCGTAGGCAGAAGTCTCGTCCTGAATTTGGTGGTGGAATTGAGCGCTATGGACATAAGCTCGTGGCGGATAAACGGGTTCCGGTATCTTTCGATAACCGAATTCGCGAACGCCGTCATCTGGTCCTGAGGCAAATCAATGGTGGGATTTACTTCGTCGAAGATGAAGTCGCGCACAAACTTGCCTATGACGGGGTCGTTTACCGCTTCGCCGACCGTATCTATGCCGCAGAGGTACGCAACGGGCACCATAGCCGTATGCGAGCCGTTTAAAATCTTTACCTTTCTCTGTTTATAGGGCTTGATGCTGTCGGCAAAAATTACGTTGAGCCCCGTGGAATCCGCGGGGAGAACCTTCTGAACGAAGGGTTCTTTCTTCAATACCCAAAGGTGGAAAATTTCGCCCTTGACCACGTTGTTGTCTACGTATCCCACCTCTTCGCGTATGGCGTCGATTTCGTTTCTCGGATAGCCGGGAACTATGCGGTCTACCAGCGTGGAGGTAAAGTGGTTAGCCGTCTGCATCCACTTTATGAAGTCCTTATCCATTCCGTTATGCTCGGCAAGTCGTGTGAGGCACTTGTAAAGCTCGTCGCCGTTGTTGTCTATAAGCTCGCAGGGGATTATAGCCAGCCCCTTGCTCATATCGCCGTCGAAGCGGTCGTACCTTCTCTTTAAAAGAGCGAGAAGCTTGCCGGGGAAGGACTTGGGGCATTGTGTAAAATCAGTATCCGTAGGGTCGAAAGCAATGCCCGCTTCGGTAGTATTCGATATGATTACCTGCAAATCTTCGCTTTCGCCGTAGGAAAGGAAGTGTTCGTACTGTGTGAAAGGATTTACGCAGTCGCCGATAATATCTATAACGCGGCTGGTTTTAACCTTTTCGCCCTTGTCGATACCCTCTAAGCGGAGGGTGTAAAGCCCGTCCTGATCGGCGAGCTCTTTAACCCTGCCGAAGGGCATAGGCTGAACGACGGCTACGTCGGAAGAGATCGCGCCTTTATCGTTCAAATCCTGTAAAATCCATTCTATGAACGCGCGAAGGAAGTTGCCTTCGCCGAACTGCATTATCCTTATTTTTCTCGAAGGTTTGTTGAATAATTTTCTGCTTAATGTTTCCATCGTGAAACTCCCTGTTTATTTTATGAATATTGTTATTGCCGACGCGCCCCGCAAAATGCCGTACGCGACCGAGCAACCGCAAAGGGCGCACTACGCCCTTTACGCGGTAGGTTGATTGTTGATTCCGCACGACCCGCAGAACGCGGGCCGCAAAGCGATGCCGTTCTCCGTTTAAGAAAGCTTTAATTTCTCTCTATATCCGAAGCAATTACCTGTTCGGTTTCCTTATCGAAGAGATAAGCGGCTTTGTAAGGCACTACGAATTTGAACGCAGAGCCCATTGCGGGAGTATCGTGAGGGTTGATTTTTAAAATTACGTTGACGTCGCCCACGTTTGCGTAAACGTTGGTGGTGTCGCCGAGAAGCTCGGTAAGGTCTACCTTGGACTCTATCAGATATTCGTCCTTGCCCGCCTTGCCGCCATTGGCGATTTTAATGGCTTCGGGACGGAACGCAAACACTACTTCCTTGCCCTCGATAGCCTTTACGTCGTTTACGACGGGCGCTAAATCGAAGTTAAGACCGGAATTATTTACAAACCTGCCGCCCTCTACCTTGCCGCGGAGGAAGTTCATAGGAGGTTCGCCTATGAATCCTGCGACGAAGAGGTTGTGCGGGTGGAAATACAGCTCGTAAGGAGTGCCTATCTGCTGAACGTATCCGCCCGACTTCATTACGACTATTCTGTCCGACATAGTCATAGCTTCGGTCTGGTCGTGGGTGACGTAGATAGTAGTCGCGCCGACCGAGCGGTGAATCTGCTTGATTTCCGAACGCATGGTAACGCGCTGTTTTGCGTCGAGGTTGGACAGAGGTTCGTCCATAAGGAATATCGAAACCTTACGTATGAGAGCGCGGCCTACCGCTACGCGCTGACACTGACCGCCCGACAGGTTGCGGGGGAATCTTTCGAGATATTCTGTCAAGCCGAGGATTTTTGCCGTAGCCTTGACCTTTTCGTCGATTACGTCCGCGTCGATACCTTCGAGCGTAAGACCGAAAGCGAGATTTTCGTACACGGTAAGATGGGGATAGAGCGCGTAGGACTGGAATACCATAGCGATTCCCCTCTCCCTCGACGACATCTGGTTGGCAAGCTTGCCGTCGATATAAAATTCGCCCGCGGTTATGTCTTCGAGCCCCGCAATCATACGCAGAGTGGTTGATTTGCCGCAGCCCGAATCGCCTACGAGGCAGATAAATTCGCCGTCTTTGATTTCCATATTGAAATCGTGCACGGCGTGATAGCCGTTAGGATATACTTTGTTTACGTCCTTGAATAAAAGATGTGCCATTTTTATTTTCCCCTGTTATTAGCGGCGGACGTTAGCGCGCCGCTATAAATTTTATTTTTATCTGAATTTTACCTCAAATCTTCGGTTCTGATATTGTCCATATCGTCGTACGCCTGATTTTCGCCGCACATGCCCCAGATGAAGGTGTAGTTCTTAGTGCCTACGCCCGTGTGGATAGACCACGAGGGGGAAATCACCGCCTGCTCGTTATGCATTACGATATGGCGCGTTTCCTGAGGCGTGCCCATAAGGTGGAACACCGCTTCGGTTTCGGGCAGCTCGAAGTACATATAAACTTCCATTCTCCTTTCGTGGGTGTGCGAAGGGAGAGTATTCCACGCCGAGCCTACGGCGAGTTCGGTCATACCCATAGCAAGCTGACAGCTTTCGCACACGTCGCCTATGATAAACTGGTTGATCGTGCGCTTGTTGATTGTAGCTTCGCTGCCGAGGTGGCGCTGTACGCAGTACTTCACGCCTTCGGGGGGCTGAACGCCCTCTACGGGTTTGACTATTTTAACCGTGGGATAGGTTTTGTGGGCGGGGCAGGAATTGATATAGAACTTTGCGGGATTCGCGCCGTCTTTCGAGGTAAAGGTAATGTCCTTTGTGCCCATACCGATGTAAATGCCCTCTTTGAAGCCTATATCGTATTTCTTGCCGTCGAGGGCTATCACGCCCGCGCCGCCGATATTTATTACGCCCATTTCTCTCCTTTCGAGGAAATAGTCGGTTGCAAGCTCCTTGAACGTGCCGAGAGAGAGCGACTCTTTCACCGGCATCGCGCCGCCTGCTATTATTCTGTCCTGATGCGAATAAGTTAGAAGAATCTCGTCCGCCTCGAACAGTTTTTCAATCAGATATTTTTCGCGTAATTCCTTCGTATCGTAACGCTTGGAATCGTCGGGATGATTGGAATATCTTACGTCGAATTTCATTTTGTTGTTTTCTCCTTATATATACGGTCGTTCAACGCCTCTGACGGCGAAATCAGACCTCTTCCCATATGCGCTTTACGAAGCGGGTGCAGGGAACTATATTTTCACCCGTCGTGCCCTCTAAAACGAGGAGGGCGTTTTTATCGTAAGCCTTAATCTCGGCAAGTATTCTGCCGTAATCGAACAGTCCTTTGCCGGGAACGACCTGCTTTATCTTCCCGTCCTCTATTACGTAATCTTTGAGGTGAAAAGCTATGATTTTCCCCGCGAAGGCGTCCAGTCCTCGCTTTAATATTTCAAGGTAATCGCCGTAGTTGGACGAATCGAGATAGTTGTATATATCGAAAATTACCTTTACGTTACTGCGGTCTATGGCGTCTACGGCTCTCTTTAAAGTTTTTACGTCGTAGCAGACGTGCCCCGCCGCGCCTTCCATACCGATATTCACGCCCCGTTCCGCCGCGTAATCGGCGAGTTCGGAAAAGGTTTCGATTACCGTCTGTAAGGCCTCTTCGGTGCGGTTTAAAGGATTATACGTCCACTTGTCGTCGTTAAACGAACCCGTTTCGCTGCCCACCGTATCGCAACCGAGCAGCTTGGCGTATTTCAGATAATCCTTAAATACCTGCTTGCAGTCCGCAACTTTACGTTTGTCGGAATGGACGGGATTGAAATAGGCGCCTATAAGCCCCACGGTTACGCCCGCGTCCTTAAAAGCTTTGCCTATTCCAACCGCCTTATCCTCTGTAAGTCCGCCGGGGGCGTACTTTACGTCGTCCATAAACTTGTACGCCACCAGCTGAACAGCGTCGAGGTTACATTCCTTCAACTTAGCCGTCGCCGCCTCCAACCCCTTTACGCCGAGGTCGTGCGTGCGGAAGGCTACTTTCATTATCTCTGAACTCTGCCCGAGCCGTCGCCGCCCGCGAGAGCTTCGACTTCCTTGCGGGATACGAGGTTGAAGTCGCCGGGAATGGTGTGCTTCAATGCGGAAGCAGCTACGCCGAATTCGAGCGCGGACTTGAAATCCTTGCCGTCGAGGAAACCGGTTATAACGCCGCCCGCGAAGGAGTCGCCGCCGCCTACGCGGTCAACGATGGGATGGATAGAATAGGTCTTGGAATGATAGAATTCCTTGGTTTCAGCAGAATAGATGCAAGCCGACCAGCCGTTATCGGACGCGGAGTGGGATACGCGGAGGGAAGAAATCGCGTACTTGAAGTTGAACTTGGCTACCATCTGTTCGAAGATGGACTTGTATCCCGCAAGTTCGAGTTCGCCGGAGGTGACGTCCGTCTTGCCGGGCTTGAAGCCGAGAACCAGTTCGGCGTCCTCTTCGTTGCCTATACATACGTCGACGTACTTCATAAGACCGGTCATAACCTTCTGAGCCTTTTCGCTGGACCAGAGCTTTTTGCGGAAGTTGAGGTCGACAGACACGGTAACGCCGTGCTTTTTAGCCGCTTTGAGAGCCTCTTCCGTGAGTACCGCCGCCGCGTCGGAAACAGCCGGAGTGATACCCGTGAAGTGGAACCAGTCGGCGTCCTTGAATATTTCGTCGAAATCGAAATCTTTGGCGGTCGCGGTGGTTATGGACGAGTGAGCGCGGTCGTAAACTACCTTGGAAGGTCTCATAGAAGAACCTGTTTCGAGATAGTAGATACCCAATCTTTCGCCGCACTTTGCTATGTGCTTGGTTTCCACGCCGTATTTGCGGAGAGCCGCAATCGCACATTCGCCGAGCTCGTTGTCGGGAACGGCGGTTACGAATTCGGCGCTGTGACCGTAGTTGGCGCAGGATACCGCAACGTTAGCTTCGCCGCCTCCGTAGTTGACGTCGAATTCGTCAGCCTGGATAAACTTTTCGTTGTTGGGGGTGGAAAGGCGAAGCATTATTTCGCCCATAGTTACGATTTTTTTCATCTTTTTTCTCCTTGAAATTGAAATTTGAATTATTAAATATATTGTATTTTGCCGCTTTTTATCAAGCGGAAGAAACCGGATTTTCAGCGCAGGAATTCGCGCTGTAAATATTTCGCGCTTTTAAGATTATGCGTTTTTTTATTTCGCGCTTTTAATATTTCGAGCTATATATCCGCCGACCGAACGCGCCGAATGCGTAAGGCATATGGCTTTTGCGCGCGATAGAGCGATATTCGGGGACTGCCCGCACACGCGCGTTACTTTTTAAGCACGAGATGAACCGCGAACCCGCCGAAGGAATCCTTTAAGTAAGCAACCGTCATAACGCCCGACTTATCGTATTTAACCGACTCTTCGTCTATTTCGAACCCGCGCGCTTTAAGCTGATATACCGCGCGCTTTACGGAATTGGTAGCTACGGCTATATGCCCCATATCGCCCTTGAAGGGGGACTTCATACACTCTACGTAAGTGGACGCGAATACCGAGCTGTTGCCCACCTTTTTGGTAAAGCCGAACGCCGCGTCGAACTTGTCGGCTACGCTTTCAGCCTCTTCGGGGTTTGCGCAGTTTATTCCGACGTGCACGACCGAGAAGCCGAGCATCTTATCTATCGCCTCGCGGCAGAGCGCGGTTATGCCCTCCCAATTCTCTTCGTCGAGAAGTTTGCCGGGAACTATCCAGCTTCCGCCGCAACAGACTATCTTGTTGTACGCGAGATAGGTGTTGAGGTTGTCCGCCGTAACGCCGCCCGTAGGCATAAAGCGCATAGTAGTATAAGGTCCGCACACCGACTTGATGTAGGGCAGACCGCCCGCCTGTTCGGCAGGGAAGAACTTTGCGAAATCCAGACCGAGCTCCAACGCCTGCTCTATCTCGCTTGCGGACGACAATCCGGGAGCGAAGGGTATGCCCTTATCGAGGCAATGCTTTACCACTTTGGGATTGAGCCCGGGCGCTACGCAGAATTTAGCGCCTGCGGCGTACGCCGCGTCCGCCTGTTCGCAGGTGAGCACCGTTCCCGCGCCCACGAGCATATCGGGATAAGCCTTTACCATACGGGAAATTACCTCGTCTGCTCCCTTAGCCCTGAAAGTTACTTCCGCGCAGTTTATTCCGCCGTCGCGGAGAGCCTTGGCAAGTTTTTCCGCATTCTCCACCTTGTCCAGCTTGATTACGGGCACAATACCGACGCATTCGAGCCGGTCTACGAGTTGGTTCAACTTTTCTTTAACAGTCATAAAACCCCCTTAAAGCGCGCTATGCGCTTATTATTTATTATCCGTACAATATTATATAAAACCGCAGAGCGGCAAGTCCATATACAAAACGGATATATTAATATAAAAAACGGATATTAACGCAAAATTTCGACCTGCACCGCAAAATCGATAAAATTTTATCGAAAAACGCTTGACTTATCGGGCGGGGCGTGCTATCATTATGCTTGTAAAAAGGGAGTAGTTGAAAGCGCGACGTCGTCAACACGGTAGTTTTACCCGGCGTTGCGGACGGAAAATTCAGAAATTTTCCGTAAACAAGACTTTTGAAGGCAGAACCTCTGCCGTCGAAGGTCTTTTTATTTTTGTCCGGACGGAATAAAAAGCCCGAGATACGAGGTAATTTATTGTGTAAGGAGAAAAATATAAAATGACAATCGGATTTATTACAGGAGTAATTTTCTTTACCGTCGCAGCCGTATGCGCCGTTATGGCGGCGTACTTTTTCAAGGGCGGATTCGCATTTGCGACTAAGGGTGCAAAACGCAGGAGCGATGAAAAAATCGTAGCTAAAAACCCCGTTCGCGGCGGCATATTTGCGGGCGTTTCGGTTTTATGCGCGTTGCTGTTCGTATTTATTCCGTTCAGCTTTCACACGGTCACGGCGGGCGAAGTTGCCGTAGTTAAACACCTCGGCGACGCGGTAAAAGTGCGCAACGCGGGCACGTACTTCGATTTCTGGGTTACGGAAAGCTACGAAATTTACGACGCGAGAGTGCAGAACCTCGACGTAAAGACAACGGCTTATTCCAAAGACGCGCAGACTATGGACATTATGATGACCGTTCAGTATCAAATTGACTCTTCCAAAGCCATAGAGATTGCGAACAATTACGGCACGCTGGACACTCTTTCTAACCGCATACAGAGCGTTACGGTGGAAAAAGCAAAATCGGTGCTCTCCTCCTATTCGGCGATGACCATAATAGAGACGAGGGCGAACATTTCGCCCGAGGTTGAAACGACGGTAAAAAACGCGATAGACAGCAACTATTTCGTAACCGTCAACACAGTTGTACTTACCAACATAGACTTCTCCGACGCGTTTGAAAAGACGGTCGAGGACAAAATGATAGCCGAACAGGAAAAGTTGAAGGCGGAATACGAGAAAGCCACGGCGATAGTCAACGCCGAAAAGGAGCTGGAAGTCGCAAAATTGCAGGCGGAAGCGCGTATAGCCACGGCTACGGCTGAGGCGCAGTCCGCAGTGCTGATCGCTCAGGCGGAGGCGCAGAGCATTAAGCTTAAATCGGTGGAAATAGCCCGCGCGCTCGGTTTTGAAATTATCGAGAACACGCTAACAGACGAGGACGGCAACCTAGTTACCGAATACGAAATAGATTTCAGCGGCAAGACGGCGGAAGAAATAGCCGTTATCACAGACTATCTGAAATACGCAGAATACCTCGACAAATGGAACGGCGAACTGCCCGGGGTTCTGGTAACAGACGGCGGCGCGCAGGTAATTCTGCCGACGGCTTAAAAAACTTGCAGAATCGGCGATAGACGGGCGCATATAAATAAAACCCGAAATCGCGGGAATACGGCTCGGCGCGGCGCGCTAAAACAGGCGTGCCGCGCCCTTATTTGCAAAACCGCCGACGCGAATTTAAAATACCCGTTGACATAAACTTAATTTTCTGATAATATAATTGAGTAAAAGGGAGTAGTTGCAAGCGCGTAACCGCCATACCCGACGGCTTTTATCCGTCCGGTTGCGCCTCCGTTTAATTTCGGAAACAAGACTTTTGGCATTTCGCCGGAAGTCTTTTTTTAAACGGACGGAAAAGTCTGCCGCACCGAAGGATTTAATGCGCGACTTGCCGGGTTTAATTAAATTATCGGGCAATAATCAAATACAATATAACGAGAGGTGAATTATGACTTTTCACGATAAGAGCATAGAGCGCACGTACGAAGAGCTGAAAACGGGCGAAAGCGGCCTTTCCAGCGAAGAAGCCGAAAGGCGGCTTGCGGAAAACGGACCGAACGCGCTTAAAGAAGCCGAAAAAACGCCCGCGGTCGTAAAATTTTTAAAGCAGTTTACCGACCCTATGATAATAGTTCTGCTCGTCGCGGCGGCGGTTTCGGCGGTATTCGCCATAATCAACGGCGAATACGCCGACCTGATTGATTCGGGCATCATACTCCTTATAGTAATAGTAAACGCCGTAATAGGACTGGTACAAGAAAACAAAGCCGAAAACGCTTTGGCGGCGTTGAAGATGAAAAACAAACCCTTCGTAAAGGTTCTGCGCGACGGAAAGCAACAGACTATACCCGCGGAAAACGTCGTATCGGGGGATATAGTCGTGCTCGAAGCGGGCGACGTCGTCCCCGCGGATATGCGGCTTACCGAATCCGCCTCTCTAAAAATCGAAGAAGCCGCCCTTACGGGAGAGTCCGTGCCCGCAGAAAAGACGCACACGGAAATTTTCGACGAAAAAGCGGCTCTCGGCGACAGGCGGAATATGGCGTATTCCGGCGGAACGGTTACCTACGGCAGGGGCAAAGGCATAGTCGTTGCCTCGGGTATGGATACCGAAACGGGAAAAATTGCCAGAATGCTTACCGAAGTGCGCGAATCCCCCTCCCCACTCAACAGACAGCTTGCAAAGACGGCTAAGATTCTTTCGGTTGCGGTGCTGGCTATCGCCGCCGTAATATTTATCGTGAACGTGTGCCGCGGAGGGGATATAGCCGACTCATTTATGACCTCTGTCGCGATTGCCGTTGCGGCTATCCCCGAAGGGCTGCCCGCGGTGGTTACCATAGTGCTCGCTATGGGCGTGCAGAAGATGAGCAGGCAGAACGCGATAGTAAAAAACCTGTCCGCCGTGGAAACGCTGGGCTGCTGCGAGATTATATGTTCGGATAAAACGGGCACTCTCACCCTAAACAAGATGACCGTAAAGGACGGATACTGCCCGTCAGAAAACGGAGAATTGCTGTGCAGAATTATGGCTCTGTGCAACGATACGGCGGAGACCGCCGAAGGGCTTGCGGGCGACCCTACCGAAACCGCGCTCGTCGACTACGCGCGCGCCAACGGGCTTGAACTCAGCAAATTGCGCGGGGAATATCCCCGAATTGACGAGAAACCTTTCGACAGCGTAAGAAAGCTTATGACCACCGTGCACGCCTGCGGCGGCGGGGCCGTGAGTTATACCAAGGGCGCGCCCGATATGCTTATACCGAGGTGTTCGCACATACTCACGCCCGACGGGGTAAAACCCATAAGCGACGACGACGTAAAGTCCATTTACCTGGCCAACGCGAAAATGGCTAAACGCGCGCTGCGAGTACTCGCCGCGGCGTATAAGGACGGAGACTGCGCCGACGAGGAGAATATGGTATTCGTAGGACTTACGGGAATGATAGACCCCCCTCGCGCGGAGGTTAAGGCGGCGGTGAAGAAGTGCCGCACGGCGGGCATACGCGCGCTTATGATAACGGGCGACCATATGGATACCGCGTGCGCGATAGCTGAAGAGCTGGATATTTTGCGGGAGGGCGACCTCACCGCTACGGGCGCGCAGCTCGACGAAATGACCGACGAGGAGCTGCGCGAAAATATAGAAAAGTACGCCGTTTTCGCGAGGGTGAGCCCCGAAAACAAGGTGAGAATAGTCAAGGCGTTCCGCGCGAACGGCAAGGTAACGGCGATGACGGGCGACGGCGTTAACGACGCCCCCTCCATCAAGGAAGCCGACATAGGCATAGGTATGGGAATAACCGGCACGCAGGTAAGCAAGGAAGCCGCGGATATGGTGCTGACGGACGACAACTTCGCAACCATAGTAGGCGCGGTGGAAGAGGGCAGAAAAATTTTTTCCAACATTACGAAAGCCATACAGTTTCTGCTTTCGGCAAACATAGCGGAAGTGCTGTGCCTGTTCATAGTAAACGTTATTCTGGGCGAAAACTTTTTAACGCCGGTCATGATACTGTGGATAAACCTTGTTACCGACAGCTTCCCCGCCCTCTCTCTCGGCGCGGAAAGGGCAGAAAAGGACGTTATGAATCTTCCGCCGAGAAAGAGCGGCTCTTCCCTGTTTGCGGGGGCGATGGGCAAGGATATAATTTTACAGGGCGTTATGCAGACCGTTCTCGTGCTCGCCGCTTATCTAATAGGCGACTACGCCCTGCCCGACGGCGCAGACCACGCCGTTCCGATGACAATGGCGTTCGTATGCCTTTGTTTTATTCAGCTTATACACGCGTATAATCTGCGCTCGCAGCGAAACAGCGTGCTCGATAAAAACCTGTTCGGCAACAAATACCTCAATCTTTCCGCGATTCTGGGCGTGGCTTTGACGTTGCCCGTAGTTATGATACCCTTCTTCAACGGAATTTTTCGCACCGCTCGGCTTAATTGGTACGAATGGCTTATATCCGCGGGAGCCGCCGCTATGATTATCCCCCTCGTCGAAATTCAGAAACTTATAGAGAAGAGAGCGGCAAGCCGCAAACAGTCTGAAAACGTCGGAGTATGACCGCTATTCGAACGGCGCGCGAACACCGAAAAGAAATTGATTTTACCCCTTGATTTAACGATAAATTTGTAGTATTATATATTAGCAGAAATAAGCATTAAATTTTCAGGGGGAAAATTATGATTTTGGATTCGTTCAGCCTTAAAGGCAAAGTAGCTATCGTTACCGGCTCTAACACGGGATTGGGACAAGGCATATGCAAAGCTTTCGTCGAAGCGGGAGCGGTCGTTGCGGGAGTTTCGCGCAGACCGTCTGCGGAAACCGAAGAAATGCTCGGCAGCGAAAAGTTTTACAACGTTTTAGCAGACCTGTCGTCTGCGGAAGTAGTGCCCGAAGTGATACAAAAGACGCTTGACAGATTCGGCAGAATAGATATTCTCGTAAACAACGCGGGGATAATCAAAAGGCAGGATTCGATAGATTTTTCCGAAGAGAACTGGGACAGCGTGATAAACGTAAATTTAAAAACGGTGTTCTTCCTTTCGCAGGCGGTAGCCAAGCAGTTTTTAAAACAGCAGTCGGGCGGTAAAATAATAAACATAGCCTCCATGCTCTCATATCAGGGCGGCATAAGAGTGCCTTCCTACACCGCTTCAAAGTCGGCGATAAGGGGCGTTACGATGACGCTCGCCAACGAATGGGCTAAATACGGTATCAACGTAAACGGAATAGCCCCGGGATATATGGCGACCAACAACACCGAAGCTTTGAGAAAGGACGAGGAAAGAAGCTCGGATATACTCGCGCGCATACCTGCGGGTAGGTGGGGCACGCCCGAAGACCTTGCAGGGGCGGCGGTGTTCCTCGCTTCCTCCGCTTCCGACTACGTAAACGGCTTTACGCTTGCCGTAGACGGCGGCTGGCTGGGAAGATAACCGGCTTATAACCGGCTTATAACTGAATATAACGCAAAAAAAAGCCGCGGGCGCTTCAAATTAAAGCGCCCGCGGCTTAACTTTATCGAAAATTATTTAATGAGCGTTATTTTACGCGTCAAACGCGCCGTTAAATGCGATTGCCCCCGCACTATTCTTTATCGAACGCGACCTCTTCGCCCGCGCCTATGCGGTAAACTCTGCCTCGGATTTCTATCCAAACGGGCATATGCGAAGGATTGAACGCCCTCTCACCGTCCATGGAGAAAATCAGATTTGCGTACGCCGCCGCATAGTCGCATATTTCGCCGTTCGTTGCGAACCAGATATCCTCTCTGCCGCATACGGACTTGCCGAGATTTTCAATAATTTCCCAATTATCGTTGTCGTCGAATTCGTAGCTGTGCCCCCAAATATAAAACAGATAGGGTTCGCGACGTTTAAACTGCTCTTCCGCGCAGGTGTTTAAAAACCTTTCGGTAAGTTTGGTCAAATATTGGTCGTTGTGGTGGCAGGTCGGTTTTATTTCCAGCCAGTCCGAAGGCATATCGAAAGAGCGCGTGGACTCGGTAGTCCTCGCATACTTTACCCCCAAATCCTTTAAAACCCGCTTGATTTCCGCGTTATAGCCGTTATAAGCGTAAGCCATTCCGTTTACTATGCGCGAAAACTTCTCTTCGAGATACGCGCGGTTGTCCGCTATTTCCTTTATCGCTTCGGGCAGAGGCACTTTATTCAAAAATATATGTCTTGCGCCGTGCAGAGCTATTTCCTGTCCGCTGTTAACGAAAGCCTCGAAGGTTTCCTCCTCGCCCATTCTGCCGTGCCAGTTTTCGCAGTCGAAGAGCTTTGAATTGAGATTGAACGTGCCCTTTAAACCGTACCTTTCAAACACGGACAAAAGGCGCTTGTCCGCCTTTACGCCGTCGTCGTACGAAAAGGTCAAAGCCTTGCTTTTCCCGTCGGGGAAGCGCATAAATTTTTCTTCATACATCTGTCGGAAAGCCATTCAATTATACCTCCGTAAATCCTTGGTTTATAAACCCATCAGTTTTTTATAAGTCCCGAAGCCTTCTTCCACCTGCCGGACAGCAATCTTGCCATAAACAGTACCGAACGAAGCACCCAATCCGCGCACATACCTATCCAATAACCCATCGCGCCGAGCTGAGGCAAGCCGGGAATCTTGTCGGTCGTAAGTATAAAACACAGCCCAACGCGCATAGTTATCATAGAAACCACCGCACAGACCATAACGTAGCGCACGTCGCTTGTAGCCTTTAAAATCGCAGGCGTGGTGAACGAAAGCGGGTAGGTTACGAACTGGAAGGAAAGGCAGAAATACAGACAGGTCAGAGCTATATCGCGCGATTCCTGCGAGTAGCCGTAGAGATTGACGAGAAAGGGCGCGGTCGCCATTATTAAGCCGACGAACAGCGCGTTAGCGATATACGAGAGGACGAACATCTTCTTCATATAGTATTTGCACTGTTCCGCGTCGCCCGCGCCTACCGACTGACCTATTACCGTAAGGCAGGACGTGCCTACGCCGCTTCCCACTACGGACGCTATGTTGTTAATCTGATTGGCGATAGAGTTGCCGTTCGCCTGCACGTTTATCCACATAAGATTGCCGTTGGCGTCCGCCATCTGCACGCCGTTGCTATCAAGCATAGGCTGCACGTAGCAGCCCACGTTGACGAACGTGGAAGTCATAAGCTTGCCGAGCTGGAAAAGGCAGCTCTCTATCCCGCTTGGCACGGCGAGGTGAAGTATCCTCTTCAACATCGCCCTGTCGAAAGAAAATTTTTCTAACAGCTTCACCCTTACGACGTTGCTCTTGCGCGTAATAAGAACGAGCATGAAAATTGCGGGAACGGCTCGGCAAATCAAAGTGGCGAAGCCCGCGCCGAGTACGCCCAGCCCTATGCCGTAAATGAACAGCGCGTTCATACCGACGTTGAGAGCGCAGCTTATCGCCGCGCTTACCATAGTGAAAAAGCTCTTTCTCTGCACCCTTAAAAGCGAAGCGCAGGCGTTGAAAAGCCCGATAAACGGAAAAGACGCCGCGGTGACGTAAAAATAGACGCGCTGAGCTTCAAACGTGGTTTGGCTGACCTCGCCGTAAAACAGCTTCAACAGGGGATAGTTGAGCGCGAGGCACAGCCCGCCTATCGCAAGCGAGGCGAGCAGGACGAGAAAGAGCATCTGTTTCGCGCTCTTGTTGGCGTCGTCGAGGTTGCCCGCGCCTATGAATTGAGATGTTATTATGGCTCCGCCCGTGGTAAACGCCGAAAAGAGCTGTATTATCAGATTATTTATATAATCGACGTTGGAAACGGCGTTGCCCGCGCTTCCGTCGTCGGCTATGCCCGAAACCATCATCGAATCGAAAAGACCCAACGACGTGGAAAAAATCTGCTCTATCACGATGGGCAAAATCAGCCAAAGCAGCTGTTTGCCCGTAAAAAGCGAATATTTCACCTTCGCTTTCGCCATATTACACCACCCGATACTTTCAATTATAATTTACGTTTAAAGCATTATATATCTTTTTACCGCAAATGTAAAGCGTAGGTAAACCAATAATATTTTTCTAAGCCTTAAACCGCCGTCGGACAGACAGCCGCCGTTCGCGCGACGAGCGGATTTATGCAAAAATTTTATTCAATTATGCAAAGTTTGTTGACAGCGCAGAGGGCGGAGGTATAAAATAAAACTATGGAAAACGCAAAATTCAACGTTACGGAATTTTTCAGAAAATACAGCATAATAACGCTCGGTTGCGTTCTTTACGCGTTCGGCGTTACGGCTTTTCTGGAAGCGGGCAACCTCGCTTCGGGCGGAGCTACGGGCATTGCTCTCATAATATCCCATCTTATCAATATGAGCGGTGCGACGGGCTGGAACTCGGGTATTCTGGTGTTTATAATCAACGTGCCGATGTTTATTCTGGGTTGGATTTATTTCGGCAAAAATTTCTTCTTTTCCACGCTTTACACGGTCGGGCTGTCCTCCGCGCTCATGTGGCTTTTCTCGGTATTGCTGGGGGAGTATCTGCCGTTCACCGAAAATCCGCTGATAAACGCCGCTGCGGGCGGAGCGGTATTCGGACTGGGAATGGGGCTTATTTTCAGAATGGGCTCTTCGTCGGGAGGAACGGATATTCCCGTCAAAATTCTCAGGAAGAAATACCGCCACATACAGACGGGGCTTATTTCTATGGTCAGCGACGTCATAATAGTGGCGTCGTCGTACTTTGTATACCGCGACCTCGAAATGCTGTTTTATACCATAGTTTCGGTCGTGGTTTTCACGCTCGTTTTCGACTGGGTACTCTACGGCGGAAATTCGGCGAAGATGATTTACGTTATTACCTCGCCCGAAAAATCTTCGGTCATATGCGACAGAATTCTGCACGAAGTGGATTCGGGGGCGACCTTTATCGACGCGAAAGGCGCGTACTCCGGTCAGGATAAAAAGATTCTTTTATGCGCGATAAAGCCTTTCCTGTATCCCAAACTGCGCGACGTAGTGCACGAAGAGGACAAGAACGCGTTTATAATAGTTTCTTCCGCGAAGGAAATTTACGGCACGGGTTATCAGAATCCCGACGATTTAGTTTAATATTCAACCATTTTTTCGCGTAATATCGACAAGGCGCGGCGGCCGCTTGAAAGCGACCGCCGCGCCTTTATTCTGCAAAATTCAATGGCGCAAACCGCGAATTCCTCCGCGCGGCGGCGCTGATATTTAAAAATTCGCCGCTTAATATCAAATCATAACTCGGAATTCGCCGCCCGTTATGAAATCACAGCGCAGCTTTGAAGATATTGAAAATATCCTCTTCGTCAAGCTTCATCGCGCTGCCTTTAACCCCTCCGCCGCCTTCGGCGCAGCGCTTTGCCATAAGCCTCAGTTCCTCTTCCGAGGGGTGAACGCCCAGCTCGGAAAGGCTTGTGGGCATATCTATGCTGCGGAAAAACTCTTCGGTTTCGACTATGCCTTTAAGGGCTATCTCTTCCCTTGTTCCGCTGGGGCGCACTCCCATAGCTTGCACCGCGAAAAGATGGAAACGGTTGAGACAGTTTTTATAAACGTAGCGCGCCCACGAGCCCCAGACGGCGGCAAGTCCCGCGCCGTGCGCCACGTCGAACGTCGCGCCCAGCTCGTGCTCCATTCCGTGCACCGCCCAGTCGCCTCCGTCGTTGCCGCAACCGGTAAGACCGTTGTGCGAAAGACTGCCCGCCCACATTATCTCGGCGCGGGCTTCGTAGTTGTCGGGGTGGATTTTAAGTATCTTTGCGTTGGCTATCACCGTGCGGATAAGCGCTTCGGCGATAGAGTCGGTAATCTTCATATTGCCGCCCGAAGTGAAATACCTTTCCATCGTGTGCATAAGAATATCCGTACAGCCGCACGCCGTCTGATAGTACGGAAGGGTATAGGTAAGTTCGGGGTTCATAACCGCGAATACGGGACGCGCGAGGTCGGAATTGTACGGGCGTTTCAGCCCCTCCTCCTCGTTGGTTATAACCGAAGAATTGCTCGTTTCGCTGCCCGCGGCGGCAATGGTCAGGACTACGCCTATCGGAGTGCAGGCGCAGGGCTTGCGTTTGCCCGAATAGAAATCCCATACGTCGCCTCCGCTCGCGAGTCCGTAGCCTATCGCCTTAGCCGAATCTATTACGGACCCTCCGCCGACGGCGAGAATGAAATCGACGCCCTGCTCTTTGCACAGTTCTATGCCCTTGCGGACGAGAGAAAGTCTGGGATTGGGCACGACGCCGCCCAGCTCGCAGTATTCCGCTCCCGCGCCGCCAAGAGCCGAACGGACTATCGCGAGAAGTCCGCTCTTCTCCGCGCTGTGCCCGCCGTAATGAAGCAGAATCTTCTTCGCGCCGCTCTCCCTTATAAGACCTTCTAATTTTTCAAGGCTGTTTCTTCCGAACGCCACCTTTGTCGGCGTGAAGTATTGAAAATCGTACATTATTATCCCCCTTCATAGCGGCAATAGCCGCCGTACGCAACGCGCAAATCACATAAACTTTCCGCGTTCAAAAATATTATATAATATTTTTTGCGTTTAATCAATAGCGTTTGACAGATTTATTTGCCGAAGTTATAATATTTTGACGAGGAACGCATATGAAAAAGAGAATCTGCATTATTTTTACCGGCGGCACGATAGGAAGCGCAACCGACGGCGGAATAGTCCATTTAAGCGGAGGGAGCAAGAAACTTCTTATAGACCTTTACAAGCAGAAATACGGCGACGACGTGGAGTTTACAACCCTTTCGCCCGTGAATATGCTGAGCGAAAACGTTCAGCCCGAAAATTTAAAGGCGCTGTACTACTGCGTACGAAGCGTGAGCGCAGAGGACTTCGACGGAGTGATAATAACCCACGGCACGGACACGCTTTGCTTTACCGCA
>CAZDZH010000019.1:0-19578 GCA_964509935.1 uncultured Clostridia bacterium
CTATCCTATTTATATACCCGCACGCATACGCGTACGTGCGCGCATATACGCGCGTGCGCGCAAGCATGACTGTTTTACCTTTTTTATCGGCAAAAACCATCTTTTGCCGCCGCGTTTTTTCGCCTTTGCGGCGAGGCGCTGCGAACTCCGCAAAAAGTAAATATAATAGTCTATTTAAACCTATTTGTTATATAATTTCAAAAACGTTTGATAAAAACGCTCAAAATGTCTGTTATATTTCATTTTAATTTGGCTATAAAAAAATATTATACCCCAAAATTTAAGAAAAACGCGCATATTCTGCGCGGCGCGAAAAAGCGAAGAAAACGCGCAAAAAGGGCGTAAAAGGGCAATATCTTGTGGTTTTTCGCCCAAGCGTCCACAAGACGGGTAAGCGATTGGAAAAAACAGGGCAAAAACGGGCTGTTTTAAGCGGAAAACGGGCAAAAAAGCCCGTAAAACGCAAAAATTATGCCTTTCATTTTGTTGACTTTCGGCGTTTTGATATTATATAATAGTCGAGCGTGTTGAGAAAAAGTGCGTATTGGGATGAGGCGCAAAGTTACTTAAAACCTCGGCTTTAAGCCGCCGCGGAAGATAATTTGCGCTGACAAATGTAGGGGCAAAGACCCCTGCGACTAACCGTGGCTTTACTTTTAACGCCCGATTGCGGCGTTTTTTGATGTTAAAACCGCGATACGCACGGTTAAGTTGACGCGCGAGAATCAAATTTCGTTAGTATAAAAGGAGACAAACAAATGGCAGGACAGAAAATCAGAATCAAACTTGCGGCTTACGACCACGAACTCGTAGACCTCGCCGCTTCCCGCATCGTAGAAACCATGAAGAAGAGCGGAGCGAAAATTTCGGGACCCATTCCCCTTCCCACAGAGAGAGAAATAGTTACCATTCTCCGCTGCCCCCACAAGTACAAGGACAGCCGCGAACAGTTCGAACAGAGAACTTATAAGAGAATCATCGACATCTACACCCCCAACGCAAAGCTTCTGGACACCGTTCAGCTTCCCGCGGGCGTAGACATCAAAATCAAGCTTTAACCTTTAAGGAAAAGCAGAGACAACTTAATCAATATCCGATAACCAACGGTTTATGCCGACGCGCAAGCTTTGCGCGGCGCAACGTAAAACGAGTTATCGCAAAATAAAAATTTATCGGAGGATCTTTAACATTATGATTAAAGCAATCATCGGTCGTAAAGCCGGCATGACGCAGGTATTTACGGCGGAGGGAAAGGTAATTCCCGTAACGGTAATCGAGGCAGGTCCCTGCCCCGTCGTTCAGATCAAAACTGTTGATAAAGACGGCTATTCCGCTTTGAAGCTCGGTTTTGACGAAACTACGGAAAAGGCTCTTACCAAGCCCGAACTCGGACAGTTCAAGAAAGCCGGCGTCAAGCCCTGCAAAGTTCTTAAAGAATTCAGGCTCGACGATTTAAGCGCTTACAGCGTAGGCGGCGAAATCAAAGCGGACGTGTTCGCGGCGGGCGACAGAGTAGACGTACACGGCACCACCAAGGGCCACGGCTATTCGGGCGTTATCAAAAAATGGAATCAGCACCGCTTGAAGGAAACCCACGGCGTAGGCCCCGTGCACAGAGAACCCGGTTCTATGGGCGCGAACAGCTCGCCTTCGAGAGTTTTCAAGAACAAGCACCTTGCAGGACAGTACGGTTGCGACAACGTAACCATTCAAAACCTTGAAGTAGTAAGGGTAGACGTTGAAAGAAACTGCATCCTTATCAAAGGTTCTGTTCCCGGACCTGACGGAAGCGTCGTAACTATTAACGATACCGTTAAATAAGGAGGAATCAGAATATGCCCAGCATTAAAGTATATAAGATGGACGGCACCGAAGCCGGAACAATGGAATTGAGCGAAAAGGTATTCGGAGCCGAATACAGAGAAGAGCTTATCCATCAGGCAGTAGTAACAAGACTTGCCAACGAAAGACAGGGTACGAAATCGACCCTCACCCGTACGGAAGTACGCGGCGGCGGCAGAAAACCTTGGAGACAGAAGGGAACGGGTAACGCCCGTCAGGGTTCTATCCGCGCTCCTCAGTGGATTAAGGGCGGCGTAGTGTTCGCACCCAAGTCCAGAGATTTCTCTAAGGATATGAACAAAAAGGCAAAGGCGGCTGCTCTTGTATCCGCGCTTTCCAAAAAGGTTGCAGACGGCGAAATAGTGGTCGTTGACAAGCTTGAAGTAAAGGAAGGCAAGACCAAGGAAATGGTAGCTTTCAAAAACGCGCTCAACCTCGACAAGACCGCGGTAGTCGTTATGGACGCCGCAGACGAAAAGGTAGTTCTTGCAGCGAGAAACGTGGAAAAGCTTTCCACCCTTCCCGTAGAGCAGATTTCCACCTACGAAGTCGTAGCGAACGCGAAGGTCGTTCTGACCAAGGCCGCCGTTGAAAAAATCGAGGAGGTTTACGGAGCATAATGTTAGCGCAGGACGTAATTATAAGACCCCTCTTGACAGAAAAGGGTTACGACGGAATAGCCGATAAGAAGTACACCTTCGTGGTTGCAAAGTCGGCGAACAAGACAGAAATAAAGCTTGCGGTTGAAAAGCTTTTCGGCGTACAGGTAGAAAGCGTGAACACCGTTAACTGCAAGGGCAAGCTTAAGAGAATGGGCAGAAATCAGGGCTACACCCCCGATTTCAAGAAGGCAATCGTTCAGCTTAAAGCTGACTCGAAGACGATTGAATTCTTCGACTCATTGTCCTGATAGGAGGATACACTAATGGCTATTAAAAGATATAAACCTACGTCGCCCTCGCGCCGTTTTATGACGGTAAGCGCGTACACCGAACTTTCAGGCGACAAGCCCGAAAGAAGCCTTCTCCACGATAAGAGAAAGTCGGGCGGCAGAAACAACACCGGCAAAATCACCGTTCGCCACATCGGCGGCGGCAACCGCATAAAGTACAGAGTTATCGACTTCAAGCGCAATAAGGACGGTATCCCCGCAACGGTTAAGTCGATTCAGTACGACCCCAACAGGTCGGCGCATATCGCTCTTTTAAGCTATGCCGACGGCGCAAAGGCGTATATCCTTGCTCCCGTAGGTCTCAACGTCGGCGATAAGGTAATTTCCGGACCCGAAGCGGACATCAAGGCGGGCAACGCGCTCGCTCTTGCGGACATTCCCGTAGGTACCGTAGTTCACGCAATCGAATTGCAGCCCGGACGCGGCGCGCAGATAGCGAGAGCGGCAGGCATCTCCGCACAGGTTATGGCTAAGGAAGGCGCGTACGCGACCCTCAAAATGCCCTCCGGCGAAATGAGATTGGTTTCCTTGAAGTGCAAGGCTACCATCGGTCAGGTAGGCAACCTCGAACACGAAATCGTTCACCTCGGCAAAGCGGGCAAGACCAGATACCTCGGCGTAAGACCTACCGTCCGCGGCTCGGTAATGAACCCTAACGACCACCCTCACGGCGGCGGCGAAGGCAAGTGCCCCGTGGGTCACGCAGGTCCTATGACGCCTTGGGGCAAGCCTGCTCTCGGTTATAAGACCAGAAAGAAGAAGAATCCTTCTTCCAAATATATATTAAAGAGAATTAATTAAAGGAGGAATAGAAAATGTCAAGAAGCGTTAAGAAAGGTCCTTATTATGAAGAAAGACTTATGTCCAGAATCGAAGCGATGAACGCAACAGGCGAAAAGAAAGTCGTTAAGACCTGGTCGAGAGCGACTACTATATTCCCCCAGATGGTCGGACATACGATAGCGGTATACGACGGCAGAAAGCACGTTCCCGTATATATAACCGAAGATATGGTAGGATGCAAGCTCGGCGAGTTCGCTCCCACCAGAACGTTCAAAGGTCACGCGGCAAAGACCGTTGGTAAGAAGTAAGGAGATAAAGTTATGGCAAGCAATATGAAGAAAAAGACAGAAAAGATTGCCGCAACAAAGGATAAACGTCCTTACGCAACGGCAAAATATATCAGAATTTCGCCCTACAAGGTAAGAACGGTTCTCGCTCTCATCAGGGGCAAGAGCGTCGAGGACGCGGCTGCGATACTCACCTATTGCAACAAGGGCGGCAGCGAGGAAGTCAAAAAGGTTCTTCTCTCCGCGGCGGCCAACGCAGAGCACAACTTCGGTATGGACAGGGGCGACCTGTTCGTAGCGGAAACCTTCGCCGACGGCGGCCCTCACTTGAAGAGAATGCAGCCCGTATCCAAAGGTCGCGGACACGCGATTTTGAAGAGAACCAGCCACATCACTGTAATACTTGATGCGAAGAATATTTAAAGGAGAATGAAGTATGGGACAGAAAGTTAATCCTCACGGTTTGAGAGTCGGCGTTATCTCCCCTTGGAGCACCCAGTGGATTGCCGATAAAAAAGATTTCGGCGCACAGCTTAAAGAAGATAACGTAATCCGTAACTTCATCAAAAAGAAGTATTACGACGCGGCTATTTCCAAAATCTGCATTGTAAGAGCGGCAAACAAGGTAGAAGTTACCATCTATACCGGTCGTCCCGGCGTGCTTATCGGCAAAGCCGGCTCTGAAATAGAGGTAATCAAGAAAGACCTTTCAAAGCTCACCAAGGGCAAAGCAATCATAATCAACGTTAAAAAAGTAGAAAAAATCGACCAGGACGCACAGCTCGTTGCGGAAGCGGTTGCTTCCCAGCTTGAAAAGCGCGTATCTTACAGAAGGGCTATAAAGCAGCAGCTTTCAAAAGTTTCCAAGTCGGGCGTTAAGGGCGTTAAAATCACCGTATCCGGCCGTCTTGACGGAAGAGAAATCGCGGGCAGCGAAAGCTATCACGACGGTTCGATTCCCCTTCAAACGATAAGAGCGGACATCGATTACGGCTTTGCAGAAGCTCACACCACCTTCGGCGTACTCGGCGTTAAGTGCTGGATATACAAAGGCGAAGTGCTTTCCGCTTCTAAGAAGCTGATAATTTCGGACGGAGGCGAAGACTAATATGTTAATTCCCAAGAGAGTAAAAAGAAGAATGCAGCACCGCGGCAAGATAAGAGGCAGGGCGCAGAAGGGCAACAAGGTTGCTTACGGCGAATACGGCCTCGTAGCCGAAGAGGGCGGCAGAATCACGTCCAACCAGATAGAGGCGGCGCGTATCGCGATGACCAGATTCATCAAGCGCGGCGGTCAGGTCTGGATAGACATCTTCCCCCACAAGCCCATAACCAAGCACCCCGCAGAATCCCGTATGGGTTCAGGTAAAGGCGCGGTTGAATACTGGGTAGCAATCGTAAAACCCGGCAGAGTAATGTTTGAAATGGCGGGCGTATCGGAGGACGTAGCGAGAGAAGCTATGCGTCTTGCGGCGCACAAACTGCCCGTTAAATGCAAGTTTGTCAAGAAAGAAGTAGAAGGCGGTGAAGCTAATGAAGGCTAAGGAAATTAAGAATTTGAGCGACGAAGAGCTTAACAACAAGCTCAGCGAATTGAAGACCGAGCTTTTCAATTTACGTTTCCGCCACGCAAGCGGTCAGCTTGAAAACCCTATGCAGATCAACCTCGTTAAAAAGGATATCGCAAGGGTGAACACCGTTATCCGCGCAAGGCAGTTAAAGGGTTAAGGAGAAAGGTTTATGGAAGCAAGAACGACACTCAGAAAAGAAAGAGTAGGTTTGGTAGTTTCGGACAAAATGGATAAGACGGTAGTCGTAGCCATCACCGAAAAGAGCAAGCACCCCCTCTATAAAAAGACTATAACCAAGACCACCAAGTTCAAGGCTCACGACGAAAACAACGAGTGCGGCGTTGGCGACAAGGTAAGAATAGTCGAAACCAGAAAACTTTCCAAGGACAAGAATTGGAGAGTGGCAGAAATAATCGAAAAAGCTAAATAAGCTTTTTCGCGCAGTTATAACGACGCAACGGCTGGGTTCGGACTAATCCGTATGCGGTTTCGCCAAGGCATATGCCGCGGCGAACGGGCGCTTTGGTTTGCGCAAAGTCCTTTTATTTCAAGCGAATGCCGAGAAAAACAGGGATTGCAAACGTAAACGCGCCTGCCCCGCCCGCGTACAGGGGAGTTTACCGCCGCACTGACGGCGGGGGCGCAGCCCTCTTGCGAAAGAGTTGTAAGTTAAACATAAATAAGGAGAATTTATATGATACAACCCCAGACAAGGCTCAAAGCCGCAGACAACAGCGGCGCGAAAGAGCTTATGTGTATTAAGGTGCTCGGCGGTTCTTTCAGAAAGACCGGCAACATCGGCGACGTTATCGTATGTTCCGTAAAAACCGCAACCCCCGGCGGCGCGGTTAAGAAGGGCGACGTGGTTAAGGCCGTAATCGTAAGAAGCACCAAAGGCATAAGACGCAACGACGGCACGTATATCCGTTTCGACGACAACGCGGCCGTAATCATCGGACAGAATCAGGAGCCCCGCGGCACCCGTATCTTCGGACCGATAGCAAGAGAACTCAGAGAGAAGAACTATATGAAGATAATCTCTCTCGCACCCGAAGTTCTGTAATTCAAGGAGAAGAGCTATGAACGTAAAATTGAATGATAATGTAGTCGTTATCACCGGTAAGGACGCGGGCAAGCAGGGCAAAGTAATCGCCACTTCTCCCAAGAACGGTAAGGTAACGGTAGAGGGTATAAACCTCGTCAAGAAAGCAAAGAAAGCAAGAAGAGCAAACGAAGTATCCACCATCGCCGAAATCGAAGGCGCAATCGACGTTTCCAACGTAATGGTAGTATGCGACGCGTGCTCCAAGCCCGTAAGAGTAAAGCACGCTGTCGTCGACGGCAAAAAGGTAAGAGTTTGCCCCAAGTGCGGCGCGGTGCTCGACAAGGCGTATGCAGGCAAGAAGGGCGCTAAGGCGGAGGAAGTTAAAGAAGCTCCCAAAAAGCGTACCAGAAAGCGTGCGGCTAAGAAGGAAGCGGAAGCAGAAACTCCCGCAGAAGATAAGGCTGAATAAGGAGGAGTGCGAAAATGGCAGAAAAACAGTATAAGAGCAGAGTAGCTCAGCAGTATGCGGAAGAAGTAGTTCCCGCACTCACCAAAAAGTTCGGATATAAAAATCCTATGGAAGTTCCCAAGCTGGTTAAGATAGTAATATCCTCCGGCCTCGGCGACATCAAGGACAACGCAAAGTCCATTCAGATGGCGGTAAACGAAATCAAACTCATCACCGGACAGCAGCCCATTCTTACCAAAGCTAAAAAGTCGGTTGCAAACTTCAAAGTAAGGGAAGGCATGTCGATAGGCATCAAGGTTACTTTGAGAGATTCCAAGATGTACGATTTCTACGATAAATTCGTATCAATCGCGCTTCCCCGCGTACGCGACTTCCGCGGCGTTCCCGCGAACAGCTTCGACGGCAAGGGAAATTACTGTATGGGTATCAAGGAACAGCTTATATTCCCCGAAATCCAGTACGACCAGGTAGAAAAGATTCGCGGTATGGACATCTGTTTCGTAACTACGGCAAAAACGGATGAAGAAGCCAGAGAGCTTTTAAGGGCGCTCGGAATGCCCTTCAAGAAGTAAGGAGAAATAAATATGGCAAAAAAGTCAATGATAAATAAGCAGCAGAAGCCTGCTAAATATTCAACAAGAGCATATACCAGATGTTCCATTTGCGGCAGACCCCACGCGGTTCTCCGTAAATACGGCGTCTGCCGTATCTGTTTCAGAAACCTTGCTTACAAGGGCGAAATCCCCGGCGTTAAGAAGTCAAGTTGGTAAGAAGGAGGAATTGAAAGATGACAGATCCCATTGCAGATATGCTCACGCGCATCAGAAACGCGCTTATGGTAAATAAAGAAACGGTGGAAATTCCTTCCTCCAACATGAAAAAGTCCATCGCGGACATCATGCTTAAAGAAGGTTACGTATCCGACGTAAAGCTGGTTGAGGACGGTTACAACGGCAAACTGGTTATTACGCTCAAATACGCAGGCAAAAAACAGTCGGTTATCAACGGCTTGCAGAGAGTATCCAAGCCCGGTCTCCGCACCTACGCGGGCGTTGAAAATATGCCCAAGGTAATGGACGGACTCGGCATCGCGATAATCTCCACCAACAAGGGCGTTATGACCGATAAGCAGGCAAAGGCCGCTAACGTAGGCGGCGAAGTGCTCTGCTATATCTGGTAAGGAGGTAGTAATATGTCAAGAATAGGTAAATTACCCGTAGCTATCCCCGCAGGCGTAACCGTAACGTTCGCAAACGGCGTACTCACCGTTAAGGGCGCAAAGGGCACGCTCGAACAGAAAGTAGTCGGCGACATCGACGTTAAAGTAGAGGGCGCGGAAGCGCTCGTAGTCAAGAAGACGGACTCTGCCGAGCTCGAAGCTAAGCACGGACTTTACAGGGCGCTTCTTCACAATATGGTAGTAGGCGTAACGCAGGGCTACACCAAGACCTTGAAGGTAAACGGCGTAGGCTGGAAGGTTGCCAAGCAGGGCAACAAAGTCGTTCTCAACGTAGGTTATTCCCACCCCGTAGATTTCGTAGAGCCCGCAGGCATCTCTCTGACCTGCCCCACTCCCAACGAAATCGTCGTGTCGGGCATCGATAAGACCCTCGTAGGACAGACCGCCGCCAACATCAGAACTATAAGAATCCCCGAACCTTACCACGGCTACGGCATCGCTTACAGCGACGAAGTAATCGAAAGGAAGGAAGGCAAAACGGGAGGCAAGGGCAAGAAGTAATTTCGGGTTTGCGGCGTAGAGCCGCGGCTTAACGCGCCCTTCCGCGTTCTCCGACGCGGATAGCGGGCGCGCGCCAAGTCCGAAGCAAGCACCGTTTTAAAACGGTTGATTGTCCTTAATATAAAAGGAGATATTATGATCAAGAAAATCGACAAAAATGAAGAAAGACTTCGCCGCCATACCAGAGTCCGCAAAAAGATTTCCGGCACGGCGGAAACGCCCAGATTCAACGTTTATCGCAGCCTCAACCACATCTACGTTCAGGTAATCGACGACGTAAAGGGCGTAACCTTGTGCTCGGCTTCCACTATGGAAAAGGAAGTTAAGGCGGAAATCAAGGATATGAGCAAAACCGAAGCGGCTAAGGTCGTAGGTAAAAAGGCGGCTGAGCGCGCAATCGAAGCGGGCGTAAAGCAGGTAGTGTTCGACAGGGGCGGTTACCTCTATACCGGACGCGTACAGGCGGTTGCCGACGGCGCAAGAGAAGCCGGACTTAATTTCTAAGGAGCAAGGTCATGGAAGAAAAGAAAGAAAGAGCACAGAGAAGAGATCAAAGACCCAGAAAGAGAGACGAAGACGACGGCTTCATCAAAAAGCTTATACAGGTCAACAGAGTAACCAAGACGGTTAAGGGCGGACGCAATATGCGTTTTGCGGCTCTCGTAGTAGTAGGCGACGGCAAAGGTTCCGTAGGCTACGGTATGGGCAAGAGCAAGGAAGTTCCCGAAGCAATCGAAAAGGCTACGGCTCAGGCAAAGAAGAATCTTATCAAAGTCAATATGAAGGAAACTTCTATCCCTCACACCGTAATAGGCGTGTTCGGCAGAGGTTCGGTTCTTATGATGCCCGCTTCCCAAGGTACCGGCGTTATCGCGGGCGGTCCCGTGCGTGCGGTTATGGAAGCCGCAGGCGTAAAGGATATCAGAACCAAGTCCCACGGCACAAACAACCCCATCAACTGCGTAAAGGCGGCGGTAGCCGGTCTTGCAAGCTTGAAGGCTCCCGAAGACGTAGCGGCGGCTCGCGGTAAGAGCGTGGAAGAAATTTTAGGTTAAGCGGAGGGCGATTATGGTAAAGATCACTTTAATAAAAAGCGTATCCAACGAAAACAAGCAGGTCAAAGCGACCGTAGCGGCGTTGGGTCTTAAAAAAATCCGTTCAACCAGAACTCTGGAAGCGACCCCCGCAAATATGGGTCAGATTAAAAAGGTCGCATACCTTTTGAAGGTTGAAGAGGTTTAAGGAGAAGATATTATGAGAATCGATACATTACAGCCCGCAGAGGGCGCAACGACTTCTCCCAAGAGATTAGGCAGAGGCATCGGCTCGGGCAAGGGTAAAACCTCCGGCAAGGGTCATAAAGGTCAATGGGCGCGTTCGGGCGGCGGCGTACGTCCCGGTTTCGAAGGCGGTCAGATGCCCCTCCACAGAAGAATCCCCAAGAGAGGTTTCCACAACAAGTGGGCAACTTCATATTTAATTATCAACCTTTCGCAGCTTGCTTCCGTTCCCGCAGGCACGGTAGTCGATTACGAATACGTAACCGCAAACTCGCTTGCTAAGAACGTAAAGAACAACGGCGGCTTGAAGGTACTCGGCGGAGGAGAAATAAAGGTAGCTTTGACCGTAAAGGCGGCTAAATTCTCCGAAAGCGCAAAGGCTGCTATCGAGGCTGCCGGCGGCACCGCGGAAGTGGTTGAATAATTAATAAAAACGGCGCGGCTTTGCGCCGCAAGAGAGGTCAACAATGTTCGAAACAATAAAAAATTGTTTTAAGAATAAGGAAATCCGCAAAAAGATTTGGATAACCCTTTTCCTTTTGCTCATTTTCCGTTTGGGCTGCTATATCCCCGTTCCCGGCATAGATATAGAAACCTTTAAGGCGGAAATCGAGGGCGTAAGCTTCTTGCAGCTTATGTCCCAGATAACCGGCGGCTCGCTTTCCAACGCGACGCTGTTCGCCCTCGGCATCAGCCCTTACATCAACGCCTCCATTATAATTCAGTTGTTGAGCGTGGGTATTCCCGCTCTCGAACGCCTTTCCAAACAGGGCGAAGAGGGCAGAAAGAGAATAGCCCAGATAACCAGATACGTCACCATTCTGCTTGCGGTAGCGCAGGCGATAGGTATTATCGTAAACTTCGGCGTGGTAAACGGAGAAGCGGTTAAGCTTCACCTGTTCGGCGAAGCCGTAATAGGCGCAACGGGCGCTAAATGGCTTGCAGGCATTTTCCTCACCGTCATCTACACGGCGGGCGCGATGCTCGTTATGTGGCTGGGCGAAAGAATCACCGAATACGGCGTTTCAAACGGCATCTCGCTTATCATCTTCGTCGGCATAATTTCCACCGCAGGTAATATGTTGCTCGACGAGTTCGCAAAACTCTTCGGCGGCAACCTTTCCGCGCTTTGGGTAATAATCGGCTTCATACTTCTTACCATAGCAGAATTTACCGCAATCGTTACGGTAGACCTGTCGGAAAGAAAAATCCCCGTTCAGTACGCAAAGCAGGTCAAGGGCAGAAAGATGTACGGCGGTCAGTCGTCGGTAATACCCCTGCGAATCTCGGGCGCGGGCGTTATGCCCCTCATCTTCGCGTTTGCGATTATAAGCTTCCCCTCGATGCTCGCGGGTCTGTTCTGGCCTAATTCCGGCTTCGAAACCTGGGTAACCAACTGGCTCTCCGGCTCGTCGCCCTATTGGTACGGTCAGCTTATCTATATGATAGTGCTGTGTCTTCTGATTTTCGCGTTCGCGTTCTTCTACGCGTCGATGCAGTTCAATCCCGAGGACGTATCCAAAACCATTCAGCAGAACGGCGGCTTCATTCAGGGTATTCGCCCCGGCAAGCCCACCGCGGATTATCTCAAAAAGATAAACAACCGCATCACGCTTTTCGGCGCGATATACTTATCGCTGGTTGCGTTCATACCCTCCATTCTGGGCATCGTATCCTATTCGCTCGGTTGGAGCACCGACCTCATAAGCGTATTCTCTACGACGGGTATCCTCATCGTAGTATCGGTTGCTCTCGAACTCGACAAGCAGCTTCAATCGCAGCTTATGATGAAGAATTATAAAGGATTTTTGAAATAAGGTTACGAAACCGTAAATCGGTTGAGTATCCGTCAAACGGCAATTAATAGCAACCGCCCGTCGCGGCTCGGCTTAAACGGGCGGAAAGCAATAAAAAAAGGGATAATTCAATGAATATAGTATTACTCGGCGCTCCCGGTGCGGGAAAGGGCACTCAGGCGAGCTTGATAGAAGAAAAATATAACCTTCTTCACGTTTCCACGGGCGACATTTTCAGGGCTAACATCAAGGGCGGCACGCCCATAGGCAAGCTTGCGAAGAGCTATATCGACGCTGGCAAGCTTGTTCCCGACGAAGTAACCTGCGACATAGTCAAAGACAGGCTCACCTGGGAGGACGCGCAGAGCGGCTATATGCTCGACGGTTTTCCCCGCAACCTGTTTCAGGCGGAAGAGCTGGATAAATTCGCCAAAATCGATCTGTGCATAAACATCGACGTAGACGTCGCCCTGCTTATGGACAGAATTTGCGGCAGGAGAGTTTGCTCCTGCGGCGAAAGCTATCACGTTTCGACGCTCAACGGCGCTACCACCTGCAAAAAGTGCGGTAAAGAGCTGTATCAGCGCGCGGACGACAATCCCGAAACGGTACAGGCGCGCCTGGAAACCTATTTCGCCCAGACGGCTCCGCTTATCGATTACTACAAGGCGCAGGGCAAGCTGTTCACGGTAAAGAGCGGCAAAAACCCTCCCTCGGAAGTATTCGCGCAGATAGTCGAAGGGCTGGATAAATATCTTAACAAATGATAACAATCAAAACCGAGCGTGAAATCGCGCTTATGCGCGAATCATGCAGAATAGTTAAAGAAACGCTGGATTTCGTAGGCAAGAATATCCGCGCCGGAATGACTACCAAGCAGGTAGACGAAATGGTGTATAAATATATAACCGCCTGCGGGGGGTACCCCTCGTCGCTCGGTTATTGCGGATATCCCGCAAGCGCCTGCGTTTCTGTAAACGAAGTGGTAGTGCACGGTATACCGTCGGACAGGATACTCGTAGACGGCGACATAGTCAGCGTAGACATTACGGTCGAAAAGAACGGCTATAACGGCGACGCGGCGAGGACCTTTCTCATCGGCGACGTGCCCGAAGACAAGCGCAGACTCGTAAAAGTGACCGAAGAGTGCTTCTTCAAAGCGATAGAAGATTTAAAGGCGGGAACGCCCCTCTTCGACATAGGTTACAAGGTCCAGACTCACGCGGAAAGCTTCGGCTACGGCGTGGTCAGGGCGCTGGTCGGACACGGTATCGGCAAGGAAATGCACGAGGACCCCTCCGTCCCCAATTACGGAAGGAAGGGCACGGGTATGCGGCTTAAAGCGGGAATGACCATCTGTATCGAGCCTATGATAAATATGGGCACGTACAAGGTCTTGTTCGACAGAGAGGACGGCTGGACGGTCAGGACGGCGGATAACAAGCCTGCGGCGCACTACGAAAATACCGTTCTTATCAAAGAGGACGGAGTCGAAATTTTAACCCTTTAAAGGGGCAGCTTATGAAAATCAAAACCCCCGAAGAGGGTCAGTTATGCGAGAGTTTGCAGGGCAGGGATAAGGGTAATATCTATTCCGTCGTACAGGTTCTCTCTGATTCATTCGTACTCGTTGTGGACGGCGACCGCAGAAAGCTGCGTTGTCCCAAAAGAAAAAATTTAAAACACCTTGCCTTAATACCCGAAAATATTAAGGATTACGGCGTCGGGCTGCCTTTAAAAGAGACGGACGACTGCCGGATTGCCTACGCTTTGAAGCAACGGCGCACAGCCGCGCAGAACAAAGACGGGCGTTAAAAAAAATCGGAGGAAAAAAATTTGTCTAAGGACGATGTAATCGAGGCGGAAGGAAGGGTAATAGAGTGCCTTCCCAACGCCAACTTCAAAGTACAGCTTTCAAACGGTTACGTAATCACGGCTTACATTTCGGGCAAGCTTCGTATGAATTATATAAGAATAATCGAAGGCGATATGGTAAAGCTTGAAATGAGCCCGTACGATCTGACCAAAGGCAGAATAACCTGGCGCAGCAAGGGTTAAACCCTTAAAGCCCGAATAAACACATTCAAGGAGATAAATTATGAAAGTAAGACCTTCAGTTAAGCCTATGTGCGACAAGTGCAAAGTCATCAAAAGAAACGGAAAGGTTATGGTAATCTGTTCCAAGAACAAGAGCCATAAGCAAAGACAGGGCTGAGAACGCGGGCGCGTCTCTGCGCGCGCGGTCTGATCCCGACGTCGTAACAATCGTATTTATGTATAGGGCTGGTTCCGTTATATACCGAAAGCGGGACAGCTTCGGCTTCAAGCCGAAACCCTTAGCCATAAAAATAATTTCGGCAGGCGGAAAAATCAACATTCCATTATGATTTCAAACCTGCGCGGTTGACATACAAAACAAAAAATCAAATTAAAAATTTAAACGGAGGAAATAAATCGTTATGGCACGTATTGCCGGTGTAGATTTACCCAGAGAAAAGAGAATAGAGATAGGTCTCACGTACATTTACGGTATCGGTTTAAAGACGTCGCAGACAATTCTTGCGGCAACCGGAATAGACCCCGATACCAGAGTTAAGGATTTGGACGAAACCGCCGTATCCAAGCTCCGCGAGTACATCGACCACAATTACAGAGTAGAAGGCGAACTCCGCAGCGAAGTTTCGCTTAACATTAAAAGACTTATGGAAATAGGTTCCTATCGCGGCATCCGCCACAGAAAGGGACTTCCCGTACGCGGACAGTCTTCCAAGAGGAACGCGAGAACAAGAAAGGGTCCTCGTCGTACCGTTGCAAAGAAGAAGGGCGCGAAATAATTGAAGGAGGAAAAATAAATGGCAGCAACTAAAAAGACCGTCGTTACAAGAAAACGCAAAGAGCTTAAAAAGGTTGACAAAGGTCAGGTTCACATTCAGTCATCCTTCAACAACACGTTGGTAACCGTTACCGATTTGCAGGGCAACGCCATCGCTCAGTCCAGCGCGGGCGCGCTCGGCTTCAAGGGTTCGAGAAAGGGCACTCCCTTCGCGGCTCAGATGGCTTGCGAAACCGCGGTTAAAGCGGCAAAGGAGCACGGACTCCGCTCGGTAGAAGTTTACGTTAAGGGTCCCGGCGCTGGCAGAGAATCCGCAATCCGCGCGATTTCCGCTTGCGAAGTGGAAATTACCTTAATTTCCGACGTTTCACCCATACCCCATAACGGATGCAGACCGCCTAAGCGTCGTAGAGTATAATCGGAGGAGATATATAAATGGCAACTTATAGAGAAGCAAAATGCCGTCTTTGCAGAAGAGAAGGCGGAAAGCTCTTTTTAAAGGGCGATAAATGTTACAACGGCAAGTGCCCGTTCGAAAAGCGTCCCGTCGCTCCCGGCGTACACGGCGCAGGCAGGAAAAAGGTTTCCGAATACGGACAGCAGCTCAGAGAAAAGCAGAAGGTTAAGCGTATTTACGGCGTGCAGGAAGGTCAGTTCAGAACTTACTACGAACAGGCCGACAGAATGAAGGGCATCACCGGTGAAAATATGTTATCCCTTCTCGAAAGAAGACTCGATAACGTTATTTACAGAATGGGCGTAGGCGTAAGCCGTGCGCAGGCGCGTCAGCTCGTATCCCACGGTCATTTCACCGTTAACGGCAGAAAGGTAAACATTCCTTCCTATATCGTAAAGGTAGGGGACGTAATCGCCGTTAAGGAAAGCAAAGCTTCAAATAAATATTTCGAGGCAATCAAGGCAGGCAAGGCGGCAAATATGCCCAAATGGCTTGAATTCAGCCCCGAAAAGTTAGAAGGTAAAATTTTAGCACTTCCTGTAAGAGAAGATATCGACAGCCAGATTGCAGAGCATATGATTGTCGAATTGTACTCCAAGTAATAGTTTAAGTTAAGGAGGTAGTTTATGATCGAAATGGATATGCCCAAAATCGAGGTGGAAGAAAGCGACGACCAATCTTACGCAAAGGTAGTCGTAGAACCCCTTGAAAAGGGCTTCGGTCTTACAATAGGCAACTGTTTAAGAAGAATACTTTTATCCGCGCTCCCCGGTGCGGCGGCTCAGGGAATAAGGTTTCTCGACGGCTCGGTAAAGCACGAATTTTCGGCAGTTGCAGGGGTTAAGGAAGACGTAACCGAGATAATCCTTAACTTAAAGACGCTTGCAATCAAAACCAAGGTCACCGATAAGGACTACGTAAAGGTAGTTCACCTTTACAAGGAAGGACCTTGCGAGGTAAAGGCGAGCGACATCGCGCAGGACGCGGAAATCGAAATCATCAACGGCGACCAGCACATCTGCACGGTCGACGAGGGCGGCAAAATCGATATGGAAATAACCATCGGCCGCGGGCGCGGCTATAAGAGCGCCGACCACACCAGGACGGAACTTATAGATTATATCCCCATCGACTCTATCTATACGCCCGTTAAAAAGGTAAACTACAACGTGGAAAACACCCGCGTAGGTCAGAATACCGATTTCGACAAGCTTGTTCTGGAAGTATGGACGAACGGAGCTTTCTCCGCAAAGGAAATAGTTTCGCTTGCCGCAAAGATTATGCAGGACCATATATCCCTGTTCGTAGACCTTTCGGATACGATTAAGGATATGGACATTCTCGTTAAGAACGAGGACGACCGCCAGCAGAAAATTCTTGCAATGGCAATCGAAGATATGGATTTATCCGTGCGTTCTTATAACTGCTTAAAGCGCGCAAACATTCACACGGTTGAAGATTTAATCAGAAAGACGGAAGACGAAATGTTGAAGGTGAGAAACCTCGGCAGAAAATCTTTGGACGAAGTCATCTTGAAGTTGCAGTCTTACGGACTTTCATTATCAAACAAGGAGGACTAAAATTATGCCCGGTAAATTAGGAAGAACATCGGAACAGAGAAACGCAATGCTCAGAAATCAAGCTTCCGAGCTGTTATGGTACGGCAGAATACAGACTACGCAGGCAAAGGCGAAAGAGCTTCAGCCCTACGTTGAAAAAATTATAACCAAGGCTATCAAGGTATACGACCTCAACGAAGAAAAGGAAGTGGTTAAAACCGATTCCAAGGGTAAGGAAGTTACGGTTAAGGTATTGAAGGACAGCCCCAAAAAGCTGGCTGTCCGCCGCGCGATAATGGCAAAGCTCCGCGACTTGCAGGAAGTTAAAGGTTTCAACGAAAAGAAGAGCGAATTCAAGGCGAGAACGCAGGACGTTCAGCACCCCTTGATGGAAAAACTTTTCAATGAAATCGCTCCCAAGTACGCTCAGCGCAAGGAAGAAGTAGGTCAGGGCGGCGGTTACACCCGCATCTACCTGCTCGGTCAGCGTAAAGGCGACGGCGCAGAAGAAGCCATAATCGAATTGGTTTAATTAAATTTATTATTTTATAGAGTTAAGCCGTCCGCAACAGCGGGCGGCTTTTTTTCGCTTATGCTTGGGTCGGACTGCGATGAATGATAAATTTTTTTTACATTTTAAATAATCATAAATGTTTTGACATAAATTCTATGTATGATATAATATATCTAAATAGAGATTCGTAAAAAACGAATCGGAGGAGTAAAAGATGAAAGAATTGATCAATCAGGTAAACGGACTTCCTTTAATCCTTAAAATCGTGCTTTGTATCCCCTGCATCGATATTTTTTACAGCGTATGCCGAGTAATCAACGGTTTAGTGAAGAATAACGTGCTCTGGATCGTGCTCGGCGTTCTTACCGTAATCCCCGGCGCGTTCTTTATGTGGCTGGTGGACCTTATATGGGTGCTCTGGAAGGGTCATGCGTTCCTGCTCGGCGACGAACTGTTGGGCTGAGCCGAAAAAAGAATGCTGAAATAAGGAAAATTTTCCCTACAACGGGATAAAATCCGTTCCGCGGCGCGTTTTTCGAACGCGCCGCGGAATTTATATATTTAAACGGCTTTATCCCGCATAGTAAGCCGTCTACCCGTTTGCGCCGTTATTGCGCCTTTTATTTTCAAAATCCGACGCGGTATGCGCAAGTAATTCTGATATTTTTATTGACATAAATTTTGATTGTGATATAATTTACTTACAAAATAAAGTAAGGAGATAAAATGATGGATAAATGGTTTCATAAGCAAAGCAAACTGATTCAGGTCCTGCTTCTGCTCATTCCCGTAGTAAACTACGTTGTGGAAATTCTTGTAAGATGGTCTGCATTCCTTAAAAAGGGCGGGTTTGTAAGGCTCGTCGTCTGCATAGTGGTTACCATACCTTCCGGTATCATCGTAGGTTGGCTGGACGCAATCTGGACGTTGCTCTTCAACAAGCTGTTGTTTGAATAAAAAGCGTAAAAAAGCGGCTGCAAACAGCCGCTTTTTTTGTATCTATAATAAAGTTGATTTAATATTAGCGGCGTTCCGCCTAATCGGCGGAACGCCGCGCCCTTAATGCGAATCGGCGCGTCGGTTTTCTGCCTGAAAAATCAAACCTTTCTTTCTCCGTAAACCTTTCCGTCGAAGGTCTTAAATGTAAAGGCTTTGTTTTCATACAGTATATATCCCCTGCCGCTGTCCTCTTTGGGCAACGAAACCGACCCGGGATTGAGGTGAAAATATCCTCCCTCTTCGGCGTTCAGCGGCACGTGCGTATGCCCCGTAACGTATACGTCGCCGTCGGCTATGGGCGGAACTTCCCTGTGCCCGTGCGAAAGGTGAATATTCAGTCCGTCGGTCATAATTATCGCATAGTCTGCCGATACGTTGAAATTCAGCACCATCTGGTCAACTTCGCTGTCGCAGTTTCCGCGCACGGCGGTGATTACTCGCGCGTAGGGCGCAAGCAAAGCCGCAACTTCCTTAGGGTTATATTCGTCGGGCAGGGGGTTGCGCGGTCCGTGATAGAGCACGTCGCCTAAGATTACCAGCCTGTCCGCGCCCTCTCTTTTATACGCTTCTATTGCCTCACGGCACCATTTCGCCGAGCCGTGTATATCCGAAATAATTAAAATTTTCATAAATTCTCCTTATTTTTTGCGCTTTGCAGAATTTCTTTCAGTTTGGTTATTACGCCGTATTCGGCGTTGGAAGGTATAACTTCGCCCACCCTGCTTTTAAGCGCGGGGAAGGCGTTGGCGGTAACGTAAGCTCTTCCCGCCGCTTCGAGCATTTCCAGATCGTTCATATGGTCGCCGAAAGCCACGGTGTCTTTTGCGTTGACTTTCAGCCGCGACGCCAAAGCGAGCAGCGCCTTGCCCTTGTTCGCGCCCAGAACGCTTACGTCCAGCCAGTCGTAGCCGGAAATCATAGTGCGCAGACCCTTTATCTCGGGCGGAAGAATTACCCCTCCGTGCTCCGCGCACGGCTTTTCGTCCCAGACCGAAATTTTGAGCACCGTATGCTCTTCCGCCGCGCGGAACAAATCGTCCGTCCTCTCGGCGCGGTTGTATGATTTTGTAAGCACGCCGATAAACCTTTGGTCGTCGCTGTCGTAGTAGGCGCAGTCGGTGCAGGAGAGCAGGGGGAAGAGCCCCTCGTGCCTGCGTAAAATATTCAACGCGTATTTAACGCTCTCCGCAGGGGTTGGGTCGGCAAAAATTATTTCGCCGCCGTACCAAGCCAGCCCGCCGTTTTCGGCGATTATCGCTATTTTATCCAGCACGGGCGAAAAGAGCTTTTTTAAATTGGGCAACTGCCTGCCGCTTGCGGGCGCAAATATTATTCCGTTATCCGCAAGCTCCGAAATCAGCCCGAAGGTCTCTTCGGGTATCTTTTTATCGGGCGGCAAAAGCGTTCCGTCCAAATCGGAAACAATCAATTTTACCATACCGCCATTATA
>CAZDZH010000019.1:19678-21208 GCA_964509935.1 uncultured Clostridia bacterium
AGCTTTCCTTCATTGACGAAGAAGTTATAGTCTACCTTCCAGGTAAAAGTGTTGCTGCCTATGATAGCGGTCAAGCCGCTTTCCGTCAAGTAGCTGTCTAAATATTCGTCCACCTTGTCGGCTTTCATCTTAAATCCGGAAGCGGTCTTTTCAAAGAAAGATACGTCGATATATTCGGGAACGGACATTTTCGCAATATCCTCGATTTCGGTTATGTTCAAACCGTTGGCAGCAAGCTCCGAAGCGTTTACTACCGTATAATTCCCGTCGCTGAGAAACGCCGCTTTGATTGTATCGTCGGTTTCAACTATGTAAATACAGATGGTATTAGACTGCGATTGACCGGACGCAGATATCTTATTTGTCAATTCAAGCGACACCGCGTTCTCCGTAATCTTAAAGCAATATTCTATGGTCAACGTTGTGGACTGACCCTGTGCGGACGACTTGGAAATCGTCTTCATAGTCATAGTGCAGTTTTCGTAGTTTGCAGGGTTGAATACAGACTCGTAATAGCTGTTGGTCAACGCTTCGCCGTTGGCGGGAGCGGGGTCGTAGTACTTGTAGGTTTCGCCCATATCCAGAACGTAAACGCCCTTATAATAGGTCAGCTCGCCCTCGGTAGCGGAAGCCGCCGCAACCTCGGAGGTGGAAGAGGGCGCAACGGTATACGCTACGCTGCCCTTTTCGGCGGAAACGACGCTCGCTCTCTCCGATTCGGAAAGCGAAAGCGCGTCAATCTCTTTCTGAGAGAGGTCGCCGGTCTTGTTGTAGGAAACGAAGGTAGCCGTTTCGGACGCGCAAGAGATTTCGTTGCTTAAAAACGCCTGCGCCGCAAGCGTAGAACTTGCATAGGACTGTTCGGAAACGGTGCCCTCGTAGGTTTCGCTGTAAGACGCGCTGTCTTTGCCGCAAGCGGTAAAGGTAAACGCGCATACTGCCACCGCCGCCGTCATTGCGGTTGCGGTTAAAAATTTTTTATTCATTTCAAGTCTCCTTCTATCGGTATTGTTGCCGTATTCTGTATTTTAGTAACCAGATTATACTACTATGACAAAAAATTGTCAACTACTATAAAATAAAATTGTCAACTACGACGCTTAAAATTAATTTTCCGCTCTATACCAGCGGAGCGAACAGGCGCAGAACAGGTCGGAACAGCCTTGCGGACAGGCGCGGCTTATTTACGCTTACCCTCTCGCACAGCGCAAGACATTCTTTAAAATCAGAGGCTATCTTTTCAGCGTCCTCGCCTTTCAGGCGCACGCCGCACTCGTAATTTAATTGCATAGAGCGGAAATCGAGGTTATAGCTGCCCGTAAAGGCTACGCCGTCGCAGATGACGCTCTTTGCGTGCATAAAACCGGGGGTGTATTCGTAAATACCTACTCCGCTCTCGGCAAGTTCGGCGGCAAAGCTCTTTGAAATTTCAAACGTAAGCTTTTTGTCGGGAACGTGCGGAATGACTATTTTAACCTCTACGCCGCGCTCGGCGGCAAATTTAAGCGAGCGAAAAAGCCGCTCTCCGGG
>CAZDZH010000020.1:0-18226 GCA_964509935.1 uncultured Clostridia bacterium
GGTATCAGTTTATGATAAAGCGCAATCTGCGCTATGATATTCGCGGTGAAGCCGGAGCCCGCGATAGCCACTTTCGCGCCTTGGGGCAGGTCGAGCCTGTTGAATATATTTTCCGCAAGAGCGACGTTTTCTATACACAGCGCGTGCATATCGTCCACGCTGTCGGGTACGGGGGCTACGTCGGTATACTCGCACACCACGAAATCGCGCAAAAATCCGTCGAAGTCGGTCCCCGCAGTCTTTACGTCGCTGCAATCCTCGGTATTGCCGCTCTTACAGTTTAAACATTCGCGGCAGGGACGCGTCGGTTCGAGGTATACCCTCGCGCCCTTTTCCACGCCGTAAGCCTTTTCGCCCTTTTCGGTAACTATGCCTATCGCAGTTCTGCCGATAGTTTTCGGGTAGTCGGCTTTAATATCGCCGTTGTAGGTCAAAGCGTCGTAATTGGTTGCCAGAAGGTGGGTCACCTTTACTTTTACCTGAGTGGGAGTAATCGCCGATTCGGTCTGAAATTGTCTGACAAGCGCACGGGGTGCGGTCAAAATCCAGTTATCCATACACGCTTATTATACGGTATTTCAAACGTTAAATCAACTGTTTGACCCCGAAAAAGGGAAATTTGAGTTATTTTAATAAGCTTGTCAAAAAATTTCAAATGCGTGGGAAAAATAATTGACTTATTTTTTATTTTTATATATAATGATTTAGCATTATAAGAAATTTCAGCGAGGTGATTCAAATGAAGCCCGATATACATCCCGATTATCACGAAGTAACGGTTGTATGCGCTTGCGGCGCTACCTTTAAAACAGGCACTACCAAAAAGGTTGATACTTTAAAGGTGGATATCTGCAACAAGTGCCATCCTTTCTTTACCGGCAAGCAGAAGCTCGTCGATACCGGCGGCCGCGTAGACAAGTTCAAGAAAAGATACAATATTTAAAGAAAAGACGGCTCCGATTGTATTCGTAAGCCGTCTTTGTTCTGTATACGCAAAATTCTCAGGCTTAACGCCGTAAAACCTATAATAAATTCGGGCGCGTACGCGCCGCAAATTATTTATGTCCCGTAAAGAAAAAAAACAAAAACTTAATTGCACGTCCGTTGGCGGTCAGGCGGTCATAGAGGGCGTGATGATGCAGGGCAAAACCTGCTATTGCACCGCCGTGCGCGACCCCGACGGCGAAATTCAGGTGGAAAAAAAGCGGTTAAACCGCTCTTCCTCCGCCGTCAAGGCTTCAAAAATACCTTTCGTGCGCGGCACGGTCAATCTGTTCTCGTCGCTGGCGCGCGGCACTAAAACGCTTATGCGCAGCGCGCAGGTCTACGGCGAGGACGACGAAGAGCCGGGAAGGATTCAGCGTTGGTTTGCCGAAAAGTTCAAGCTCGACCTTATGCAGGTGGTTTCCGCCGTTTCCGCCGTAATAGGCATATTGCTGGCGGTAGCGCTGTTCGTCTTTCTGCCCAATTTCCTCGTTGGCAAATTGAAAGATATTTTCCCCGTTCTGAGGGGCAGCGCGTGGGAATTCGTCATTCTCGGCGGTATAAAGCTGGTAATTTTCCTCGCATATCTGGCGCTCATTCTGTTGCTTAAAGATATAAAGAGGCTGTACCGCTATCACGGCGCGGAGCACAAGACAATAAACTGCTACGAAAAGGGGTTGGAGCTCACGCCCGAAAACGTGCAGAGCTGTTCACGCATTCACGACCGTTGCGGCACGTCCTTTCTGTTCATAGTTTTAATAATAAACATTGTTATAATATCGCTGGTGAATTGGGCGCTTGGTATTCATAAAATAGACAATAACTTCGCGCAGTTCGCCGCAAAGATAGGGGTGGAAATGGTGCTTCTGCCCGTCATAGCGGGCGTCTCTTACGAGGCGTTGAAGCTGCTTGCGCGCTTCCACGGACCCGTAGCCAAAATTTTCAAAGCGCCGGGTATGCTGTTGCAGAAAACCCTTACCACGCGCGAGCCTGATTTGCAGATGATAGAAGTAGCTATCGCCGCTTTCAACAGCGCGATGGAGATGGACGCCGACCCCGAAGCGGAAGAGACGGCGTTCGTGACGGGCGGATTGCTCTCCGCGCTGTTGGCTGAAACCGAAAACAAGTTCGCCGAGCGCGGCATAGACCGAAGCGACGCGGAGTGGATATATTCCATAGTCCTCGGCGTAAAGCGCAGCGAGCTGGACAGAGAGCGCGTGATCAAGCCGGCGGAGGCGAAAAAGATACGCGAAATAGAGGAAGAACGGCTTTCCGGCAGACCGCTATGGTATATCATAGGCGACACCGAGTTCTACGACTGTAAGATAAAGGTGGACGAAAGGGCGTTGATACCCCGTCCCGAAACCGAAATTCTCGCGGAAGCGGCGGTGCGCACGGCGGAAGAGGGGGATAAAATATTGGACCTCTGCACGGGCAGCGGCTGCATTGCCGTAGCTATCGCCAAGCATTGCAAGCAAAAGCGCGTAAAAGTTACCGCGGCGGACGTATCCGAAGCGGCTTTGATGCTCGCCAAGGAAAACGCCAACTACAATTCGGTGGACGTGGATTTCGTCCGCAGCGATATGTTTTCAAAGGTGCACGGCAGATTCAACATAATAGTATGCAATCCCCCCTATATTAAGACGTCGGAAATTTCCTCTTTGCAGAGCGAAGTGAGGGACTACGAGCCGCACGTCGCGCTGGACGGGGGCGAGGACGGTCTGGATTTTTACCGCAGACTCGCCAAGGAAGTGACCCGCTATATCGCCAAGGGCGGTATGCTTATGCTCGAATGCGGAGAGGGTCAGGCGGAAGAGGTGTTGAAGCTGTTTGAAAAGCGCGATTACGCGATGGTAGTAAAGGACTATTCGGGCGTAGACCGCTTCCTCAAAATAGCTTTCTGAAATTAGCCGAATAAAGTTTATGGATAAAATGCTTTTAAAACTTGCGGACGTGTACCGCAGATACAATTCACTGTCCGAGAAGATGAGCGACCCCGCCGTCATAGCCGATACCGCGGAATGGACTAAAACAGCAAAGGAGCAGTCCGAACTTTCCGAGCCCGCGTTGAAGTACGGCGAATACCTTTCGGTGGAAAAGCAGATGAAGGACGCGGAGGAGGCGGCTTTGACCGAACCCGACGCGGAGATGCGCGACCTGCTTACGCAGGAGGCGTACGACTGCAAGGATAAACTTGCAAAAATACGCGAAGAGCTTAAAATACTGCTTCTTCCCAAGGACAAAAACGACGACAGAAACTGCATAATGGAAATACGCGGCGGCGCGGGCGGAGAGGAGGCGGCTCTGTTTGCGTACGAGCTGTACCGTATGTATATCAACTACTGCGAGCGCCACCGCCTTAAAATAGAGGAAGTAGACAAAAACGAAACCGAGCTTGGCGGAATAAAGGAAGTAGTTTTAAATATTTCCGGCAAGGACGCGTATAAGCAGTTGAAGTTCGAAAGCGGCGTTCACCGCGTCCAGCGCGTGCCGGAAACCGAATCGCAGGGGCGCGTGCACACCTCCACCGCTACGGTTGCGGTGCTCCCCGAAGCCGAGGACGTTGAAGTCGAAATAAAGGACGAGGATATAAGGGTGGACGTGTACCGCTCTTCGGGAGCGGGCGGTCAGAAGGTAAACAAGACCGAAACGGCGATAAGAATCACCCATTTCCCCACGGGGATAGTGGTCACCTGTCAGGACGAAAGAAGTCAGCTTAAAAACAAGGACAAAGCGTTCAAGGTTCTGCGTTCGCGGCTGTACGACTATTATAACTCGCAAAGCCAGTCCGCGCAGGACGCGCACAGAAAAAGCCTCGTCGGGCGCGGCGACAGGTCGGAAAGAATCCGCACCTACAATTTTCCGCAGGGCAGAGTAACCGATCACCGAATAGGGCTGTCGCTGTATTCTCTGGACAGCTTTATTATGGGCGACATAGAGGGAATGATAGAGGCTCTCGCCGTAGCCGAGCGCGAGGCGCTTTTGGCGGGCGAAAACGAGGACTGACGGTAAACTAATGAATCTATGCGGCGCTTTAAACCGCTTATACGACGGGATAAGCCGCTTGCGACGGGGAAAATTATGAAGAGAAATCAATCCGGTGAAGACTATCTTGAAGCCATTCTTTTGCTTTCCGAAGAGCTTGAATACGTGCATCAGATAGAGGTGGCGCGGAAATTGGGCGTTTCCCAGCCCGCCGTGCAAAAGGCGCTTAAAATACTCAAAACCGACGGCTACGTCGCTCTCGACGGACTGCACATATACCTGACGGACGGCGGTAAAGAATACGCCTGCCGCGTCTATCACAAGCATTGCACGATAAGAAAGTTTCTCGAACTTCACGGCGTAGACGCGAAAGTCGCCGACGACGACGCGTGCGAAATGGAACACGCCCTGTCCGACGAAAGCTTTGCGATGATGGAAGAATACGTAGAAAAGCACAGCTGATTCAGGCGTTTACCGCGCGTATAAATTATAATTTTATAATAAAAGCGTATAACTGTTCAGTAGTATATCGCAGCGGCCGCGGAGCCCGTAAATTTACGGGCTCCGCGGCTTAGTTTATCCGTTTAATGCTTTAAGCAGGCGCTATAAGGCGCGAAAAAACGCTAAAAAAATTTTAAAAATATTAACTTTGGTTAATTTTTTGCTTGACATCTGCATATTTTACGAGTATAATCGTTTTTGCTTAACTAAGGTTAAGTATTTTTTATGAATAAAAACTTAACCAAGGCTTAGTTTTTTGTGGAGTGTGGAATTTATGCCGATATGTCTTGCGCCTGCCAATACGGAAATGCAGGTGAGAAAAATTGCGGTGGAAGATAAGACGAAAAAGCATTTGCAGGAGATGGGTATAACCGTCGGAAGCAAAATTACGCTTATTTCCTCCGGCGCGAACGGCGTTATCGTCATCGTAAAGGAAGGCAGACTGTGCCTAGACGGAACGCTGGCTAAAAAAATCCTCGTAGCGTAAGCTTTCGGGGCGCGCGAAACCCTTCGATCCGATTGAATTAATAAGGAGAATATAAAAATGACCAAATTGCTTTGCGATTTTGCCGTCGGAGAAAGCGGCAAAATAGTAAAAGTAAGCGGCGAAGGAAAAATTCGCCGCAGGCTTTTCGATATGGGCGTAACGCCTATGGCGGAAGTAACTATGCGCAAGAAAGCCCCCCTCGGCGACCCCATAGAGGTTACCGTCAGGGGATACGAGCTGACGTTGCGCAAATCGGAAGCGGCTTGCGTGGAGGTGGAAGTAAAATGAAAACTTTTGCTCTTGCAGGTAATCCCAACTGCGGTAAGACGACGCTTTTCAACGCATTGACCGGCTCTACGGCGCACGTAGGCAACTGGCCGGGCGTAACCGTAGACAAACGCGAGGGCACGTATAAGTTCGGCGACGAAAAGGTTGAAATAATCGACCTGCCCGGCATATATTCGCTTTCGCCTTACACTCCCGAAGAGGTCATTTCGCGCAACTACATACTCGACGAAAAGCCTTACGGCATAATCAACATAGTAGACGCGACCAACCTCGAACGCAATCTGTATCTAACCACGCAGATTCTCGAAATGGACGTACCCGTTATCATAGCCCTGAATATGATGGACGAAGTGGAAAAGGCGGGCGACAGCATAGACGTAAAAGCCCTCGAAAAGGCGATAGGCGTGCCCGTTGTGGCTATATCCGCGCTGAGGAAGAAGGGCATTAAAGAGCTTATGGACAGAGCCATGGCTATGAGCGGAGAGCGCAAGGGTAAGACGGTTTTAGGCGGTTCTCTGACCGCTAAAATAGGCCGCGCGAAGGAATTTTTCGCTCAGACCGAAGTGTCCTCGCCCCTGTTCCACGCGGTAAAGATGCTGGAAGCTGACGAGATAGAATTGAATCACGCGGGAGCGGAGGAGCTGCTCATGGAAATCGCCGCAGGCGACGACCTCGAAGCTATCATCGCGGACGAAAGATACAAGTATATATCCGCAAACTTCTCTTCGGTAAAGGCTAAAAAGCAGAAGGAAGTTCTTACCAAGTCGGATAAGATAGACAAAGTGCTCACTCACAGGGTATGGGCTATTCCTATATTCCTCGTTGTGCTGTTCTTCGTGTTCCATTTTACGTTCTCGGAGGACCTGTTCTATATAAGCGCGATAAGCGAAGCCGCCGGCAATCCCCTGCCTTCGTTCGAGGATATGGGATTTGCAATGATAGAGGATACCGACTTGTACGAGAAGTTCGGCATTAATCTCGCCGCGTGCTTCTACGACGGCGCGGTGTTCTCTCCCGGCGTCATATTAACCAATATTTTGAACCTGGTTTTAAATTATATAACCTACGGCGTAGGCGCGGGACTCGACGCGGCGGGCGCGGCGGAATGGGTAACGGGATTCGTCAACGACGGCGTTCTCGGCGGCATATTCGCGGTGCTTGGCTTCCTGCCCCAGATACTCACGCTGTTCCTCTTCTTCTCTATAATGGAAGATACGGGATATATGGCTCGTATAGCTTTCGTTCTCGACAGAATATTCCGCAGATTCGGGCTTTCGGGCAGGGCGTTTATGCCTATGATAATGGGCTTCGGTTGCAGCATACCCGCTATGATAAACACGAGGACGCTTGCGGACGACGACGAACGCACGGCGACTATAAGGGTAATACCTTTCTTCTCGTGCGGGGCTAAGCTGCCCATATTGGTCGCGGTAAGCGGCGGCATATGCGCGCTTGCGGGCTTCGGAAACGTCGACCTTATTACTTACAGTATGTACGCGGCAGGCATTATCCTCGCCATAGTGTGCGTGCTTCTGATGCGAAATACGACGATGAAGGGAGAAATCCCCCCCTTCATTATGGAGCTTCCCGCTTACCATATGCCCGGTTTCAAAAACCTGATGCTGCATCTGTGGGATAAAGCCAAACACTTCGTCAAAAAGGCGTTCACCGTAATATTCGTAACTACGGTAATAATCTGGCTGTTTACACATCTCAGCTGGAATTGGCAATATCTCGCCGACGATGAGATCAACCAATCCATTCTCGCCTCCATAGGTATGCTTCTTCAACCCGTGTTCACGCCGCTCGGCTTCGGTTCGCAGTTGGGCGAATTCGGCTGGGTATTCGCCGTAGCGGTAATCGCGGGTCTGCTCGCCAAGGAGAACGTAATTTCCGTATTCGGCGTGCTTGCGGGCTGTATAGCCGCTCTCGGCGCGAACGTAGGCGGAATAACCGTAGGCGGCGACCTCCTCGAAGCGGCGGAGGGAGCGGGCGACGTAGCCGCTATGATTTCGGCTACGGGCATAACCGTACCCGCGTTGCTCGCGTTCATAATATTCAATATGACTACCATACCCTGTTTCGCGGCGGTGGCAACGGCGAAAGGCGAACACCCCGCAAGCAGAAAGTTCGGTTGGACGATAGCTTTCTGGCTGGGCGCAAGCTACGTCGCGTCCGCGGTCGTGTACACGGTCGGTTCGTGGTGGTGGACGGCGTTTATCTGGGCGGCGGTTATCGCCGTTGCGGTAACGCTGATAGTCCTCAATAACAAGGGTAAAATAAGAATACCCTCATTGAAGGGCAGGGCGAGATAATGAACGCCGTGGATATAATTATAATCTGCGTCGTAAGCGCGGCGTTTATCGCCGCGGCGGGCGCGCTGATTTACAGGAAGATAAAGGGCAAGTCCTCGGGTTGCGACTGCGGCTGTAAGAACTGTCCGCATTGCGATTCCTGCCACGGCAAAAAATAGAGCGGCGACAGCCGTCCGCTTTTGAGGAAAGACTTAAAAATCCGCGGCGTAAGTTACGCGGTTTGGCGGTTGCGTAAAAACTTATAAGTTTTTCGCATACGCCGCGGCAATGATAACGCTTACACATCAAATTAACTCCACATAAATAACCGCCCCGACGTAAATTTTACGTCGGGGCGGTTATTATTTTTCGCCGAACGGCGCTCTTTTAATGCGCGGAGTAACGTAAATTACAAAAAATATAAATAATTTTAACAAAACGCGCCCATATAAAATTTTTTATCAAACGTTTGCCAAAAGCGCGGTTTATATGTATAATTATTTATGAAAATGTATATAACCTTACGCGGAGCAGCCGCCGCTCGGAAACAAAGCCTTTCCTGCGCGCGACGCGAACGGCAAAGAGCCGCAAAAGGTACGATTTATCGGAGATTTTATGATAAAATTATCGCAAAGAGTAGCCACGATAGCCCCCTCGATGACCCTCGCTATTTCCGCAAAGGCTAACGAGATGAAAGCCACGGGCGAACACGTAATCAATTTCGGCGTGGGCGAACCCGACTTCAACACCCCTGCGCATATAATAGACGCCGCTAAGGACGCTATGGACAAGGGTTATACCAAGTACGTAGCCGCGGCAGGTCTGCCCGCTCTTAAAAAGAGCATCTGCGCGAAGCTCAAAAGGGACAATAACCTCGATTACGAGCCCTCGCAGATAATAGTTTCCAACGGCGCGAAACATTCCATATTCAACGCTCTGTTCGCTACGCTCGACCCCGGCGACGAGGTGCTCATTCCCAAGCCTTATTGGCTCACCTATCCCGAAGTCGTAAAGAGCTGCGGCGGAGTGCCCGTATTCGTCTACGCTACCGCGCGCCACGGCTATAAAGTGACCGCCGCGCAGATAGAAAATATGATAACGCCCAAGACCAAGATGCTGATTTTCAACAGCCCCTGCAATCCCACGGGCGCGGTTTATACCGAGCACGAAATACGCGCTATCGCGGAAGTGTGCGTAAGGCATAACATAATAGTGCTCGCCGACGAAATATACGAAAAGCTCATCTACGGCGGCGAAACCCACTTTTCGATAGCCGCGGTTTCCCCCGAAATGAAGGAGCTTACCATAGTCATAAACGGAGTATCCAAGAGCTACGCGATGACCGGTTGGAGACTCGGTTATCTCGCCTGCCCTGCCAATCTCGCAAAGGCGATAGCCTCTTTCCAGAGCCATTCCACGTCTAACGTCAACACCATAACCCAATACGCTACGATAGCCGCGCTCGACGGCGACGAGAGCGCGATGCGCGATATGGTCAAAGCCTTCGGAGAAAGGCGCGACAAAATGATAGCCGCGCTCGACGATATGAAGGCGCTGGGGCTGGATTACGTAAAGCCCGACGGCGCGTTCTATATAATGCTTCTCTGCGACAAGCTGTACGGCGGAAAGTACGAGGGCAGAACCATAGGCGGCAGCATGGATATGGCGGATATGCTTTTAACCGAAGCCAAAGTAGCCGTTACCCCCGGGATATGCTTCGGCGACGACGACGCGGTGCGTCTGTCCTACGCGCTTTCGACCGAGGATATGCTTGAAGGATTGCGCCGCATAGAGCGTTTCGTAAAGAATATTAAGCAATGATTTTACAGACCGCACAGACCGTTGCGCCGCGCCCGCCGTGCGGCGGGCGCGGCGCATATAGCGCGGATTAAGCGGGATAAAAATTAATATTTATAAAAAAATAAATAAAATTTTAAAAAAGGTATTGAAATTCTTTCTGTTTGCTGATAAAATAGTATAAACATAGTATAAGACTATGAACAGGAGGACTTATCAATGATAAAAATTATTTGCGGACCCAAAGGCACAGGTAAAACCAAGCAGATTATACAGGCGGCAAACGCAAACGCGGCAAACGCCAAAGGTTTAAGCGTTTTCGTAACCGATACCAAGCGCTATATGTACGATCTGGTCCGTGACGTAAGGTTTGTGGACGTAAACGATTACGTAATTGCGGGCGAGGACGCGCTCTGCGGATTCATCAAGGGCATAATCGCGGGCAATCACGATATGGAATACGTTTACATAGACGGCATTGCGAGAATAGCCGGCAAGCCTCTCGGCGAATTGGCGGCGACTTTCTATATGCTCGATAAAATTTCAAACGAGAGCGGATTAGTAGTAACCATCACGTGCAGCTGCGAAAAAGAGCAGTTGCCCGAATTTATCGCTAAATATTGTTAATTTAAAAAAGTTAAAGTATTTAAAGCGGCACTATTCCTAGGCGTGCCGCTTTAATTGCGTTTTTACGGCAAAGTCCGATTACAATTAAGGAGAAATAAAAATGAACTTTATAAGCACTCGCGGCGGCGAAACGGTAACGGGCGCAAGGGCAATAGTTAAGGGGCTTTCGGATAACGGCGGTCTGTTCGTGCCCGAAAAATTCCCCGAAGTTTCGGTAAAAGAACTTGAAGATATGCTTTCTATGAGCTACCCCGAACGCGCGGCGAAGGTCCTTATAAAATATCTTGACGAATACGACGAGGCGGAGCTGTTGAAGGCGTGCGAGGCGGCTTACGCCAAATTCGACGGCGACGACCCCGCGCCCCTCGTAAAGCTCGACGACGGCATTTTTATGTTAGAGCTTTTCCACGGCCCCACCTGCGCGTTCAAGGATATGGCGCTCACCCTTCTGCCCTACCTTTTGAGAAAGGGTTGCGACCTGTGCGGAATAAAGGAGCAGATACTCATTCTCGTAGCCACCTCCGGCGATACGGGCAAAGCCGCGCTCGAAGGGTTCAGGGACGCCGAGGGCATAAAGATTATGGTCTTTTATCCCAACGACGGCGTTTCCAAAATGCAGAAACTGCAAATGTGCACGCAGGAGGGAGATAACGTCAACGTCGTTGCCGTAAAGGGCAACTTCGACGACTGTCAGTCCGCGGTAAAGGCTATTTTCAATTCCGCGGAGGACGCGGCGGAGCTCAAAAAGCACAACACCCTTCTTTCCTCGGCAAATTCCATAAACTTCGGCAGGCTCGCGCCGCAGATAGCCTACTACTTCTCGGCGTACCTCGATATGGTGTCGTCCAACCAGATAGCTATGGGCGACGAGATAGATTTCTGCGTTCCCACGGGCAATTTCGGAAATATCCTCGCCGCGTATTACGCAAAGCAGATGGGGTTGCCCGTAAGGCGTCTGCATTGCGCGTCGAACAGGAACAATATACTCACGGACTTCCTCGCTAACGGCGAATACGATATGCACCGCGAATTTTTCAAGACCACTTCGCCCTCTATGGATATTTTAATATCCTCCAACCTCGAAAGGCTTCTGTTTGAAATTTCGGGCAGAAACGCAACTCTCACCGCCGAGCGTATGAACGCTTTAAAGACCGAAAAGGTTTATAAAATAACCGAAGAGGAGAAAAACCGCATAGCCGAAACCTTCGACGGCGGCTTTGCGACCGAGGACGAGGTTGTGGAAACCATCTACGACGTTTTCTGCGACGTGGGCTATACTATGGATACGCACACGGGTTGCGCTATGAAAGTGGCGGTGGATTGGTTTGAAAAGAACAAGAAGGACGAAACCAATATGGTGGTAGTTTCCACCGCAAGCCCCTATAAATTCCCTCAGGACGTCCTATACGCGGTAACGGGCAACGACGTCAGGGACAGCTTCAAGGGCATAAAGCGGCTTCACGCCGCAACGGCTATGGCTGTGCCCAAGAGCCTGCTTACCCTCCGCGATAAGCCGGTTCGCTTCAATACGGTCGTGTCTGCCGACGGTATGTTCGGCGAAGTCCTTAAATTCGTAAAATAAAACGGTGTCCCGAATAAAGTCAGATATTTTAAAGCGGAAATAATAAAAGTTTAGTTATAAGAACGTAGCGGCGGCGCGCGCAATTATTTGCGCGCGCCGCCTTTTCTTTCGCCGAAAGCGGAGATTTGTCGCAGTAAGCGGAAAATTTTATCAGAACCTAAAAAATTCGTCATAATTTTCATTTTATTATTGAAATTATTATATTATATATGATATAATACGTTTACAAGAAAATTTATGAGGTGTAAGTATGATTTGTAAACAGTGCGGCGCGTCCAACGACGATTCCGCAACCTATTGTAAAGAATGCGGTTCGCGTCTGGACGGAAAAGAACCCTGTCCCGTCTGCGGCGCGTTCAATTCCGAAGATTCCAAATATTGCTCGGTTTGCGGCGCGCGCGTAGACGGCAAAATAGTCTGCCCTAACTGCGGAACGGCTTACGAGGGTAATTTCTGCCCCGATTGCGGCAGGTCGGTGAACGGCGTTTTTGTTAAAAATAACGCGGCTCCCTCCGCGCCCGTAACCGCGTCGGTACCCGTGCCTGCGCCTTCGCCCGAAACCGCTCAGGAAAATAAGCCGAGCGACAAGACCAAGCTCAATAAGGTAATGGACCTCGTTTCGTCCATCTGCGTATTCGCGGCGGCGATGCTGGCGGTAATATTTACCTTCTGCATAGGCGTCAACATCTATTCCGACGGGGTGTGGGTAAGCAATTCCGACGTGTACCTTCTGGAATATCTGGGCGGCGTTTACCGGAATTTAGGCGAAGCTCAATTCTCGCAAGTGTTCCCTCTCGTAATAGGAACGTTGATTGCGGTTGCGACCCTCGTTCTCATACTCGTGTTCGGCATAATCACGCTTGTAAAGGGTATAAAATACTTTACCAAAAAGCAGGAAAAGGGGCTTGTAAAGTACTCTTTCGCTACCTGGGCGGTATTTATAACGGCTTCCGCACTCCTGCTTGTCCTCAAATCGGCTAACTATAATATAGGCTACGTCGGCGAAGTCGAGTTGAACAGCGCTACAGAAAGCGGAATAGTCCTTACGGGACTCAGCCTTGCGGGCTTCATAGTTTGCAGAATCATAGCTAACGCGCGCTCTTTCAAGGGCAAAGCGGCTATACTTATAACCTGCTTCCGCGGCGGCATATTGCTGCTTCTCATAATAGCGGCGGCTTGCGCGTGCGCGCCTGTAATGAAAGTTAATGATTCGAACTCCGGCATCGTAGTTTCATACGGCTACGGAATGATGTTTACCCTGAACACCGCAAGCGCGGACGAGGCTCTCGTGGCGACGTATTATGCTATGTGCGTGCTGGGGCTCTTGTGTAACATAGCCGTAATCTGCCTGCTTGTAAAGGCTATTTGCAATCTTATCCGCAACATAGCAAACGGCGAAAGCTTCAACTTCCTCGGCATAATTCTGCCTGCGACCATTCTTGCGACCTTCTCGTTCGTGTTCGCGATTTTTGCCACTGTGATTTATTTCGGGACGGACAACGGAATAAACCTTGCGTTCGACTACTCCGGCGCGGCGTACGTTCTGACGTTTATGGCGACGGTTGCTGAAATAGTCGGCTACAATATACATAAAAAGATGGCGTCATGCGCGCCCGCCGCACAGCCTGTTCCCGCCGCACAGCCTGTTCCCGACGCGGCTGCCGAAGATTCCGTCGCGGCGCAGGATATTGCCCCCGCAGACCCGTTCGAGGATGAACCGGTTGAAGAGAAGGAGAGCGCGCCCGAGGAAAACAAGCCCGAAGGCGAGGATTAAATTAAAAAAGCGCTTTAAGAGCGCAGCCGCCCGTAACGCGTTACGGGCGGCTGTTTTTTGCTGTTTTTTCGCCGAATTTTTGCCGTTAGGCGCGCCGAACGGCTTTAATATGTGTAATCGGAGTGTTAAACAGGTTAATTTTTGCGTTTGAATAGCTTTTATTTTCAAAAGCTTTGCATTTTACCGTCGGATATGTTAGAATATAAAGTAGCATAGCGGAAAATCGGGCGTGTTCGCCGCCGACCGCTCTCGCCGCCCCTTTCAGGGCGGCTACGGGAATTATTATGGAAGAAGTTAAAAAAAGGCTCTATTCGGCTGTTCAGCCTACCAACAACCTGACGATAGGCAACTATATCGGGGCGATAAAGAATTGGGTAAATCTGCAAAACGAGTACGACTGTATCTTTGCGATAGCGAATATGCACGCCATAACCGTCAGACAGAATCCCGCGGAACTCAGACAGAAAACGCTCGCTCTGCTCGCGCTGTATATAGCCTGCGGCATCGACCCCGAAAAGTGCGTTCTGTACCTGCAATCGCACGTTTCCGCCCACGCGGAGCTCGCTTGGGTGCTCAACACCTTCACTTACGTCGGCGAAATGGAGCGTATGACGCAGTTTAAGGATAAATCTGCGAAACATGCCGACAATATAAATATGGGGCTTATGGATTACCCCGTGCTTATGGCGGCGGATATTCTTCTTTATCAGGCTGACGTAGTGCCCGTAGGTATAGACCAGCGCCAACACCTTGAAATAACGCGCGATATAGCCGTGCGCTTCAACAATATTTATTCCCCCACGTTCACCGTGCCCGAGGGCGTGTATATGAAAGTCGGGGCAAAAATAAACGATTTGCAGGACCCTGCTAAAAAGATGTCCAAATCGGCGGAAAACCCCAACGGCTCGGTTTTCCTCACCGACGACAGGGATACTATAATCCGCAAATTCAAACGCGCGGTTACCGACAGCGAAAACAGCATAGTCTACGACCCCGAAAGAAAGCCCGGAGTAAGCAATCTGCTTTCGATATATTCGGTATTCGCAGATAAATCCTGCGCGGAAGCCGAGCGGGAGTTCGAGGGTTGCGGCTACGGCGATTTCAAGCTTGCCGTGGGCGAGGCGGTTGCCGACAGGCTGGAACCCATTCAGCGCGAGCAGGCAAGATTGCTCTCCGATAAGGCGTATCTCGACGGCGTGTTGAACGGCGGCGCGGAAAACGCCGCAAGAATCGCCCGCAAAACGCTCTCTAAGGTCTATAAAAAGATAGGCTTCTATCAGCTTTGATTTCACTCCGTATGTTGCGCCGCCCCGCCGCAGACGCTGACCGCGGATAAGGCGACAGCGCGCTGGCGCAATTTCGGGCGCAATTTCGGTTAAGGATAATATATGTTCGGTTATATTCAGCCAGACAGACCGCACCTTTTCATAAAGGACGAAACGCTTTACAAGGCGCTTTACTGCGGAATGTGCAAAAGTATAGGAAAGGGCTGCGGCGCGTTTTCCAAAACCGCGCTTACTTACGATATGGCGTTTATGTCCGCCCTTTTGCATAACATCAAAAACGACGACGTAAAGATAAGTAAACGCCGTTGCGGTCTGCACCCGTTGAAAAGGCGGTTTATGGCGGCTCCCGACGAAACTTCGGTTATGCTCGGCTGTATCAACACCGTTCTCGCATATTATAAACTGATAGACGACAAAGCCGACGGCGACAAGAAGGGCGTGTTCGCGTTCCTTTATAAAAAAGGTTATCGTCGCACGTTGAAGAAGCACCCCCGCGTGGCGGAGATTATAGAGCGGCAGACGCGCGAACAGGCAAGGCTGGAAAATAGCGGCTGCGCAGTTATCGATATGGCGTGCGAACCCACCGCGGTTATGATGAGCGAGCTGTCCTCTTACGTTCTCGGCGACTACGCCAACGACGATACGCGCGGTCTGTGCTACGATATAGGCAAGTGGATATACCTCGCCGACGCGCTCGACGATTACGACAAGGACGTAAAAAAGGGCAGATACAACGTTTTATATAACGCCTTTAAAGCGGAAACCAAGCGGCAGGCGGTAGAGTCTGACGGGGAAGAGATGAAGTTTATCTTCAACTCGCTGTTCGCCGATATGCGTATGCGCCTTGCAAATATCAAATTCTATTTCAATCACGATTTAACCGACAATATTATTTTAATGGGAATACCCTTAAAGACGCGCGCTCTGTTTTACGGCAAGTGCGGCGAGGGTAAAAAGGAAGAAAAAAATGAACAAACGCAATCTTGAAATTCTGGGGCTGACCGAAGGCGCGTCGAAGGAGCAGATAGAGGAAGCTTACAGCGCCCTCCGCGCGAAATACCTCGAAGACAGATTCCTCGATGGCGAAGAGGGCAACAACGCAGCGCGTATGCTGACCAAGATAGAAACCGCGTATACGGAATTGCTTTCCGAGCTCGCGGAAGCGGAAAAGAGCGAAAATACCGAAGGCGGCTCCGCCTACGAAAAGGTGGAAGCGCTTATCAAGGACGGTAAATTAGACGAAGCGCAGAGGCTTCTGGACTCCTTCAACGAAAGGAACGCCCAGTGGCACTATTTGCAGAGCGTCGTTTTCTACCGCAAGAATTGGACGAACGAGAGCAAGAAACAGCTTGAAATAGCTATGCACCTCGACACCGAAAACCAGAAGTACAAGGACGCTTATAAAAAGCTCAACGATAAAATAGAATACGACGCGAAAAATCACGCAAACGAAGGCGCAAACCAAAGCGCGTATCAGGGTCAGAGTATGGACGGAATGCAGGACGACCAGATGGGCGGCAATTTCTGCACGCAGTGCCTTACCTGCTGTTATATGAATCTTTGCTTGAACTGCCTTTGCAACGCGTGCTGTAATTAATTTGCAATGTCCAAAAAACGCAATTCAAAAGCATTCGAAATAACCCTCTCTGCGCTTTCCTGCGCGTTTGCTGTTATTTTTCTATATCTGGGCACGCTCAATTCCTATTTGCTTGCAAGCGGCTATTTTATGGCTTCGGTTTCCCTGTTGCTGCCCCTCTCGAAACAATTTTACGTCGGCGACCTGCTCGCCTATGCCGGCACGTGTATTCTTACAATCCTGCTCGGCGCGCTGGGCGCGGGCTGGAAGCTTGTGCCGTTCATTATGTTTTTCGGGCTGCACCCGCTGATAAACGCCCTTCAACTGCGCTTTAAAATAAACAAATGGCTTGCGTTTATCGTAAAGGCGCTCTGGTTCGACGGCACGCTCTGGGTTATGTACGTGCTCGTTTTCGGTTCGTCGATAGGCAACCCTAGCTGGGAATACTACCATATACTCAACGATTACATACTCGCGTTTATCTTCGCGGGAGGAACGCTCGCGTTCGCGGTCTACGATTACGTTATATTCAAGTGTCGCTCTGCTGTAAACGCGCTGGTTAGCAGATTAAAGAAATAACTTATCAAGCGATTCGGCTCGGCGAAGGCGTCGGAACGCCGTACCCGTCTGCGGTCGGGAGAAATACCGCTTTTATACTAATTTATGATAAAGAATTACGAATATTCGGGTAAAGTCACCGCCCTCGGAAGCGAGGGAGAGGGAATAATAAATTTTGACGGAGGCACGGCTTTCGTGCCTTTTTGTCTGCCCGGCGAAGACGTCAGCTTCAAGGCTTTAAAGGTCAGGGATAAGGTTTGTTACGGCAAACTTACCGAGGTGCGCACTATCTCGCCGGACAGGGTAGCGCCCGTCTGCCCCGTCTATGAAAAGTGCGGCGGCTGTCAGCTGCAACACGCCTCTTACTCCGCCCAGCTGTCGTTCAAAAGGCAGAACGTGGAAAACTGCCTCAAAAAGATAGGCGGGATAGACGCGGAGGTTTCGCCTGCGGTTTTCGGCAAGAAAGAGTACCGCTATCGCAACAAGCTGGCTCTGCCCGTCGGCAAAGACGCGTACGGGGCGAACGCGATAGGCTTTTACGCCCCGCGCTCGCACAGAATAATAAAAATTTCCGACTGCGCGTTGCAGAGCGAGTGGGCTTCGGCGTATATTTCCGCCGTCTACGAGTTTATGCGCGTAAGCGGCGCGGACGGCTATGACGAAGAGAGCGGAAAGGGCGTTATCCGCCACATAGTAGGTAGGGAAATTAAAGGGAAGTATATTTTAACAGTAGTCGCGACAAGCCACGTAGACCCTTCTCCGCTCGTAAAATTGCTTGAAAAGGACTTCAAGCGTTTCACTCTGCTGTTGAATATAAACAATTCTAAAACCAACGTGATTTTCGGGAAAGAGTGGCACCTATGCTGCGGCGAAGGCTATTTCGAAGGCGAAGATTCGGGCATAAAATACCGCGCGGGCGCAAAAACTTTTTTGCAGGTCAACGACGAGGTGCGCTCCTCGCTATACAAGGCGGTAGTCAAAGCCGTTTGCGACGAAAAAGCCGTGGCGGTGGATTTGTACAGCGGCGGCGGAATGCTCACCGCAATGCTCGCAAAGGGCTGCAAGGCGGCTTACGGCATAGAAATAGTCGCGGAGGCGGTGGAGTGCGCCGACCGACTTAAAGAGATGAACGGGCTGGAAGATAAAATGTTCAATATCTGCGGCGCGGTTGAGGACAAAATAGGCGAAGTTTTCGCCGCCACCGAGGGCTTAGAGCGCGTTATAGTCTGCGACCCGCCGAGGAAGGGAATGGAACGTTCGGTAGTAAAAGCCGTGCTTGAAAGCGGCGCGGACAAGGTAGTGCTAGTCTCCTGCAATCCCGCAACTCTCGCGCGCGACCTCGGTCTGTTGTGCGGCAGTTTAAAGGAGGAGGACGGACAGATTTTCAAAAACCCGTCGTATATAGCGGGGGAAATGCGTGGATATTACGATATAATTTCGGTTACCCCGTTCGATATGTTCCCCCAAACCAAGCACGTGGAGACGTT
>CAZDZH010000021.1:0-12267 GCA_964509935.1 uncultured Clostridia bacterium
CCTTATCACCCTTCTTGTGTTTGTTTAAATCGTAATTTGACATATGTTTTACCTCTGCGTTGGTCGCCACCCATTTTATTTATTCTTAATTTTTGCATACTTTTGTTTAGCCTTTTCGCTCTTATGCATTGCCTTAGCACCGTTATAAAAACCTACACTTGCGGCATTTCTTGCCCCGAAACATTCAGGTATATTTGTTGCCGCCTCGTAACCTGCACTATAACCGCAGTCATAAGCCTGTTTAAGCTTATCACTATAAGACCTTGCCTTTTGTTTTGCAGAATTAACGGCAGACTTTGTACCATTCCACGCATTTTGCGCAGTTGTCTTTACCTTGCCTGTAAAATTCTTATAAGCTATATTTGCCATAGCTTTTCACCTACTTATTACCTTTTAGGCTTTTTATAAGCTCTTTCATAAGACCTTATTTTTGACTTTACATAGCCTTTACTATCAGCTAACCATAAATCTGTAAGAGCTTGGCGAGGCGACTGATAACCATATGTAATTTCAGTACAACCCGAACCAATGCCACGCCAGCCTTTTCCGTCTTTGCGACGTTTACCCGTTAGTTGTACTTGATAACCGCCGTATGCACCTTGCACACGCAACTCATTGCCTGTTCTACGACAATATTTTGCGTTAAGCCTATCAACTTCATCTTGTAAATCTCTCTTTGTAATAGCCATATCTCACCTCTTTTTACGTTTTCGTTCCTGCTCTCTAAGCATTGTGGCATATTCACGCCCAATCAAATGCTTATATGTATTATGCACTTTATCGTTTGCCCAATTATCTACATTTTCCTTACCGTAGATTTTGCCCAACATTTTACGTTGGTCATTGTAATAGCAAGCGAAACAACCGCCGTCTACAAGACCTGCACCCTTTGTATAATCGCTTTATGGATACTTGCTTGACCAACCGCAATTGTATGCGTCTGAGTCTCTTTTCATATTAGCAAGAAAAGAACGCCCCTCGCCCTTTACATACGGCGAATAATAACCCCTTATTTCGTTACGTATTATTTGCTTGCTTTTCTTTGTAGTAGATTTGGGTTTAAAACCCGAAGTAAACATTTTAGCCATATTTCACCTCGCATTTGCTTAATTTTTGTTTGATAATCTCGTAACTTTCCGTTACGCAAATTCCCGTGCTTTTGCCTCTACCGTCAAAACCCGTTTCGATAAATACACCGTCACCCGTATCTATAACCGCCGTAATTTTTTCGATAGGACATAGCACCGAACAATTTTCCGTACGTTCCGTTACTTCGATAAACCCTTTCATTTCCGTCACCTCACTTTTAATCACCCTTGCAGGGAACAACACCCCGTACGGGGAATATTCACAAATAGAAGAAAAAGGGGGTAGTTGATTTACAGCCGCCCCCTTGATATTTATTTCAATTATGCCGCTGTGTTGGACTTCTGCGACTTACGCAGACAGATGAGCAAGAAATTAAGTAACGCCTTATCGCTGTCACGTTGAGGCTTTACACCGCAAGCCCAAATTTCACCGTCCTCATCAGCCACCTGTGCCTTATATGACGTATATGAAGTTTTAGTTCCGTCGTCGTTGGTCATCACTTCTTCGGTCATTACAAGCTCTGCCTTTTCTGCAATGTCAAAGAGGATATCCAAAGGCTCATAACCGCCCTTATCCTTAGGGATAAAATCAATCTTCTTTTCCTGACCACGTACGTTACCACGCACGATATAAGCAAAAAACAGTCTGTCATCTTTAGTTTTAAGCTGTTTACCGTCCTTGCCTAAAATAGGCTCTCTGACCATTACAAGGTTGCCGTTAAGCGTTTCCGTTACCACGTTTGCCGTCTTTTTCGTTTCGTTTGCCATTTGATAAATACCTCACTTTGCCGTCTGTCCGTGCTGTCAATTAAATTCACCCTTAAGGGCGTTGGTCGGAAAACACGGAATTGCACCGCCTCTACAAACTTTGCCGTCTGTGTGCTACTTTTACACCATTTCCCGATATTGGCGAGGTTTGGCAGTACCTCGCTTTTATACTTCCACCGCAGGGAGGCTATAGCGGCGTTAAAGTCAACAGATTAATCAAACGCTTTTATATTCACAACCGTGAGGAATACGGTCAATACGTTTGATTTCAACAATATCCAAATCGTTTGGTATGTCGTTGTTACTACTTACCAACCATTGAATAAGAGAGAGAAAACTATAGCTTTCAAAGTAACGGTACACCAATGATTTGTACCTATCTTTAAAAGTTACACGGAAACAATAATCATAAGGCATAACCGTCACAAACCTTTAATCTTTATCTTCAAGCATAGGCTCGTTACAGTCACCGCAAATCAAATTTAGTTGCTTTGTAGCTCTCACGCTGTTACCGCAACAAGGACACTCATATTTGCGTGTGCTCGTAGATTTAACGCTTTGCCCCTTGAATACGGGTAAACGATAAATTGTGTTGTCGGGGTTGTCCTTTACAAACTCTGCAATAAGCTTATCCGAAGAGGGGGTAAGCGTTGTATGTGACCAACCTATAGTAGGCATACACTCAACGTTAAGCCCGTGATTTTCGGCAAGACGCTTAAACAATTTGTTGTGATACGAACCCGAACGGGAAGTATCTTGCATATTGTTGACCTTAGCGAACTGATGAACCATTTCGTGTATCATAGTTGCCGCTATTGCATTTAATGGACGGTTAAGCTGTTGAGCTGTAATATTGAGCTCATAATCTTCTTCTTCCGAAGATTTGCACTTCCAAACCTTTTGGAGTGAGAACCAACCGTTAGTTTTGTTGCGCTCGTCACGCTGTATAGTTATTACAGGTCTTTGCAATTCACCGTAAAAAAACTTTTCGTTGCAGAAGTCGTAAAGTTTAGCAAGGTATTTGACCGTTTCAATGTACTTGTCTGTTCCGTTCATAATTGTTTCAAATCTCCTATGTATTTATTTGCCCGATAAGCCGATAGCACAGCCGTCTTTTTAGTCCTCAAACGCCCCAGCCGCAAGCCGTTCGTCCATTCCACTATTTACGCAAGTTATATATCGTTGCATTTTGCGTTCGTTTACAAGTTCTTGAATTCTATTCCATTCAGTCGCAGTAACTCGTCCAAAATGCATTTTAGAAAGCAGATTTTCTACTTCGTCAATACGCTTTTGAACTTCGTCCTCGTTGCCTTTTTCGTAAGCCTCGTAATACTCGTTTAATAACTTAGTTCTTAAACTGTCAAGATTAAAAAGTGCGCTTTCTGTTTGTCTAAAAGAAATTTGTTTCATTGTTTACCGTCCTTTGCGTAATGCCGCCGCCCGTATTAGAACAATAAAAAAACGGTATAGAACAGTTTCTTTAATGTTCTATACCATTGTAAAACTTTACACTTTCAGCCGATTTTTAAAAATTTGCGTTCATTTAATTGACAATTCGAATTACGTTTGTTAAAATAGCTCTTGCTGTTAATAATTAATTTGGGTCGTTATGCTAAACGGCGGCAAAGTCGGGGAAAATCCTCGCGCTTTCGGCGCAGACGTTCGGCTGCCTTATGGCAGACGGTTCATTACCATATATATTATATATAGCTCTTTTTAATCGTATTAAGGGTATGCGGTTTGAAGATATATTCCACAGGTCGGAACAAGACCGAGTAACACAAGGAGGAACATTTATGCCCACAATCAACCAGCTTATAAAGCACGGCAGAGAAAAGCAGGTTTTTAAGAGCAAGTCGCCCATTCTGGACAACTGCCCCCAAAAGCGCGGCGTTTGCCTTTCGGTAACCACCACGACCCCCAAAAAGCCTAACTCCGCTATACGTAAAATCGCAAGGGTAAGACTTACCAACAAGCAGGAAGGTACCGTTTATATCCCCGGCGAAGGTCATAACTTGCAGGAGCACTCGTCCGTACTCATCCGCGGCGGAAGAGTTAAGGATTTGCCCGGCGTTCGTTATCACATCGTCCGCGGCGCTCTCGATACCGCAGGCGTATCCAAGAGAAAGCAGGCGCGTTCTCGCTACGGCGCTAAACGCCCCAAGGCTTAATCGCTTTACGACGGCGCGAGATATCCTCGCACGTTGAACCATACAAAGTAAAACTCATAATAAAATGTTTATTCTTGTTCGGAATATATCTACCCTTAGCCGAGAAAGAATAGGCAGTATTCGCGGGTGTTTCCGCGGAGAAGATTTGCTACCGCTATGCGGCAAGCAATAGCTTATTTAAGGTTAAACCCTTAAAACAAGGCGGCGTAGCGCAAATAATTCAGGCGCAAGCGAAAATAATCGCGCGTCTGCGAATCAAGCGGCTGCGCGCCCGACCAATTATTAAAAGGAGGATTAAATTATGCCCAGAAGAGGAAACGTCCCCAAGAGAGACGTATTGCCCGATCCCGTGTACAATTCAAAGGTTGTAACCAAACTCATCAACCAGATTATGTACGACGGCAAAAGAGGTACGGCACAGAGCATCGTTTACGATGCGTTTAAAATAGCGAGCGAAAAGCTCGGACAAGACCCTATGGATATCTTCAATCAGGCTATGAACAACATTATGCCCGTATTGGAGGTTAAGGCGAGGAGAGTAGGCGGCGCCAACTATCAGGTTCCCATCGAAATCCGCCCCGAAAGGAGACAGACCCTTGCAATCCGCTGGCTGGTAAACAACACCAGAAAGCGCTCGGAAAGAGAAATGTGCAACAAGCTTGCCGCTGAACTTATGGACGCTTACAACAATACCGGCGGTTCCGTAAAGAAGAAGGAAGATACGCACAGGATGGCGGAAGCAAACAAGGCGTTCGCTCATTTCAGATTCTGATTGGAGTAATTTATGGCAAGAGAATACGATTTATTGCATACAAGAAATATCGGTATAATGGCGCACATCGACGCGGGCAAAACCACCACTACCGAAAGAATTTTGTACTATACGGGTATCAACCATAAAATCGGCGAAACGCACGACGGCACCGCAACTATGGACTGGATGGTACAGGAACAGGAGCGCGGCATCACCATCACTTCCGCGGCTACTACCTGCCACTGGACGAGAACGGGCAAAACCAAAGCCGACGAATGTCGTATCAACATAATCGATACTCCGGGACACGTCGACTTCACGGTTGAAGTAGAACGTTCGCTGCGCGTACTCGACGGCGCGGTTGCAACCTTCTGCGCGAAGGGCGGCGTTGAACCCCAGTCCGAAACCGTATGGCGTCAGGCGGACAAGTACAAAGTTCCCCGTATCGCGTACGTCAATAAAATGGACATCAACGGCGCAAACTTCGAGCGCGCCGTAAAGATGATGAAGGAAAGGCTCAACGCCAATCCCGTTCCCATCGAACTTCCCATCGGCAAGGAAGATACCTTCAAAGGTATCGTTGACCTTATCGAAATGAACGCCGAAATCTACGATTCCGACGACGGCAAGCAGTATCACAGGGCGGAAATCCCCGCAGATATGCAGGAAGCCGCCGAAGAAGCGCATCTCGCCGTTATGGAAGCGGCTGCGGAAGGCGACGACGAGCTTATGGAAAAGTTCCTCGAAACTATGGAACTTACCCCCGACGAAATCCGCTTAGGTTTAAGAAACGCTACCATAGCTATGAAATGCACCCCCGTTCTTTGCGGTTCTTCCTATAAGAACAAGGGCGTTCAGATGCTTTTGGACGCGGTAGTTGACTTCCTTCCTTCCCCCATAGACGTAGACCACGTAAAGGGCGTTAACCCCGATACCGAGCAGGAAGAGGAGAGAAAGACTTCCGACGACGAACCTTTCTCGGGACTCGCGTTCAAGATTGCTACCGACCCCTTCGTAGGTCGTCTTGCATATTTCAGAGCGTACTCCGGCGTGCTTGAAAGCGGCTCTTACGTATATAACTCCACCAAGGGTAAGAAGGAAAGAGTAGGACGTCTCGTACAGATGCACGCAAACACCCGTATGGAAATTTCCAAAATCTACTCCGGCGACATCTGCGCTATCGTAGGTTTGAAGGACACCACCACGGGCGACACGCTCTGCGACGAAGCTCATCCCATAGTATTGGAACAGATGACCTTCTCCGACCCCGTTATTCAGCTCTCTATCGAGCCTAAGACCAAGGCGGGTCAGGAAAAGATGACAATGGCGCTTATAAAGCTCGCCGAAGAGGACCCCACCTTCAAGACCTATACCGACCAGGAAACCGGTCAGACAATCATTGCAGGTATGGGCGAACTCCACCTCGACATTATCGTAGACAGACTTCTCAGAGAATTCAAGGTTGAAGCTAACGTAGGCGCTCCTCAGGTTGCCTACCGCGAAACCTTCCGTCAGGCTTGCGACGCAGAAGGTATGTACAAGCGTCAGTCAGGCGGTAAAGGTCAGTACGGTCATTGTAAGATTCACCTTATCCCCGGCGAACCCGGTTCGGGCTATTCGTTCGAGGACCTCACGGTCGGCGGCTCTATTCCCAAGGAATATATCCCCGCTATCGACAAGGGTATTCAGGGCGCCGCAAAGAACGGCTTCCTTGCAGGCTACGAGATGGTAGACTTCAAGGTGCAGGTTTACGACGGAAGCTTCCACGAAGTAGACTCTTCCGAAATGGCGTTCCAGATTGCCGGCTCTATGGCTTTCAAAGACGGTATGACTAAGGCTAAGCCCGTACTGTTAGAGCCCATAATGAAGGTTGAAGTCATCACTCCCGACGATTATTTCGGCGATATAATGGGCAACGTTACCGCACGCCGCGGCACTATCGTTTCAACCGACGACAGAGCGGGCGCAAAGGTTGTTGACGCAGAAGTTCCCCTTTCGGAAATGTTCGGCTATGCTACTGACCTCCGTTCCAGAACGCAGGGACGCGGCCAGTTCACTATGCAGTTCGACCACTATTCCGAAGTGCCTAAGTCGGTTGCGGACAAGGTAATCGGCGAAAGAGCCAAGAGAAATCAGTAATCGGCGGTAAAATCACGATAATTAATACGCCTCCGCAGTTAATATCGGCGGAGGCGGATAAAATTTTTTAAAAAGCGCGTTAAAATATTTGTGTTTTTTAAAAATCTAAGATATAATAATAAAGACGCATAAGGCGGCTTTACAGGCAGCTTACAGATAATGATAGATAGCTGCGACGCCTGTCAAGGCGTAAGTTATCATTTTATAAAAAATTTTATAGGAGAAACAAAAAAATGGCAAAGGCTAAGTATGACAACAGCAAACCCCACGTTAACATCGGCACTATCGGCCACGTTGACCACGGTAAGACCACTTTGACCGCAGCTATCACCATGGTTATGGCATGCAAAGGTCAGGCAGAAAAAATGAGATACGACGAAATCGATAAGGCTCCCGAAGAGAAGGCTCGTGGTATAACGATAAACACCGCTCACGTAGAGTATCAGACCGACAAGCGTCACTACGCTCACGTTGACTGCCCGGGTCACGCAGACTACGTTAAGAACATGATCACCGGCGCTGCTCAGATGGACGGCGCGATCCTCGTAGTTGCTGCTACCGACGGTCCCATGCCCCAGACCAAGGAGCACATTCTTCTTGCCCGTCAGGTAGGCGTTCCTTACATCGTAGTATTCCTCAACAAGTGCGACCAGATGGACGACCCCGAACTTCTCGAACTCGTAGAAATGGAAATCAGAGATACTCTTTCCAGCTACGACTTCCCCGGCGACGACACCCCCATCATTCAGGGTTCCGCACTCAAAGCGCTTGAAAAGGCAACCTCCGGCTGCCCCGACGCAGAAGTTCTTGCAGCTCCCGAATGCCAGTGCATTCTTAAATTGATGGACACCATCGATTCTTATATCCCTACCCCTGAAAGAGATACCGACAAGCCCTTCCTTCTTCCCGTTGAAGACGTATTCACCATCTCCGGCCGCGGCACCGTTGCTACCGGTAGAGTAGAAAGAGGCGTTGCTCACGTTGGCGATCCCGCTGAAATCGTAGGTCTCGTTGAAAAGCCCGTTGGTACTACCATCACCGGTCTCGAAATGTTCCACAAGTCTGTTGACGAAGCTATCGCAGGCTTCAATATCGGCGCTCTTCTTCGTGGTATCGACAGAAAGGGTATCGAAAAAGGACAGGTTCTCGCTAAGCCCGGCACCGTTAAGACCGCAACCAAGTTCGAAGCTCAGGTTTACGTTCTTAAAGCGGAAGAAGGCGGACGTCACACTCCTTTCTTCAACCACTATCGTCCTCAGTTCTTCATCAGAACTACCGACGTTACCGGTTCTATCGAACTTCCCGCCGGCACCGAAATGGTTATGCCCGGCGACCACGTAACCATCACTGTAGAGCTTATCAAGCCCGTTGCAGTTGAGGAAAAGTTGAAGTTCGCTATCCGTGAAGGCGGCAGAACGGTTGGTTCCGGCGTTGTAGCTAAGATCATCAAGTAATTTCGGCTTTACAAAAAGCAAATCAACAGCCTTGCGGTTTTTACCGCAAGGCTGTTTTAATTTTTTAACGATAAATAAAGTGAATTTTACTAAAACAGGGGCGGTCGCGCTTAAAATTTAAGCGCGACCGCCCCTATATTTTAATTTTTAGTCGTTTGATGTGTTCGTAATTACTCGTCCGAAGTTTCCATAATTACTCAGTGCGTCGGTTTCTGCTTAGCCGCGGCAAATCACAGCGGAGGCATCTCTTCCGCGGCGCATTGAGTTGCGATAATGGTGTTCGTCCAGAATCCTGCTTTTATCCTCGCTTTTACGTACGCGTTGGGGCTATCGGGGTTGAGCGTCACGGTTACGTCCTGACACTTTCTCGTCATTCCGCAGGTAAAGTGCAGAGTGTACGTTCCGAACGGAAGAGGTATGCGGATACTCTGTTTATTTGCCAGATGTCCGTAAGGTTGTCCGTTTAAGTAAACGCCGTAGCCAACCGCAATGCCAAGCGGCGAACCCATTCGATAAAGCTGAATACAGCCTTCGGGCGAAAGGGGTAAAGGGGTTTTGCAGTCGGGACAGGGGGAAGGGGAATCTACGTCCACCACCTTTCCGCAAGAAGGACATTTGGTTCTCAATAATAAAGACATTTTTTACCTCTGATTTTAAATTATATATATTGTATCACAATCGGCAATCGCAGTCAATATTATTTCATACACTCCGCGCTCGCAGGTTTATCTTTTATTATTTGTTGAAAAATTCGCAATACTCATTCAGCGTGCAGTTTGCGCAATCGGGCTTCTGCGAATGGCAAACCTGCCTGCCGTGAAAAATAAGCCAGTGGTGCGCCTTGCTCCATTCGTCCTGAGGTATGGCTTGTTTAAGCTGTTCCTCCGTCTTTAACGGATTGTCCGCGTGCGCAAGACCGAGTCTGTTGCTCACCCTGAAAACGTGCGTGTCCACGGCTATCGCGTCGCCGCCGAAGGCTACCGAATACACGACGTTCGCCGTCTTTTGCCCTACGCCTGCCAGACTTTTAAGCTGTGCGTGCGAGGACGGAACTTGCCCGTTAAACTTTTCGCATAAGTCGCGGCTGGCGGAAAGAATGTGCGCCGCCTTGCTTTTATACAGTCCGCACGAAAAGATATATTTTTCCAGCTCTTCCTGCGTTAATTCAAGCATAGTCTGGGGCGTATTGTGTTCTTTAAACAGCTCTGCCGTAACTTTATTCACCCTCTCGTCCGTGCATTGCGCCGAAAGTATAACGGCAATAAGCAGTTCGTACGGCGAGGAATAGTGCAAGGCAGGTTTCGCGTCGGGGTACAGCCTTTTAAGTTCGTCTAAAATCTTGCGTGAATTTTCCATAAACCTATTTTATCACACGCTTTAAAAATCCGCAATGGTTTAGTCGCCTGCCGTGCTCCTTAAAATTATAAAACTTTGCGCGCGGGCGGGCTATTTCATCGGCAGAATAAAGGTCCTTCCGTATTTGTTTTCTATTTTCAGATACCCGTAAAATGATGAATAATTGCGCCCTGCAATAATCCTTTTAACTCTCGGTAAAGCCGATTCGGGCGTTTTTACCGAAAGACCGCACCCAACGTTCGCCTCTTTCGGGGTGTTTACGAGCGACGCCGGCACTAAATTCGCTTTTAAATTCTGCAAACAGTCGATGGCTTGCGTACGCGAGCGGAATACCGCCAGAATTTCTGTCATAATTTTCACCTTCTGTAAATATTATATGTATATATTATTGTAACTGCCGTCCGCGCGTCGCGCGTTCACTAAGTTTTGCCAAAGGCGGCTTTTACGAAGGGGGAATAAAATTTGATATATTTCGACAACGCCGCAACGGGCGGCTTCAAACCCGATTGCGTGGTAAACGCGACTATGGCGGCGCTCAAAAACAGCGCTAATCCCGGCAGGAGCGGACACAAACTATCGCTCGCCTGTTCGGAAAGGGTATATGCCTGCCGCAAACTCTTGTGCGAGTTTTTCGGCGCGTACTCGCCCGACAGAGTGGTTTTTACCAAAAATTGCACAGAGGCGCTCAATATCGCCATACTCGGTTCTATCTGCGCGGGCGACAGAGTCGTTTCAACCGTAGCCGAACACAATTCGGTTCTGCGCCCGTTGCAGCACCTCGAAAATATCGGTGTAAAGGTGGACCTTGCGCCCCTTACGTCAGGCGGCGACGTGGATATTTACCGCTTAGCCGAACTTGCGTACGGCGGAGCTAAGGCTGTAATAATAACTCTCGCTTCCAACGTCACGGGCACGGCGCCCGATATAGCCGCTCTCCGCGGTCTGTTGCCGCCCGAAACGCTTTTGATTTGCGACGGAGCGCAGGCGTGCGGGCACGATAAAATAAATATGCAGAATCTTGGCATAGACGCGCTCGCCGTGGCGGGTCACAAGGGTCTGCTTGCAGTGCAGGGGAGCGGAGCGCTGCTGTTTTCCGAAAGATTTAATCCTCGGCCTACAACCTACGGCGGCACGGGCAGCGAAAGCTTTAATCTGGATATGCCTTCCTTCTATCCCGACAGGTTAGAGGCGGGCACTCTGTCTTATCCTGCCATAGTTTCGCTTGCAGAGGGGGTAAATTACCTTAAAACACACCTCTACGAGGACAAAGACCGCACGGTTTATTTAACCGAGCTTGCGATAGACGGACTTAACAAAATAGACGGCGTTCGCCTGTATTCAAAACCCAATCCCTACGGCATAGTGGCCTTTTCTATGCGCAATTTGCAGTCTGAAATGGTAGCGTACCGCCTTTCGGAAGAGTATTCCGTGTGCGTGCGCGGAGGCTTGCACTGCGCTCCGCTTATGCACGAGGCGCTCGGCTCTGACGGATTGGTCAGGATATCTCTCTCTGCGTTCAATAACGAACGCGAGGTGGACTATTTCCTTTGCGCAACGGAAAAGCTCGCAAAGGAATAAAATTCAAAGGTCGGGGTAAACCGACCTTTTTTGCTTTATGGCTTGCCGTGAACGTTAAATCGGTCGTTTTTTGCGGCGGCGCGAATAAATATGTTTAAGCCGCGCTTTTCCGTCGTTTTATATGGCTTTAAGCTTGTTTATTATCTGTTGAAGCTTTTTCTTTTTGAATCCGTCCACGAGGGGTGAAACCGCTCGGTAAAAGTTATCGAGGTCGGCGTTGGTAAGAGTGCCGTCGCGCTTGCCTTGCTCGGCTTGGGCGATGATGGTCTGAAATATCTGACCTTCGCTTTTACCGTTGAACGCCTGCGCGAGAGTTTTTGCAAGATTTACCGTGTTTTCCACGTTCGCATTGCCTGCGCTCGATTTGTTTGTAGCGGTGCCGCCGTTCGGTTTGTCGTCGGGGGTGGGTTTGTAACTTTTAAAATCGCTCATTAAAATCCTCGCATATAATGATATTACAGTTTATGACGGGGGAAATTTTTATGCAACTTGTATTGCTTCTTTTTCTTTTGCTGTGCGGCGGAAAATCCGAAACGTTTAAAAGCATCAAGCCACTGTTGGACGGTATAGGCGGTGAAGAAGTCAAGTCGGCTTTGGAAGAGGCGGAAAGAATCAGCAGCGAGGCGGATAGAATAAGTTCGGTGATAACCGCCGTCCGCGCCGTGATGGGCGGCGCGGACGGCGGTACTGCCGATTTCGATAAGCAATCCGACGGAAGCGTCCGGAATAATAACTGCGAAAAAGCGAATGACGGAAAGCGTGCGGATAATGACGCGGCGGACGGCTGCGAGTTCGCTCCGCACGGGTTCCCGCTTGCGCCCGTGGCGGAAATCGCCGACGAGAAAATTCTGTTCTGCCTTTCGCGTTACATAGCTTTGGGGGATTGACGAGGCTATGCCTCGACTGTGTATCTTAAATGCGCCGGCGGAGGGTCGGCGTTTTCACTAATCAACCGAGGC
>CAZDZH010000021.1:12367-17406 GCA_964509935.1 uncultured Clostridia bacterium
TGTGTATCTTAAATGCGCCGGCGGAGGGTCGGCGTTTTCACTAATCAACCGAGGCTATGCCTCTTAATATTTGTCTGCCGCGGGGCGCGCGTTGCGCGCCCCGCGGCTGGTTTTTAAATTATTCTTCTCGTTTTTAAAATTTTTATAAATATTTCCAACAATTTTCGCGTTTAATCTGTTATAATGTTGAGGATATGAAGACTTCAGCACTCGAAGATAAAGTAAAAAAATTCAAAAACGGAGATAAGTCGGCTTTCGATTACATATATGAAAATACCTATAAACCGCTGTACTTCAATATCCTGTACTACGTTAAGGATAAGATGTATGCGGAAGATATTCTGCACGACGTTTATCTTAAAGCCATTGCAAGCCTATCTTCATACAGTCCGGACACAAACTTCGTCGCGTGGCTGTGCAAAATAGGTAAAAACCTCGCGCTGAACTTCATTGAACGGAGAAAAAGAGAGGTCCTTACCGACTTCGATAATCCTGCGCAGGGAGGGACTTACGAAACCGAGCTGCCCTACGTTTTCGAAATTGCGCGGAAAGTTCTTTCCGAAGAAGATTATAAGATCGTAATGATGTGTCAGGTCGCGGGATACAAGCGGCGGGAAGTAGCCGCTATAATGGAAATGCCGATAGGTACCGTAACGTGGAAGAATAATCAGGCCCTTAAAAAATTGAAAGATTGTTTAGAGGATAAAATAAAGTGAAAGACTTAAAAAAATTGCTTAAAGAACAGGGTGAAGAAATTCTGCCCGACAAAAACTTAAAGCATAAAATTATGTACGACAGCGGAGTGTTCGAAGAGCAAACCTGCGAGGTAGGCAGGTCGGGTTCCGCCGCGGTCGCGGTAAAGCGCCGCGTAGTAACCGTCGCGGCGGTTTTTGCGGCGGTCGCGGTAGCGCTTACTTCCGTTTTGTTCTGGTTTAACTCAAAAAAGGATACGCCCCCGTATTCGCCCGCTATTACCGACTTCGGAAGCGTTTCTTCCGCGACAGATTTCTATGCCTACGGCGCGGTTTCGGTGGGCGGTATGCTTGACGGCGAAGGAGGTATATCTCTCGCGTCGACTCTTTCGGGAGGAGCGTCCGTCTCTACCGATTGCCTGTTTATGACCGTATCGACCCTGTCGGATTCTGCTTTGCTTTCCGCAAACAGCCCCGTTACCGACGACCAGAAATCAACCATAGATAAATACGCGCTTTTCGCTACGGGTATGCTCGGCGGAGGAAAAATAACCAGCGATTGCCGCGCCGCAGACAAGGAAGGTTACGAATACGAGCTTGACGTCGGTTACAGCGATGGTTTCGGCGGAGAATCCGCAAGTATTCTTTATTTTAATAAAGTAGAAAAGACCAAGAGCGGCAAAGACGACGAAAACGAATTTTCAATAGAGGGAGAGTTGGTTACGGGCAACGTCTCCTATCCCGTAGACGGCAAGTACGAAACCAAGGAGAAAGGGCACGAAATCGAAAACGAAATAGAGTTTAAGGCATATACCTCCTACGACCGCTTGTCATATGTAAAAATAGAATACGAGTACGAAGTTTTCGAGGACGAAGTTGAAAAAGAAGTGGTTATATCCGTGGTTAAAAACAACGTTACAGTAGAAAGAGCCGAAATTTCGGGCGAGACCGAGCAGGAAAAAACCTATTTCGGTATAGATGTCGAAAGGGACGGTAATCCTTACGTTTCGCTTGAATTTAAGTATGGGGACTGGGAAAGCCAGCCGATTATGGACGTAAAAGCTAAGTTCGGAGAAAACGACGAACGTCAGTTTTTTATGCGCGTTAATCCCAAAGAGAACGGCGGGGGATACGAATATTTCTACGATAAATTCGAACAGGGTTCCGAATCCGACCGCGAGCCCGATTACGAGCCCGATTACGAGCCCGACCGCGAACATGGCTTCAACTCCGATAATTTCGGCGAGTATCCTTACTGAAAAATAAATATTCGGCGGCAGATTTTAAGCATTGCTTTAAGTCTGCCGTTTTTATTTGCCTTCGGCTTTTGAGTATCCTACTTATTATACTTAAAATATATACTATTCGGAAAGGGAGGTATATTATAAGATATGCGCGGAGGTGTTGTTAAAACGTGCGGTTGTCCGTCCTTGAACGCGCTAAATTTTACGCCGCTCTTATTGCCGAAAAATTTTTATGCAAAAAAATAAAAAAAATTTTTAAAATTTCCAACAAAATCCGAATATCGGCTGTTATTAAGGTGAAAACTAAATCAAGGAGATAAAATCTATGAAAAAATTAATTGTTTCTGCTATTCTCACTACAGCTCTCGTGGCAGGCGTTGCTACTGCCGGCGGATGCAGCGCGTCTACTAACCCCGATCGTTCGGTAACCGATAATATTCAGACTACTGACGATTTCTATTCTTACGGCGCGGCTTCGGTCGGCTCTATCATCTCTTCCGTAAAAACCGACTCTTCGTTGAGCGTTTCCGCTGTCAAGAACTTTATGAGCGTTGAAGTTACGGGCGAAACGGTTACGACCGACGAAAGCGGCGCAACCGACGGAAGCGGCACGACCGACGGAAGCGGCACGACCGACGGAACGGGCGAAAATCCCGCTCTTCCCGAAGGGGAAAATCCTCCCGCGCCTCCCGCTCCCCCTGCAAAACCCGAAGTTCCCGGCGCGAACGTTTCTAACGAACCTTCCGAAGAACAACTTGAAACAATCAACGGTTATATGAGCCTTATCGAAAATCTTCTCGGCGACGGAAAGGTAAGCAACGTTCAGAGCGAATCCGACAGGGAAGGCTACGAAATAAAGGAAATAGTTTCTTACAGCGACCTCGAAGGCAACACTATCACATATACGATGTACTATAACCGCACTCTGATTTCCACCGAAACCGAAACTCACGACAAGCACGACCACGGGTTTGAGGAAAGTTTCGAAGAGACCGAAAGCGAATATTCGCTTGAAGGCGTTATGATAATCGACGGAGCCGAATACGCTATGGAAGGACGCTATGAAACCGAAACTTCCGTAAAGGGAGAAGAAACCGAAGCGTATTTCAAAGTGATTCTCGGCGAAGGCAACTACGTTATAATGGAACAGGAAAACGAGGATGACGAGCAATCTCTCGTTTACAAGGTAGTCGAAGATAACATGGTTGTAGAAAAGACCAAGTTCGAATACGAAACCGAAAGGAACGAAACCGAACTCAAAATGTCTGTGGAAAAGAACGGCTCTGTTTCCGTAATAAAATTCTCGGAAGAAAGCAAACAGGGCGTCAGGATTATTAAGGTCGACGCGCTCGAAGACGGCAGCCGCATAAGTTTCAAAATTTATATCACTCAGGACGATGGCGGCAACGACGTTTACCGTTACGTTTACGGCGACCAGTTCAAAGACTTCTTCAAAAAGCCCTACGACAAGCATTTTGAAATGCAACCCGATATTCATCGTTAAACGCAAAACGCCCTAATAAAACTTAATACGGAGCGCGCAGGTATATATAAATATTCCGATTTGAAATTCGGTATTGATTTTTCAGACAATCTGTGATATTATTCAGATATGAAAGTAGGAATATCGACCGCGGCGCTGTTCCCCCGTAAGGATACGGAAAACGCGCTTAAAACAATCAAATCGTTGCAAGTTGAAGTGACGGAAGCGTTTCTGTCAACCTTCTACGAATACCGTCCCGAATTTGCAAAGGCGGTAGCGCCTTCGGCGGAGGGGTTGAACGTAAATTCGGTACACGTAAATTCAACCAATTTCGAACCGAACTTCTTCAACCCCTCGCGCAGGGTGCGGGGCGACGGCTTCTACTGGTTAGACCAGGTCTGCCGCTCGGCACAGCTATTCGGCAGTAAAAACTATACGTTCCACGGCTTTCACCGCCTATGCGGAGCGTGTAACGACGATTTCGGACAGATAGCCGAACAACTCGGCGAGGCGGCGGCATTCGCAAAAGGGTACGGAGTAAATCTCTGCCTCGAAAACGTGCATTGGTGTCTTTATAACAGACCGGGAGTGTTCGCGCAGTTAAAGCAGAGAATTCCCGACCTTAAAGGCGTTTTGGATATTAAGCAGGCGCGGCGTTCGCATTATCCGATAGGCGCTTATATAAAGGATATGTCCGGAGCGATAGCATACGTTCACGTTTCCGACGTGGACGGAAGCGGCAGGATGCGTCTGCCGGGCAAAGGCGTATACGATTTCGCCGAAATAATAAAGGCGCTTATAGGGGAAGGCTTCGACGGGAACCTCGTCATAGAAGTCTATTCGGGCGACTACGGCGAAATAGAAGAGCTTAAACAAAGCTGCGATTATCTTTCCGAATTGGTTTATAGATTGGTTTAACCGTATTATCGGATAAGAAAAAAGCTTCCTGTTTTTTGAAAAATTCACTTCGAATCGGAACTTTGCCGATAAAAATATTTAATCCGACTTATAAAAATACTTATAAAAGTAAAAAATTATATTAAGACCATCCTTACAAGTCATGCTTTATATTTTCTCGTTTACGTGCGCTCCGCTCTGCGGAGCGCACGTAAACCGTATAAAGGGAATTAGCAAATTTTGTAATATTAGGAGAATTTTTGTATGAACAGAAAAAACGAAAATAAAAGGGGCGCACTGCGCAAAAGCTGCGCCCTGTACGCGACTATGCTCGTCGTATGGGTCGTGCTTACGGGACTTTAATGGTGGAAATATTCCGAGGCTTTTTCAATCTATGCGGGCGCGGGGCGGTATGCGGTGGTCGTCTTTCTCGTCCTTAACGCGATTTTTATCAGCTATTTCTGGCTCAACGGCGCAAAAGATTTTATCTACGTGACTTGGTACTACGTATTCAAGCGCGGCATAGAAAATAAATTCCGCCCCGTACAGGGCGTAAACGTGGACGAGGCGACTGACAAAGTCGTTATGATATACTGCACCTGTAACGATTTCGACGGCGAAAGTCTTAAAAAGTGCCTCGCTCAGGAATATCCTTACGCCGACGCGGTAAAAGGCGAAATTCGTGGTTACTCCCAAGCAATCGGGCAAAATGACCTTTAAAAA
>CAZDZH010000022.1:0-16861 GCA_964509935.1 uncultured Clostridia bacterium
GGAATACTGCGATATACAGGTCGGCTATACGTTTTAGAATTTTAACGAATATATTTTCGGAAGGCAAAAGCTTTGCCGAAGTAAGCAGGCAACCGATTATAAAACCAATTAAAAGACCTAACACGGCGATAATTGCCGTGTTTTGCAGTCCTGTCAGCACCAATTTTAAAGTGCCGGGAGTTGTAAATCTGTTCCAGAAAATTTTAAAATCGCTCATAACACGATTAAAGCTTTTTGTTGTGGTTTGCGACAATCATAAGCGAAGGCTGCTTATCGAGAATTACCGCGTCAATTTTGCCGTTAGCTAAATCCATCATAGCAAGCGCGCCCGTATTATAGGCTTGGGTAGTAAGATTTTTGAACCCGGAATAACCGAAACTTTCATCGCCGTAAGCATACATATATCCCGTAGTGCCTGTCTGCGTACCTATTTTATAGGAGGAGCTTTTAGAAGCGAGAATTGCTTCAACTTCTTCTGCGGTAGTGCAGTTGTCAAAGGTCTTGTCGTTCGCGCGAACGGTTATAACCTGTGCGGACTCGTAATAAGGCGTGGCAAAGTTGACTTGCTGCAAACGGTCGCTTGTAACAGTCATGCCAGCCATACCTATTGAACTTTGACCTGATTGCACCGAAGGAATTATTGCGTCAAAATTCATATCATAAACGAAAAGCGTTTTGTTAAGCTCCTGTGCGATATTGTAAGCTATTTCTATATCGACGCCGACAAAGGCGCTATTGTCGTTGTAGTATTCAAAGGGAGGGAAATAGGCGTTAGTCGCTACCACAAAATCTCCGCTTTGAGGCGTAGATGTACGGTTGGTATAAGAGAACGTCGCGTTGCCGTCGAAGTATGAATTGATGAGCGTATTCAAGCTTCCGTCGTTCTGCCAATCTGCAATATAGCCGTTTACCTGATTGAGAAGAGTTTCGTTTTCCTTTGCTATTGCAAACGCGTAGTCTTCGCTTGTAAGTTCTATATCCTTGACGGAAAGGGCAGACTTTTTATTACATGCCGTGAGCGTTACGCCCATAACGGCGGCGCAGGCGACTGCCGCGGTCGCGAATATAAGTTTTTTAGTTTTCATATTTTAACCTCTTAAAATTTAATTTTTGTTTATTGAATTTATATTAATCTTTTACTTTGAATTTGTCAATCAAACTTATGAATAAATTTAAATTTTTATGTATTTTTATAAATTTATCATAAATAAATAACAAGCAAAAATAATAAAACATTCGTAAAAGGCTCGGCATAGTACGAAAAATAAATATTCTTTATGTATATTTATCGAAGTAATTAATAACGCAGACTGTCGAATTAATTGTTTAAAAATATGAATAAGTTATTGAGAAAGGCAACATTAAAGGTTCAAATCTGAAAATATTGCGAAAAATTTTACGAATTTGCTTGACAAGTTTACTTGGCAAACATATAATTTAATTACCAAGTAAACTTTGCAAAAAGGAGAATTAATTATGGAAAAAGATGAAATTCTGAAAAAAGCTCAGAAAGAAAACAAGGGCAGAGACGTGGCGGACCTCGAAGCTCAGCGCAAAGGCGCGTACATTGCGTACTTTGTAGGAACGTTTATAATTATCGTATGGGACGTAGTAGAAGGAATACTCTATAACCGTATAAACTACGGCGGGAATTTCGCTCTTTTTATGATGGTGTTTTCCGTATTCGTAACAAAATATGTTATGATGCGGAAAAAGCACGAGTTGATAATATCGATACTGTACGGTTTGGGCGGTTTGGCGTTTTTTGCGCTCTGGATAGTTCAGCTTTGCGGAGTGATTGCGTAATGGACAGCACTCTGGTTCTTCATAACCGTCTGGCGGAAGTAAGGAAACAAAAAGGGTTATCCCAAAGCGACCTCGCAAAGCTTTTGGGAGTTTCGCGCAACACGGTAAGCTCGGTAGAGACGGGGCAATACGCGCCGACGGCAAAACTCGCTTTGTTGATGTGTATTGCGTTGGATAAAAAATTTGAAGAGATTTTTTATTTCTGACCGATTAAAATTTATTACGGTTAATGCCTTATATGGTAGCGCGCCTCAATTAATTTTGCTAATTCATTAAAATTGTTACGCGATTAGTTAATAATTTGCCTTCGTTTATAATTTACAAAACCTGTCGGAAGTGGTAGAATAGAAAAAAATGTAAAGGAAACGTTATGGAACTTTCTCCTAAAAAGAAGATGTTGGGCTTTGCGCTTAAAGGGCGCGGCGTCGGCAGGGACGCAACGTTAAATATTCTGCTTTTGCTCGACCTGGACGACGAACTCGACGATATGAGCTGGTTTATGGGTCAGCACCCCGAAGCAACCGAAGACCAGTTGGTTGCGGTTGCTCTTCAACTCGATAAAGAATCTCGTGAAAAAGGATTAAAAAGGTAATGGAACAGGAAAGATTAAACAAATACGCGCGCTTGATAGTAAAATGCGGCTTAAATATTCAGAACGGTCAGGAAGTTATAGTGAAATGCGGTCTGGACCAGCCCGATTTCGTCGCTTTGGTAGTTGAGGAATGTTACAAGAGCGGAGCCTCCCGCGTGACCGTTCAGTGGTCGTATATGCCCGTAACAAAGCTGAACTACGTTTACCGTTCGTTGGAAACTCTTTCGGAAGTGACCGAAATAGAAAAAGCCGAATGGCAGAGGAAGGTGGATAAAACTTCCTGTCTGCTTTGGCTGGATTCGGACGACCCCGACGGACTTAACGGCACGGATAACGAAAAAATTTCCAAGGCGAATATGGCGAGATACCCGATTATCAAGCCCTATCGCGACCTTTTGGAAAATAAATACCAGTGGTGCATTGCCGCCGTTCCCGGCAAGGAATGGGCGCTTAAAGTATTCCCCGATTTGGAAGAAAGCGAGGCTTTAGAAAAGCTGTGGGAGGCTATTCTTACTGCGTCGCGCGTAGACGACGACCCTGTGGCGGCGTGGGAGAAGCATAACGAAAATCTTGCAAGGCGTTGTAAATTCCTAAACGATTACCGTTTCGATACGCTCGAATACAAGAGCGCGAACGGCACGGATTTTACCGTAGGATTAAACGAAAAAGGAATATTCTGCGGCGGCGGAGAGACTACGCTGGGTTCAAACGTGTACTTTAATCCAAATATCCCCAGCGAAGAGGTGTTTACTACCCCTATGCGCGGAAGGGCTGAGGGCAAAGTAGTTTCTACAAAGCCGCTTTCCTATCAGGGGAAGTTGATTGAAAACTTCTGGGTTGAATTCAAAGGCGGCAAGGTAGTCAACGTCGGCGCGGAGAAGAATGAAGATTTGCTTAAAAAAATGGTTTCTATGGACGAGGGCGCGGCGTATCTCGGCGAGGTAGCGTTGATAGCTTACGATTCGCCCATAAACAATACGGGTATTCTGTTCTATAATACTCTGTTCGACGAAAACGCAAGTTGTCACCTGGCATTGGGCAGAGGGTTTAACAACTGCCTTGAAAATTACGAAAATTACACCAACGAAGAGTGCGAAAAACTAGGCGTTAATTCTTCTATGATACACGTCGATTTTATGATAGGGAGTAAAGACTTATCCATTGTCGGCGTAACCAAGGACGGAAAGCGCGTTACAGTTTTCAAGGACGGCAACTGGGCGTTTTAATTGAACGCAATATCGGGCGGAAGCGTTTAGCTTCCGCCCTTATACTATTAGTTGTTTTAATTGTCTAAAATCTGCTTTAAGAATAGAGGATTAGGCTAAACTCTACGTTTCGTGGGTTGTATTTCAGCGTTTTTTTAATTATTATATTTTTGCAGGAGGCGAAAATGGATCAGCTTAAAACAGGTAAATTTATTGCTAATTTGCGCAAAGAAAAAAATTTAACGCAGCGCAGGCTTGCCGAAACTCTCGGTGTGAGCGATAAAACAATCTCTAAATGGGAATGCGGAAACGGATTGCCCGAAGTTTCTTTAATGTTGCCGCTGTGCGCCGTGCTTGGAATTAGCGTAAACGAGCTTTTATCGGGCGAAAGATTGGAAGCTTCCGAGTATAAAATTAAAGCGGAGGAAAACATTATGAACCTGATTTTTGAAAAGCAGGAGAACAGAAAAAAAATTATTTTGTCGATAGCCGTCAGCGCGATGATGATAGTATCTACCGTTATGATGGTTCTTGTGGCGGGCTTGTGCGATTTAGCCTTTGGGTGGAGAATTGCCTTGATAGTAATATCCGTGCTGGAACTTTCTGCGGGCATAGCCGTAGCCTGCGTGCTTGACAGGGGAGCGGGCTATTACGAATGTCCTCATTGCGGCGCGAGGTTTGCGCCTACTATGTCGGCGTACGTTATGGGTATGCACGGATTAACCTGGCGAAGATTGAAATGCCCCGAATGCGGTAAAACGGGCAACTGTAAAAAAAGGCTTACTAAATAATAAAAAATAGGCGTTCTCTGACGGGAACGCCTATTTTAAGATAATCGTTAAATTATCTGCAAAACGAAAAATTTAAGATATTGAGTTTCTTCCGCGCATAGAAGAGACGGGTGGTCGGGCGCTTGCGTCTTTACTTCTACCGAGCGCACGATTCTGCCGCTTTCGCGAGCGGCTTCTATAAGCATTTTTTCAAATAAAGGCATCGTCATATAGTGAGAGCAGGAGCAGGTTATCAGAAATCCGCCGCTCTTTACTATCTTCATTGCCGTGACGTTAATATCTTTATAGCCGCGATAAGCGTCCTTGACTTCGTCTGCGGTTTTGCAGAAAGCGGGAGGGTCGAGGATAACCGTATCGAAGGTTTTCTTTTCGCGCCTGAAATTTCGCAGTACTTCGAATACGTCGCCGCAAAGAGTTGTTATATTTTTAAAACCGTTCAATCTTGCGTTTTCTTCTACGTTTTTAAGCGCAAGAGGAGATATATCGCAGGCGATAACATGTTTTGCCACAGTCGCCGCATTTAGCGAAAAACCTCCGCTGTTGCAGAAGCAGTCCAATACTTCTTCCGCGCCTTTGCAGTACCTCCGCGCGGCAAATCTGTTCTCTTTCTGGTCGAGGAAATAGCCCGTTTTTTGTCCGTTTTTAACGTCTACGAGCATTTTTATGCCGTTTTCCTCAATCTCGCAAAAATCCGGTACTTCGCCGTACAATAAACTCTTTTCTTCCGCAAGACCTTCCTTTTTTCTAACGGCTACGTCGCTACGCTCGTATATTCCCTTAGGATTGAAAAGTTCTTTAAGACATTCGCATATCAAATCTTTCCGCAAATTTATGCCGAGCGAAAGACATTGAATTACGAGAACGTCGCCGTATTTGTCAACAATAAGCGCAGGCAGGTTATCCGCTTCGCCGAAAACCATACGATAGCAGTCGCAATATCCGAGTTTTAACCTGTAATCGTTGGCTAGCCTGATTCGATTAAGATAAAAATCCTTGTCGCCGGTTTCGTTTCCGCGGATAAAAATTCTTATAAGAATTTTGGAAGCATGGTTGATATAACCTTTGCCTATATACCTGCCGTCGTAAGAATAAACCGATGCGAGCGAACCGTTTTTGTCTTTACCTTCTATTCTCGCTACTTCGTTGGCGTACACCCAACTGTGCCCTGCAATTATGCGTTTTTCTTCGTTTTTCTTCAAATATACTTCGTAAGCCATAAAATTATTCTACCAAAGGTCAATAATAATTGCAAACAAATTAAATACGTTTGCTTTTTATTTACCTGTTTGGTATAATTTTACCGTATGAAAAAATTATTGAAATATTTAAAGCATTATAAGCTTCAAAGCGTTCTTGCGCCTCTTTTCAAGCTGTTGGAAGCGTGCTTTGAGCTCATAGTACCGCTGATAGTGGCGGAAATTATCGACCACGGCATTACGGCCGGCTGGGGAGCGGGGTACGTAGTAAAAATGTGCCTGATTCTTATAGCGTTGGGCGTGGTCGGACTTATCAGCGCGGTTTGCGCGCAATTCCTTGCCGCAAAGGCGGCGGTAGGCTTTTCAAAAGAGTTGAGAAGCGACTTGTTTAAAAAGATTCAATCTCTTTCTTATTACGAAATAGATAAAATAGGCACGTCTAAAATGATAACCAGAATGACCAGCGACGTCAACCAGATACAGTCGGGCGTAAACCTCGTTTTAAGGCTGTTTATGCGTTCGCCTTTCATAGTTTTCGGCGCAATGATAATGGCTTTCGTTATAAGCGTTACGGCGGGCTGGGTTTTCGCCGCAACTATTTTCGTGCTCTGCATAGTAGTGTTCGGCATTATGCTTATAACCATTCCCCTTTATAAAAAATCGCAGGCGAATCTAGACGGCGTGACCGCGGCTACGCGCGAAACTCTCACAGGCAGCAGGGTCATACGCGCGTTCTGCAAGGAGGAGGAAGAGATTGAAGAGTTCAACAGACGCAACGTTAAACTTGCCGCTTCGCAGAATTTTGCGGGAAAAATTTCCGCTTTGATGAATCCTTTGACTTTCGCCATAATTAACAGCGGTATCATTGCGCTTATTTACGTGGGCGCGATAAAAGTTGATTCGGGTTCTCTCTCGCAGGGGCAGGTCGTTGCTCTGTATAATTATATGTCGCAAATACTTATAGAGCTTATAAAGTTGGCCAATCTGATAATTACGGTTACAAAATCTTTCGCGTGTGCGGGGAGAATAAACGAAATTCTCGATATGAAGTCTTCGCTTATTCACGGTGAACAAGCTACGGTTGTCGATAATGCGCACTATATAGAGTTCAAAAAGGTTTGCGCGTCTTATTCGGGCGGCGCTTATGCGCTCAATAATATAAGTTTCTCGGCGGAGAAAGGTCAGACGATAGGTATTATAGGCGGAACGGGGTCGGGAAAGACCACGCTTGTGAATCTGATACCGCATTTTTACGACGCTGTCGAAGGCGAGGTCCTTATAGACGGAAAGAACGTTAATTCCATAGGCGACGAAAAACTGCGCGAATTCTGCGGCATAGTTCCGCAAACCGCCGTGCTTTTTAAAGGCAGCGTGCGCGATAACCTTAAATGGGGCAACGAAAACGCTTCCGACGAAGAAATCAGACAAGCGGTAGAAACTGCCTGCGCTTCCGACGTGATAGCATCAAAAAAAGGCGGGTTGGACGAAGCGGTAGAACAGGGCGGAAAAAACTTTTCGGGCGGTCAGAGGCAAAGGCTTACCATTGCCCGAGCATTGGTGAAAAAACCCGAAATTCTCATTCTGGACGACAGCGCTTCTGCGTTGGATTACGCCACCGACGCGCGTCTGCGCAAAAATCTTCGTTCTATCGATTATGACCCGACCGTGTTTATAGTTTCGCAAAGGACAAGTTCTGTTATGAACGCGGATAAAATTCTCGTGCTCGACGGCGGCAAGCTTGCCGGAACGGGAACTCACGAAGAATTGTTGGCTACCTGTCCGCTGTACAGGGAAATACATTATTCGCAGTTTGAAAAGGAGGGAGCTTGATTATGTCCGCGCCTTCTCAGAAAACCGTGTTGAAAAGGGTATTAAAACAATTAAGACGCTATCGTTTCCTTATTATAGTTTCCGTTCTGCTCGCGCTTGTTTCGGTCGCAGGCAGTCTTGCCGCGCCCATACTATTCGGAAGAGTAATCGATTTGATCGTCGGTAAAGGTCTTGTGTCCGCTCAAATGGACAGAATTTGTTTCTATTTTGCCGTAATCGGCGGGGTCATTTGCGTCACAAGTCTGTCGCAATGGCTGATGAATATTATAAATAACCGTATAACCTACGACGTTGTAAAGGATATTAGGGAGCAGGCTTTCGCTCATATTCAGAAGCTTCCCCTGAAATTTATCGACGGGCATTCCTACGGCGATATAGTAAGCCGCAACATAGCCGACGTAGACCAATTTGCAGACGGGTTGTTGATGGGATTCACCCAATTGTTTACGGGGGTGCTTACCATAGTAGGAACGCTCGTTCTGATGATAATTATAAATTGGATAATCGCGCTCGTAGTGTTCTTTATCACTCCGCTGTCGCTTTTCGTCGCGAAGTTCATTGCGTCCAAGACCTATTCTATGTTTAAAAAGACTTCGGAAATAAGGGGAGAACAGACTGCGTTTATAGACGAAATGGTTGGCAATTTAAAGGTGGTTCAGGCGTTTAACCGCGAGGACGAGAATTGCGAAAAATTCGACGAGATAAACCAAAGACTTACTAAGGCTTCTCTTAATTCAATTTTCTTTTCTTCGCTTACCAACCCCTGCACGAGGTTCGTAAACAGTATAGTTTACTCCGCCGTGGCGTTGACGGGCGCTCTTACGCTGATTTATCCGTCGGTATTGCCCGTTGCGTTTTCGATAGGTAATCTCTCCACGCTGTTGAGCTATTCTAACCAATACACAAAACCGTTCAACGAAATTTCAGGCGTCATAACCGAATTGCAGAACGCTATCGCGTGCGCGGGCAGAATTTATGAACTCATAGACGAAAAGCCGCAGACTCCCGATAAAGACGACGCGGTGAATCTTGAAAACGTAAAGGGTGAAGTAAGTTTTAAAGACGTATGTTTTTCCTACGAAGAGGATAAAAAACTTATAGAAAATCTTTCTTTAACCGCAAAAGCCGGTCAGAGAATAGCTATCGTGGGACCTACGGGATGCGGTAAAACCACGCTTATTAATCTGCTTATGCGTTTTTACGACCCGCAGAGCGGCTCTATAAGCGTTGACGGAATCGATTCGCAGAACATAACGAGAAAATCGCTCCGCAGAAATTACGGAATGGTTTTGCAGGAGACGTGGCTTAAAAGCGGTACGATTCGCGACAATATTAAAATAGGTAAGCCCGACGCAACCGACGAAGAGGTAATTGTGGCGGCTAAGGCGGCCTACTCTCACGGATTCATAATGCAGCTTAAAGACGGTTACGACACCGTAATAGGCGAGGACGGAGGCAACCTCTCGCAGGGGCAAAAACAGCTTCTTTGCATAACCCGAATAATGCTTGCGCCTCCGCCTATGCTCATTCTCGACGAGGCTACTTCTTCGATAGATACGCGCACGGAAATCAAAATTCAACAGGCGTTCGCATACCTTATGAACGGCAGAACGAGTTTTGTTGTTGCGCACAGGTTGTCTACGGTCAGAGAGGCAGATCTTATTCTCGTAATGAATAAAGGCAATATTATAGAGCAGGGAACCCACGGCGAACTACTTGAAAAGGGCGGGTTCTATTACAATTTATATAACAGTCAATTTGCAAAATAACGGAGGATGTATGTTACAGGTAAACAACGTATCTTTACAGTACGGCAGCAAAAAACTTTTCGAGGACGTAAATTTAAAATTCACAAAGGGCAACTGTTACGGCATTATCGGCGCAAACGGCGCGGGTAAATCCACCTTTTTAAAGGTGCTCAGCGGAGAAATAGAACCTAACCGCGGCGACGTTACTATGGATAAGACGGAAAGAATGTCTGTTCTTCAACAGAACCAGAACGCGTTCGACGGAGTAACCGTGCTCCGTGCGGTTATGCTTGGGCATAAACGCCTTGTGCAGATAATGGACGAAAAGGACGCGCTTTACGCGAAAGCCGATTTCACCGAAGAGGACGGCGTAAGGGCAAGCGAGCTTGAAAGCGAATTTGCCGAGCTCGGCGGCTGGGAGGCAGAGTACGAGGCGCAGACTCTTTTAAACGCGCTTGATATAGGGGAAGAATACTATGAAACGCTTATGGCTGACCTCGACGCTAAGCGCAAGGTAAAGGTGCTTCTCGCGCAGGCTCTGTTCGGAAATCCCGACATTCTGCTTTTGGACGAGCCTACTAACAACCTCGATATAAAAACCGTCAGGTGGCTCGAAAACTATCTTCTGGATTTTGAAAATACGATAATCATAGTTTCGCATAACCGTCATTTTTTGAATAAGGTATGCACTCACATCTGCGACGTTGACTACGGCAAAATAAATATGATGCTGGGTAACTACGATTTCTGGTACGAAACAAGTCAGCTTCTTGCAAGGCAGCAGAAGGACCAGAACAAGAAAAACGAGCAGCGCGCAAAAGAATTGCAGGAATTTATCGCGCGTTTCGCGGCTAACGCTTCTAAATCGCGTCAGGCAACTTCTAGAAAAAAAGAGCTTGAAAAGCTTACTATAAGCGACTTCAAGCCCTCTTTAAGAAAGTATCCTTATATTGATTTTAAATATGAAAAAGAAATAGGCAACGACATTTTATGCGTAGAGGGACTGACCAAGAAAGGATATTTTGAAAACGTATCGTTCACCGTTCAGCGTGATGAAAAAATCGGCATAGTGAGCGATAAATCTACCACAATTTCAATGCTCTACGATATTCTTACGGGAAAGACGGAACCGGATTCCGGCACGATCAGGTGGGGAAAAACTATATCGACCTCGTATTTCCCCGAAAACAACAGCGAATACTTTCAGGGATGCGAACTCAATCTCGTACAATGGCTGAGTCAGTTTTCCAACGATCATTACGAAGAATATCTGCGCGGCTGGCTTGGCAGAATGTTGTTTTCCGGCGAAGAGGCGCTTAAACAGGCAAAGGTTCTTTCAGGCGGCGAAAAGGTAAGATGTATGCTCGCCAAAATGATGCTTGAAGGCGGTAATTTTCTTATTTTGGACGAACCAACAAACCATCTCGACCTTGAATCGATTACCGCTTTGAATAACGGTATGAAGAATTTCAAGGGCTGTATGCTGTTTACTTCGCACGACCAGGAGCTTATGAATACGGTCGCAAACCGTATAATCGAAATTAACGGCACCAAAAAATTCGATAAAAACGTATCATACGACGAATATATCGATATTATTACACAGTGACCGCCCGTTATAATCGACTAGTTTCGACAAAGTAAATTATTATTGTACAATAATCGATAAAATAATTTTTTAATATTTTACAAAAATCTCTTTACTTTTGTAAAATTATGTAATATAATAATTTCACTCACAAAAAAAGGAGCGGAATTTTATATGAAACCTGCAAATATTGTAATTTTGGAAAGTAACGACGATTTTTTAAACGAGCTTAAAACCTATTTTGACGAAAACACCGATTTCAACGTGTGCGGCGTAAGTTCTAACGGAAACGTAGGCATAAGTTTTATTAATCAGTTTAAACCCGAAGCTGTAATTTTGAATCTAGTCCTTAGCGGAATAGACGGATTCGGCGTACTGGATTACGTCAAGAGCAATAAGCTAAATTGCCGTATGATAGTTGTATCTAATTTCTCGGACGATAAAATAGTCAATTCGGCAATTTCACACGGGGCTAAATATTATTTCGTCAAGCCCGTCAGCGCCAAGAACGTAGCCGACAGGGTTGCCGACGTGTTGAGCGAGCAAACTCTCGATTATCAGGTTACGGCTGGTGCTCGCGATAAGCGAAAGGTCAACTCTCTCGACGAAAAAATCAGCAATATTTTTATATCTATCGGCATACCTCCGCACATTAAGGGCTACCAGTATCTGCGCGAAGGCATTAAAATGGCAATCGAAAATCCGTCTATTATCAATAACGTAACTAAGGAGCTTTATCCTAGCATAGGCGAAAGATTCGAAACAAGCGCAAGCAAAGTTGAAAGAGCTATCCGACACGCAATAGAAGTCGCGTGGAACAGGGGAAGGGTAGACGCCATCAACGCGATTTTCGGCGTAAGAGTTTACATAGGCAGCGAGCGACCTACCAATTCCGAATTTATCGCGCTTGTTGCAGATAAGCTTATTCTTGAAGAACTGATGTAAAATCATTAAATAAGTTTATGTAAGGCTTTTTAAATTCCGTCGGCACAGCGCAATGCCGACGGAATTTTATTGTTGCAATCTTGACAATAAAGCTCATTGATAGTATAATATAATTCGCAAAAAAATTGCAATAATGCGGATTTTATAATGACGACGATTGGGATAAAGCCTTTTTGGCAAACATTATTATGGTGATAGGCTTTATGAAAAAAAGACTTAAAGTTTGAACTTTAAGTCTTTTAAATGGTGCCGCTGATCGGGGTCGAACCGATATGGTATCACTACCACTGGATTTTGAGTCCAGCGCGTCTGCCAATTCCACCACAGCGGCAAACTGCTTTATTATTATATAATACTGCATTTCAAAAATCAAGCGATTTTAATTATTTGGTAAACTAATTTTATGGATAAACTTGTTTTAATCGACGGCAACAGTCTTTTGAACAGAGCGTTTTATGCGACGCCTCTGTTTTCTACTAAAAACGGCAATCCCACTAACGCTATCTTCGGTTTTGTTAAACTTGTATTTAAAATTTTAGGCGATTTGAAACCTGAATATATGGTTGTTGCATTCGACCTTAAAGCGCCTACTTTCCGTCATAAGATGTTCGACGGCTATAAAGCTACGCGTAAAGCTATGCCTGCGGAGCTGTCTGCGCAGATTGAACCGCTAAAATCTCTTCTGGCGGCTATGAAAATCGCAACTTGCGAGAAAGAGGGGCTTGAAGCGGACGATATTATAGGTACTTTATCCAAAAAGTTCGAAGTGCACAGCTATATTTACACGGGCGACAGGGACAGCTATCAGCTGGTTGACGATAAAACCGACGTTCATTATACCAGAAAGGGCGTAAGCGACCTTTTAAGACTTACCAAGGATAATTTTTTCGATGAGGTAGGCGTTAATCCCGTTCAGATTATCGATTTAAAGGCGCTTATGGGCGATAAATCGGACAATATCCCCGGTGTTACGGGCGTCGGTGAAAAGACTGCGGTTAATCTTATAAATACTTACGGTTCTCTCGACGGCGTCTACGAGCATTTGGAAGAGATTAAAGGCACACTTAGAGATAAACTTATTTCTAACAAAGAGCAGGCGTATATGTCTTATAAGCTTGCTACTATCGACCGTAACTGCGAAATAGAATTGAACTTAGAGGACTGCCCTGCGCCGAAGAATTATTCTATGGAAGTTAAACGGCTTTTTACCGAATTTGAATTCAAAAGTCTGCTTTCTATGGATATTTTTGAGGGCGAAGAAAAAGCTTCGGCAGGAAACGAAGTGATTTACCCTGAACTGATTAAATGCGAAAATACGGCGGATATAGACGTAAGCGACGGTGAATTATTCGTCGATTTCAAAGACGACGGCGTGGAAATCTATAACGGCAGAAAGCAATATTCTTTAAAATTCAGCAACGATTTATTGGGAAATATTTCGTTTGACGGTTTTTTGCAATATATCAAATCTCTTTTTGAAAATAAGGATAATCATATTATCGTTTACGATTTCAAGAACGTTCTTCATAAATTAAGCCGTGAATACGGAATAAAAGTCAGGTGCAATGCGGACGACGTTTCCGTAATGAAATATCTTTGTGATTTTTACGATAATTCCGCGTCGTTAAAGGATTGTTGCGCCTATTACGGTTATAATTATGAATACTCTGCTTTTGCGTTATCGTTATTGTATAATAAGTATTTGCCTGTGCTGAAAAGCGAAGAACTTGAAAATCTGTACAAATCGATAGAAAAACCTTTGATAAAAGTGCTTTTCGATATGGAAAGTCAAGGCGTTGCCGTAAATGTTGACGAGCTTAGTGATTTCTCTGTGCAATACAACAAGAAAATATCTGAGCTTACGGAAAAGATTTACGCGCTTTGCGACTGTAAGTTCAATATTAATTCGCCTTCACAGCTCGGCGAAGTGTTGTTTGAAAAGTTGGGATTAAAATCGGGGAAAAAGAGCAAGACTGGAAAATATTCGACGAGTGCGGATATACTTGAAAAGCTTGCAGACGAACACGAGGTCGTTAAGCTGATTCTGGTTTACAGACAATATCAGAAGCTTTTATCGACTTATATTGAGGGCATTCGCCCGCTAATCGATAAAACTTCCCGCGTTCATACAACCTATAACCAGACTGTAACGGTTACGGGCAGGCTTTCAAGCACAAACCCTAATCTGCAAAATATTCCGATCAGGGAAGAAGAAGGCCGGGAATTGAGAAAAATTTTCGTGCCCAGCGACGGTTGCGTGTTTATAGATGCGGATTATTCGCAGATTGAATTAAGGCTTTTAGCTCATTTTTCCGGCTGTAAAGAGCTTATAGAAGCTTATGTGGAGAACAGAGATATTCACACCGTGACGGCGTCTCAGGTTTTCGGCGTTTCGCCTGATAATGTTACGACGGAAATGCGCAGAGAGGCAAAAGCCGTCAATTTCGGAATTATTTACGGCATCAGCGATTTCGGTCTGGCAAAAAATCTCAATATTTCTGTTAAAACCGCAAGGGAGTATATCGAAAATTATTTTAAAACTTATAGCGCGGTAAAGGAATATATGGATAATAACGTTAAATTTGCAAAAGAGCACGGCTTTGTTGCAACCTTATCGGGAAGAAAACGTTACATCAGGGAAATAAATTCAAGTAATTATAATCTGCGTCAATTCGGTGAAAGAGCCGCTATGAATATGCCGTTGCAGGGGTCCAGCGCGGATATAATTAAAATAGCTATGCTTAACGTATTCAATGCGCTCAAGAACGGCGGACTTAAAACAAAACTGATTTTGCAGGTTCACGACGAAATCGTCCTCGACTGTCCGATTGAAGAACGGGAGCAAGCAAGCGAAATTTTAAAAAGGGAAATGGAGAATGCCGTAAAATTGAAAGTTCCGCTTGTGGTTGACGTGCATACGGGTAAAAATTTATATGAGGCAAAATAAAATTAACGTAGCGATTACGGGAGGAATAGGCAGCGGTAAGTCTACCGTTGCCGAAATAATTAAAGAAACTGGTTATCCTGTGTTTTCCTGCGACGAAACTTATGCGAAACTGCTAAGAAGCAGTGATTTCATTAAAGAGATAGGCGAGGAGTTCGACGGCGTTGTAACTGAAAAAGGCGAACTGGACAGAGCTAAATTGTCGTCAATAGTTTTTAACGATAAAGTTATGCTGGAAAAATTGAATCGAATTACGCACCCCGCTATTTATAAAGAAATGTTCAGTATGGCGGAAAACGAGGATAAAAATTGTTTTTTTGAAGTTCCGCTTCTTTTCGAGGACAACAGTGAAGTTTTATTCGATAAAATAATAGTTGTACTGCGCGATAAAGCTAAGAGGATTGACGCTGTTAAAAGAAGGGATAATTTATCCGATAAACAGATAAAAGAGCGCATTAAAAGTCAAATTGATTACGACAATATTGATTTTGCGAAGTACTATGTCATACATAATAACGGTGATTTATATGCTTTAAAGCAAAGAACGAAAGAGATTTTAGAGGTATTAAAATGAAATGTACGTTACGAAAATGGAAATTAAGCGACGCGGAAGACCTTTCGCACGTTCTGTCAAACAAGAAAATATTGAACAATTTGAGGGCTAAAATTCCTTACCCATATACGGTAAAACACGCTAAGGATTTTATTGTAGAAACGCTTAATGCCGACGCCGATATCGTTATTTCCTTTGCCATAGTATACGACGGTACGGTTGTGGGCTGTATTTCGGCATACAGGGGTCAGGGCGTTTATTCAAAATCGGCTGAGTTAGGTTATTACGTCGCGGAAGAGCATTGGAATAAAGGAATAGCCACAACTGCAATTAAAAAAATGTGCTCGTACATATTTGAAAACACCGATATTATCAGAATTTATGCTTGCGTCTATTCAAATAATGCCGCCTCTTGCCGAGCTCTGGAAAAAGCAGAGCTTGAATTTGAAGGTCTTTTGAGAAAATACGAGTTGAGGCTAGGCAAGCCCCGAGACGTTAAACTGTATGCAACCGTAAAAAAATAGGCTGCAAAATGTTTCATTAATTTTAATTTATTAAAGTGTGATATTATACTTATTTGGTTTAGGCGAAATATAATATTCGGCGCCATTTAAATTCTCAATTAAAAAATCCGAACCGTTCTAATACAATTTAAAACGGTTCGGATTATACTTACTTGGTGCACTCAACAGGAGTTGAACCTGCATGGTCTCCCACAAGATCCTTAGTCTTGCGCGTCTGCCAATTCCGCCATGAGTGCGTTAATTTTCAAAAGCTTTTTAATTCTATAATATTTTAAAAATGTTGTCAAGCTAAATTCAAACAAAAATTAAATTTTTCTTTTGATTAATTTAATAAATTTAATGAATATATAAACAGATTTCAAGGCAGCTTTGAAATATTAAACTTTAATATAAATAATAGTTAAAACATTTATCGCGATAATCAACTGCGGGAATTAAGAAATGATTCCTTAATATCCATCGGCATATCAGGCGTCGGCAATGGAGACAATTTGTCCTCACTGCCGTTTTTTATAGCCTTGCCATAATACCAGCATTTGAATTTAAGCATATCAAGTACTTTATTCTATCGATTTCTTTTTCATTCTGCTTTTCCTGCGTTTCAAACAGTTCCTTGCGTTGCGGATAGGTTGAACTTCCTTCTATGCACTACTGCATAAATTGTTTTATTTGCTTGATTTCAAGCCCCGATTTTTTCAGACACTCGATTATGCGAAAAGCCCCTATATCTTTTTTGCCAAACTTGCGGATGCCGGACGCTCGACGCAAACGCCATTATTTAAAAAATGCGAACCGTGGACGTAATTGTTTTTGGACTCCCGTTTATTACTATGAAATGTCGGGGCAGATGAAAACTTTGCTCGACCGCGCTAATCCGTTATTTTCATCAGACTACGCTTTGCGCGAAATCTATCTTTTGACAACGGCGGCAGACACAGATGAAGGCACGGATGCGAGAGCAATCAGCGGACTTGAAGGTTGAACTGAATGTTTTCCTAAAGAAAGATTTGCAGGCACGGTATTTGCAGGCGGAGTAAACGGAGTAGGCGAAATTAAAGGACATTCAGCAATTATTTTAAAAAATTTGTTAATATTTCACCTGCCGTCGGTTTAGGTAATAAAATGAAAGTTTATATATT
>CAZDZH010000023.1:0-15705 GCA_964509935.1 uncultured Clostridia bacterium
CGTGCGTTCCGCACGGGCGGCTTTTTCCGCCTTTAAATAATCGGCAAAGAATTTCAGAGCGATAAAACAGTAAAGCCGAGGGCGCACAACGCGCCCTCGGCTTTAACGACAGTTTGTATCGGTTAATTTACTCAGCCAGGTATTCATCGATAAACGTCCAGACCTGAGCGTCGTAATCGCCGCCCATCGAATAATTTTCTGAATTGAAACCGTGACCTGCTCCCTCTAAAATTTTAAGCGTGCAGTCGGTATAGAGCAAAGCCGCCCTCTCGGAATAGGATTTATCGACAATAAAGTCGGCCGAGCCGTGAATAATCAGCACCTTTCCATCGAAACTTCCGATATGCGAATAAACGTCGTAGTCCTTTAAGGTATCGGAAAACGCCTGACCGTAACCGCCGCCGAACGAGCCGAAACCGACCGACCCCATACCCGAGAACGAGGAAACTAGTTCGGGTATGTTGAAAGCCGGGTATAAAAGTATTTCGCCCTTCACGCTGTCGGCGCAGTCCTCCGCCGTGAGCGCGGATACGAGTCCGCCCTGACTAGTACCGAATAGATAAATTCTTTCCTCGTCCACATAGTCGAGCGCCGATATCGCGGCAAGCGCCGCCTTTAAATCGTCGCATTCGGTGAAGATAGTCATTTCCTCGGTTTCTCCGTCGCTGCGGCTTGAAGAGCTTCCGCCGCAGAAATCGAACGCGTATGCGGCGAATCCCCTTTCTGCAAAGCCTGCGGCGTATAAGTTCATCGAATCGGCGGTCAGGTTCGCGCTGTGCGAAAGTATGACCGCGGGTATTTTACCTTCCGCGTCTTTGGGTAAGTAAAGCTTTCCGTATACGTTAAGACCGTCCCTTGTCGCGTACGTCTCCTCCACAGTATATGAAATACCTTCGGCAGGAGAGGAAGAGCTGCCTTTACCGCACGCGGCAAAGGCAATCGCGCAGCATAACGCCGTAGAGACAGCGAACGCAAAGCCGAATAATCTTTTAAAAAATCTTTTCATCGTTACGTCTGAATTTATCGTATTATTTTATCGACGGACTTGACCGTCAACATAGCATTACATATCTCTCAAATATTTTTAAATTTCATTATTTTAAATACGCTTTTGCCTGAATTACGTTTTCAGTCGAAGTGAAGTTTGTCAACGGGGTAATATTTTGCAAGTCCGCCCGAAGAGGTTTCGCGGTAGTTGTTCAATAAATCCCTGCCCGTGTTGTACATGGTTTTTACGATTAAGTCGAAGGTAATCTTCCTCGAATCGGACAGAAAGTTGGCGAGCGAAAGCGCGTTTATCGCCCTCATTGCGGCGACGGCGTTGCGCTCTATGCAGGGTATCTGCACAAGCCCCGCTATGGGGTCGCAGGTCAAGCCGAGGTGATGTTCCATAGCCGCTTCCGCGGCGTACTCTATCTGCCCAAGCCCCATTCCGAACAGCTCGGCAAGGGCGGCGGCAGCCATAGAACAGGCAGAGCCTATTTCCGCCTGACAGCCGCATTCCGCGCCGCTAATCGATGCGTTTTTCTTTATTATATTGCCTATAATTCCGCCCGTGGCAAGCGCCTTTACTATCTCTCGGTCGGAAAAACCGCGGCTGTCCTGCATATATTTGAGCACCGACGGCACGACTCCGCACGAGCCGCAAGTGGGCGCGGTTACGATAATCCCGCCCGAAGCGTTCTGCTCGCTTACGGCGAACGCATAGGAGCAGACCAGCCTGTTTTCCTTGGTCTGCGCGGATTCGTCTATGTGCCGCTGGTTGTACAGATACTGAGCTCTGCGCTGCGTGCCGAGGCAACCGGGAAGGACGCCCGAGGTGGTAAGCCCTTCGTGCACGGAGTTCTTCATCTGTTCCCAGATTTCGGATAGGTAGTCGAAAAGCTCTTCGCCCTCGCACTCCTCCGCATACTGCCATATCCTTATGTTTTTGCTCTTGCAGTATGCCGCTATTTCGTCGAAGGTATTAAGCGGATAAACGCCTTCGTCCGCAAATCGGTTGACGGGAGCGGTCGGTTCTCCCTCGATTCTGATAGAGCCGCCGCCCACGCTGTAAACGCGCAGTTTTCCTGTTTCTCCGCCGTTGCGGTAGGCGACTATATCCATAGTGTTGGGGTGAACGGGGCAGGGTGAGATTTTGTCGAAAATCACTTCGCATTTAACGGGGGCGAGAGTGTCTGCTATAACCTTATCCGTTCCGTGCCCTTTGCCCGTAAGGGCTAGAGAGCCGTACAGCGTCACTTTGAACATATCGGCTTGACTGAATCTCTCTTTTGCTATGACGCACGCCCTCTCCGGACCCATAGTGTGAGAGCTGGAAGGCCCTCGACCCGCCTTGTATAATTCTCTTAAAGATTGCATAACCTTTCCCTTGTGAAATTATCCTTGAATTATTATAATATCTGCTTTGACCTTTGTCAATAATTGAAATTAAGATGAATAAACGCAAAAAACCTTAAAATTGCTTGACTGTAAATGCAAATACAAGTAAAATAGTAAGGAAATATAAGGGTTATTATCCCCCAAAGGTAAATTTATGGCATTTAAAAGATTTAGGCGTTTCGCCTGTGTTCTGGCAGGGGCTTGCGCTCTTGCAACCGCTTTCACCTTCGCCGGCTGTACGTCGGACCACCCCGAAGCAAAAGTTACGATTAAATTCAACGACGTATCCTACGTTCTGGAATATAAGCTTTACCGCAGTTATTACCCCCAGACCGTTCAGCACTTTATCGAGCTTGCCGACGCCAAATTCTACGATAATACCATTATCCACAATTACAGCGCCGGCTCTTATTGGTACGGCGGCGGTTACAGCTATAACGCGCAAGTAGACGGCGAAGCAACCGATTACGTTTCCGACTTCAACGATAAGGCGATGGAGGACTATCTGTACAATAACTCCAAGGAAAAGGCTTACTACAATCTTGCCGGCAAGCTTACTCCCTCGGTTTACAGGGACTATATAGACGGCAAGTACGTTGGCGCGCTCTCAACGCTTATAGGCGAGTTCGGTTCACAGCATACTTTCAAGTACGGCGACGGGCTTAAAAGCTCTTACGGCTGTCTCAGAATGTACTATTCCGAAAAGGATACCGACGCGGTAGTGCATCTCCGCAAAACGGGTTCTGTGGGCAAAGACCTTCTCGACGGCTACGAAGCGAACAGCGCGACAAGTCTGTTCACCATTCAGGTAAGCTCGTCAACTTCCGCGGATTCCGACAACGCGATTTTCGCCGTGTTGCAGAATACCGATAAGCTTAAAGAATTGCAGACGGCGATTACCGATTATATCAACGACAACGCGCTTACCACCACGACTTTTACCTCTACCTATAACGACATACAGGTAGACCTGCTCGATGAAATAATAGGCGAAACGGGCAATCAGGTTTCCTACACTCTCACCAAAGAACCGATTATCGTAGAGTCGGTAAGAATAACAAAATATTAATAGGCAGATTAAAATTTCAGCGGCGCAAGGCAGACCTTGCGCCGCATTTTTTTACGTTGCGTCCGCGTAAATTATTCATTTACGTTTCGTAAACGTTGGAAATAAGTTTGTTTTCGTATTCAACCGCAAAGTATCTGACGCGGAACAGATTTTTTCCCTCCGGGTATACCAGTCCCGCGGCGGGAATATTTCCGTGCGCGGCTACGAAAAGGTCGGTGGGCACGGTAACGGCGGTAAATTCGCCGAGATAGGCGTTTAGCTGTTCCGCCCTGCCGAGCAGTTCGGGGCAGAGGTATTTCTTTACGTCCGCGCGCGTTAAAACGCTTTCAAAAAAGGCGAAGTGCAAAAGCTCTTCGGGCGGCGCGCAGGTTTCCTCTGTTCGGGTTTTTTCCAGAGCAACTTCCTCCCCGTCGTAAGAAAATTCGCAATACGCCTTTATGCCCGCGCAAGTTTCGTAATTTACGATTGTTTCCAGCATATCCCCGCACGAATAGCTTTCTGCGCGGTTGATAAATACCCGTTTGCCCTTGTCGGAAACGGCGGCTATGCACCCGTCGCCGCGCACTATCAGCAGGGGGAAGCCGCCTGCCTGCTCTTCGCGAAATTCCGCGTCTGCAAACGAGTCGTCGAGCTCGTACAGCGCAAAGTCTTGACCCTCGCAGCTTAAAAATATACCACCCTGAGAATAGAGCGTTATTAGATTGCCGCAAAAACGCGTCTGGCGCAAAACTTTCAGTGCCGCGCACTTGTCGTAATATCTCTTTATGTAAATCAGTGCGCCCTCGGGCATAAGGTAGACTTCGGTAAAGTCGGGCGGCGAGTGCAGAAATTTTTCGGTAATAAAAAAATTCAGCGGTTGCAGATTGCCGTCCGGCACGAGTTCGGCAAGCACGCCGTCGGATAAATCTATCTGCACTCTGCGCTCGAAAAGGTCGCAGACCCCCGCATATATGCCGTTGAGTTTCAACGCCGCAGGCGTTTGCGATAAAAAATATACGGTCATTGTTCCCTCCGCGGCGCGCGCCGCTTGTTTTTCGGCGCGCGCCGTAATTAAAGTATGTATAAAAGCCCTTGATTATGTCAATAAACAGCCTGTAACAAGGAGGAGCAGTTATGAATAAAATCAACGGATATACAAAGGAAGAGGCGCAAAGCTTAGTAAAATACGTGTGCGACGGCAAGGGGCAGGGCAAAACTCTAACGCGAATATTCGACGAATACGCAAGGCGCACGGGCAGGGCGCGCGGAAGCGTGCGAAACTACTATTATACTCTGTTGAAGAGCAGAGATAACGGCGACGTGAAGGAAATTTTAAGCGGCACGCACCTCAAAGCGGAAAAGGTTACTCCCTTCACCGAAGAGGAGACCGATAAAATTTTAAAAGCCATACTCACCCAGAAATCCAAGGGCGTTTCGGTGCGCAGGGCGACGCTCAACCTCGCCGACGGCGACGACAGGCTTATGCTCAGATACCAGAACAAATACCGCAACGTGCTTTCAAAACAGCCCGAAAGGATAGAGCGACTTATGCGCGAGTGCGGTCTGGACTATTCGCCCGAAGGTCAGGCAGACATAGAGGAAAAGATAAATTCCCTGTACGACAAAATCACCGCGTCGTTAAAGGAGGAGAACAAGCGCCTTACCGCCGTGATAAAGCGGCTTGTGGACGAAAATTATCTTCTGAAACAGCAAGTAAAAAATTTACAATCATAAAGCCCGTATCATATCCCATACTATTAGCGGGTTAATCAGAACCCTAAGGAGCAAAAATGGAAAAATTCATACTCGGCTTCGCCATTGGTATGGCGGGCGGCGCCTTGCTGGTTGCGAATAACTGCAAGTTGAGAAACTTGGTTAAAAAGAACCAGGAGGACGTGATGAAAAAGGCGGAACAGTATATCGACAGCAAGCTTGAAGAGAAGGGTTTGTCCGGCGATTGCTGCGGTCAGGAAGATTAACTTAATTTAAAAAAAGGGGGCGGGCGCAACGCGTTAGGTTGCGCCCGCCCTGCCCGTTTTCATAATTTTAAAACAGCTTGTAGTTTGTTTGAGTTGTCCGCCTTAAAGGTCGCCGAAAAGCATAATAAGAGAAATATTAAAGCGCAAGGCGTTGACTTTGCGCGGCTTCGTGTGATATACTTTACTAAAATACATTGTCGCGGAGGCGGAGATTTTTATGGCGGCGGTTCAAAGATACGTTGCGTTCGATATAGGCGACAAGCGCATAGGCGTAGCCGTATCCGACCCGTTCAACACCTACGCGTTGCCCTCTCAGACCTATTTTCGCAAGGGCTTTAACGAGGACGTCGCCGCTATCGCGCAGATAGCGAGGGATAAGGGCGCGACGACGGTAGTATGCGGACTGCCCGTAAATTTCGACGGCTCGCAGGCGTTGCAGACCCAAAAGACCCAACGCTTTATCGACGCGCTCAAAGAGCGGCTTTCTGTGCCCGTAGTGTGCGAGGACGAGCGTTTTACGACTATGATGGCGCACGAAACGCTCATATCCGAGGGTATGCGCAGGGAAAAGCGAAAAAATTACGTGGACGCGCTCGCCGCCGCGAATATTTTAGACGGCTTTTTAAATAAGTTAAATAAGAAAGGAGATTAAAAATGGCAGATAATCAGGAATTGGATGAAGAGCTGGGCGAGGATGAAATTATCGAGCTTATCGACGACGACGGAAACGTAATCAAATTCAAGCTTTTAGACGTGACGGAATATAAGGGCGAAAAATACACCCTATTGCTTGCGGCAGAGCCCAACGACGAAATAGCCGAGGACGAGGTGGTCATTTTCCGCCTCAACGAAAAGGAAGAAACTCTCGACCCGATAGAGGACGAACAGCTTTTGCAGGAGGTTTTCGATTTCTATCAGGCTGAAACCGAAGAGGACGACGGCGAATCCAACTGATTTGCCCTTCTGCCGCGCCGGAAACGGCGCGCGGTGAGCCGCGACGGGCGGTTAAAAGCGCCTTAGCGGCCGGTTATAAAACGTAATAAATTATAAGTATGGCGGCGACGCGTAATTATTCCGCGTCGCCGCCTTTAAATTGCCTGAATTCTGATTTTAGGTAAGAAGGTTATCAAAGCTTTCGTCGAATATCTCGCAAAGTTTGGCGAGTATGGTAAAACTCGGTTCGCAAAGTCCCTTTTCCCACGTGCTGACCGTCCTCTGGTCAACCCCCAAAACAGCTCCGAGCTGAGTCTGCGTCATGTTCTTTTCTTTGCGCAACAGCTTTAAGTTTTCGGCAAATTTTATGGTTTTCATAGTCAGTATTTAACCAGATTTTTTGGTAAAATGCTTGACTTACCAACAATTATGGTATATAATTTATTTTCGAAGCGGGCAGAATTGCTCAATAAGATTTAAAACGATAGAGCACACATACTCATAATAACCGAGCGGGCGGAATTGCTAATAAAATTTGCAATTCCGCCCGTTTTTTACCTTTTAATCCGCGTTTTTTGCTTTACAAAAGCAGGTTATATATGCTAAAATAACAAGGCTGTAAAAATTCACACCCGCGAGGCAGGCGACCCGTGGCGGAAAAATCTTTTTCAATTCCGCAATATTCGCCGTTAAACCGTGCTTGCGGGGAGGTAAACGGAGGAATTAAAATGGCAGTTATTTCAATGAAACAGCTTCTCGAAGCAGGCGTTCACTTCGGTCATCAGACGAGAAAGTGGAACCCTAAAATGGGCAAGTACATCTATGCCGCGAGAAACGACATTCACATTATCGACTTACAGCTTACCGTAGGTCTTGTAGAAGAGGCTTACAAGTTCGTGGTTGAAACGGTTAAGGAAGGCAAGTCCGTGCTCTTCGTAGGAACCAAAAAACAGGCTCAGGACGCTATCAAGGAAGAAGCGGAGCGCTGTGGTATGTTCTACGTAAATTCGCGCTGGCTGGGCGGCACTCTCACCAACTTCAAGACTATACGTTCGCGTATCGACAGAATGGTCAAGCTTGAAAAGATGGAAGAGAGCGGCGAGTTCGACCTTCTTCCCAAAAAGGAAGTGGCAAAATTAAAGGAAGAGATGACCAAACTTCAAACCAACCTCGGCGGCATCAGAAACATGAACAAGATGCCCGGCGTTATGTTCGTGGTTGACCCCCATAACGAAGATATCGCGGTTGCCGAAGCGAGAAAGCTCAACATTCCCATCGTAGCTATCACCGACACCAACTGCGACCCCGACCTTATCGACTACGTTATCCCCGGCAACGACGACGCTATCCGCGCTATTAAACTTATCGCAAGCGTAATGGCTAACGCGGTTATCGAAGCTAATCAGGGCGAAACCCCCGTTATCGAGGAACAGACCGCAGAAGAGGGCGAACCTACTTCTATCGAAGAGGTTGTCGCTGCGGAAGAAAATCAGGACTGATTTAATTAAAACATTGAAATTTAAGGAGTAATAAATATGGCTTTCACAGCTAAGGACGTTATGACCCTCCGCGATAAGAGCGGCGCGGGAATGTTGGATTGCAAAAAAGCGTTGCAGGACGCGGACGGCGATATGGAAAAAGCCGCCGAGCTTTTAAGGGAAAGAGGAATCGCAAAGGCGGTTAAAAAGGAATCGAGAATAGCGGCTGAGGGCGCGGTAGGCTCTTACGTATGCGAAAAGTGCGGCGTGGGCGTATTGCTTGAAATCAACTGCGAATCCGACTTCGTATCCAAAGGCGAAAAGTTCCACGCGATTGTCGACGGCGTTGCCAAAGTTATCGCCGAAAATAAGCCCGCAGACGTTGAAGCTTTAAACGCGTGCGCTATGGAAGGCGGCACGGTTAAGGATTATATAACCAACGCTACCGCGGTAATCGGCGAAAAGATTTCTATCCGCCGTTTCGCTCTTTACGAAACCGCAGGCAAGATAGAAACATATATCCATATGGGCGGAAAAGTGGGCGTTATGGTCGAGGCGGTAGACTTCGCCGCAGGTTCGGAAGAGACCCTTCACGACGTAGCTTTGCAGATTGCGGCGGCTAAACCTTCCTACGTAACCGAAGAGGAAGTTCCCGCGGAAGTAATCGCCAAGGAAAAGGAAATAATGCTCGTTCAGATGCAGAACGACGAAAAGAACGCAAAGAAGCCCAAGGAAATCCTTGAAAAAATCGTTATGGGCAAAATGGGCAAGTTCTATTCCGAAAACTGCCTGTTAAAGCAGGCTTTCGTCAAGGACGATTCCCTGACCGTAGGGCAGGTTATCGGCAGCAAGTTCAAGGTTGCGCGTTTCGTTCGTTGGGAAATGGGCGAAGGCATCGAAAAGAAGAAGGAAGATTTGTCCGACGAAGTTGCAAAACAGGTCGAGGCAATGAAGAAGAACTAAGCGTTAAATTATTTTAACCTGTATTCAAAACCGATAATAAGCCGTCGGCGCAAGAGTTGCGCCGACGGCTTTAACTTTTCTGCCGTAAGTCCGTTAGCGGTAAATTCAGTCCGCCAAAGCGCGTTAATAGCCTGCCGTAGGCTCGCCGTCCCCGTTTTCCCGACAGCATTCTCTCTTGTGCGGGCAAGGTGAAATTTTATAAATTTTGCGGCAAACGGCTTTCAGCTGTTGTCAAAAGCTTTTTAATATGCTATAATCAAAAAGATAAAATATAAATTGCTGCGGAGGTTTTATGCAACCCAAATACAAAAGAGTTTTAATTAAACTGTCAGGCGAAGCTCTTGCAGGCCCTCAGGGACACGGCATAGACGAAAACGTAATTTCGGGCGTGGTCAATCAGATTGAAACCATCAAGAAAATGGGCGTGGAGATAGCTCTCGTAATCGGCGGCGGCAACTTCTGGCGCGGCCGTCAGGGCAAACAGATGGAAAGGACGACTGCCGACCATATGGGTATGCTGGCTACGGTTATGAATTCGCTCGCTATGATGGACGCCCTCGAACAGCGCGGAATACCCACGCGCGTTCAGACCGCTCTTATTATGACTTCGGTTGCAGAACCTTACATTTTAAGAAAAGCCTTGCACCACTTCGAAAAGGGCAGGGTGGTTATTATGGCTTGCGGCACGGGCAATCCCTATTGCTCTACCGACACCGCCGCCGCTCAGCGCGCCTGCGAAATTCAGGCTGACGTGCTTATGATGGCTAAAAATATAGACGGGATTTACGATTCAGACCCCAAACTCAATCCCGACGCGAAGAAGTACGAGCATATAAATTATATAGACATAATCAAAAACGGCATAAAGGCTATGGACGCCACCGCCGCGACTATGTGTATGGAAAACAACATACCCGTGCTTGCTTTCGGTCTCGACGAACCCGAATCGATAGTAAGGGCCGTCTGCGGCGAAAAACTTGGAACTTTAATAGATAATAATTAATAAGGCGAGGATATAATTATGGTAGACAACGAACAGGTAGAAGAAATAATTCTGGTATTGGACGACAAGCTCTCCAAAACCATCTCGGTTTTAAAGGAAGATTACTCCGCGATACGCGCGGGCAGAGCCAACCCCCACATTCTCGATAAGGTTATGGTAGATTACTACGGCGCGATGACTCCCGTTTCCCAGACCTCCAATATTTCCGTACAGGAAGGGCGCTGTCTTGTAATTTCCCCTTGGGACGTGTCCATTTTAAAGGCTATCGAAAAGGCTATTCAGGTTTCCAATATCGGACTGACGCCCACCAACGACGGCAAGGTTATACGCCTTGTGTTCCCCGAACTTACCGAGGAACGCCGCCGCGACCTCGTAAAACAGACCCGCAAAATGGGCGAGGACGCGAAAGTCGCTGAAAGAAATAACCGCAGAGAGGCTTTGGAAGCGCTTAAAAAGTTAAAAACAGACAAAACTATTTCCGAGGACGAATTTGCCGGCTGCGAAAAGGAAGTGGAAAAGATGGTTTCCGACGCAGTGGCGCAGATAGAATCGGCTATGGCGGCGAAAGAAAAGGAAATAATGACCGTCTGAGACGTACCTTTCGTATGTCTTTCGGCGCAAACTGAAATTAGTACTTTAAGTTTTTATATCGAAAACAGAGCTTTGCGGAAAACGCTCGGCATTCCATATAAGACGCTTTCGGCGCTAGGCGCGCCTTATGATATGGCAGATTTGATTACAAACGTACCGCTTCACGTAGGCGTGATAATGGACGGCAACGGCAGATGGGCGAAAAAGCGGCTTCTGCCGCGCTCGCTCGGGCATAAAGCCGGTATGGAAAGAATGATAGGAATGGTGAGGAAAGCCAAGAGTTTAGGCATTAAATATCTCACCGTTTACGCACTTTCCACCGAAAATTTATCCCGTCCCGCCGAGGAGCTCGAAGGGCTTTATAACCTGATTAGAAAATATTTTACCAAAAACGTAAAGGAACTTTACGAAGAGGGCGCGGCTGTAAAGATAATCGGAGATATTTCCGTTCTGCCCGAGGACGTGCGCTCTCTAATAACCGACGGCGAGAAAAATTCGCCGAAAAACGCTCGATTCGTTATGATTTTCGCGCTGAATTACGGTGCGCGTTCCGAGCTGGTGAACGCCGTAAACGCCGCGGTGGAAAGCGGAAAAAAAGTAGACGAAAATGCGCTTTCTTCGCTTTTATATACGGGCGGAATTCCCGACCCCGACCTTATTATCCGCACGGGCGGAGAGTTAAGGCTTTCAAATTTTTTATTGTATCAAGCCGCTTATGCGGAACTGTATTTTACCGACGTGCTTTTCCCCGATTTTTCGGACGAAGAATTTGAAAAAGCCGTCAAAGACTATTCTTCGCGGACGCGCAGATTCGGTAAAATATAAGGAGAATAAATGGAACAAAACAAACAATCTGCCGAAAGGCAGGAAGAGACTTCGCCCGACAGCCTGAAAAAGGCGAGCGCAAAGGGCGAAAATATGAAGGCGCGTACGATAACGGCGGTAGGCTACGTCGCGGTTATTTTAGGGCTTGTGGCGCTGAAATGGGCGTTCCCCGTGTTCGGCTCGATAGGCTTCGACGTGCTGTTCTGGGCGATTTCGGTTATCGGCGCGTACGAATTTATGCGCGCGGTGGGCGGAATATCGAAAGCGCAGTGGTGGACGGTCATAATAACCTGCGTGTTGCTTATTCCCGCTTTCGTAATCGTTAAAATGGTCGTCGGTTCGGTTACGGGCAACGGCGGCAAGGCTTCGGAAGCCGCTCTCGTTTCACTTATGGCGGTCGCCAGCGTAGGCGCTATGGTAACCGCTTCTATGCTGGTTTTCGACTTCAACAAGAGCAGCCTGCACAGCACGGCGTACTCTCTATTCTGCATTATCTATTGCGGCGTGCTCGGTTGCGTGGGCTCGAACGTAAACCATATGGCGACCAATTCCCTGCCTGCGGTGTTTATGCTCTTCGCCATTACGGCGGGAGTGGACACTTTCGCCTTGCTTATAGGTATGGCTCTCGGTAAGGTGTTTCCCTTAAAGCTTGCGCCGCGCACAAGTCCGAATAAGACGGTTATAGGCGCGGTGGGCGGACTTATCGGCGGAGTGTTTGCGGCGCTCGTCGTATATTTTATGTGCGAATACGTCCCCGGGTTCGGTCTGGATTACAGCGGCGACGCCCCGAAATGGTTGTTGCTTATATTGATTTCCCTTCCCACCTCGATATTCGCTCAGCTCGGCGACCTGTTCGAAAGCGCTATAAAGCGTGGCTGCGGAGTCAAAGATATGGGTAAGCTTCTGCCCGGGCACGGCGGTATGCTAGACAGGTTCGATTCTATGCTGTTCGCCGCCGTTTCGTTGGTGGTTTGTTTCATAGCTGTAAGATAAATTAAAATCTACGCCGCGATTTCCGTTGTCAAACTTCGGATTTCGCGGCGTTATCGTTATCGTTTTAAAGCAATTTCGATAAACGGACATTAAATAAATTTTTTCGGGTATAATATTAAATGAGAAAAATAGCGTTGATAGGCAGTACGGGTTCCATAGGCAGGCAGACGCTTTCGGTAGTTGCCGCACACCCCGACAGGTTTAAAGTAGTAGCCATGGTCGCGGGCGGCGACGAGGCGGCTCTTATGCGGCAGATAGCCGAATTCAAGCCCGCGTACGCAGGATTGGCGAAAGGTTCTTTCAACTGCGATTACAGGCAAGTCGACGGCACTAAGTGCTTTTACGGCGAGGATAATTGCCTTAAAATGCTTGAAGAGTGCGGCGCGGACGCCGTAATGGTGGCGTGCGGTGGCTTCGACGGGTTGAAATACAGCCTTAAAACGGCGGAGCTTAAAGCCGACCTCGCCCTCGCCAACAAAGAAACCTTGGTTTGCGGCGGCGATTTGGTTATGCCTGCCGTCGGGAATATTATGCCCGTGGACAGCGAACATTCGGCAATCTGGCAGTGCCTCAACTACGACCGCGGCGCAAAGCTTAAAAACCTTATAATCACCGCAAGCGGCGGTCCGTTCAGGGACAGGGATTTTGAAAGTTTAAAGGGCGTAACGCCCGAACAGGCTCTCGCTCACCCCACCTGGAAGATGGGGAAAAAGATAACCGTGGACAGCGCGACTCTTCTTAACAAGGGCTATGAAGTGATAGAGGCTCATCACCTTTACGGCGCGCCGTATTCCTCAATAAAGACGGTCATACAGCCGCAGAGCATAATTCATTCTATGGTCGAATTCGACGACGGCGCGGTCGTCGCGCAGATGAGCAACCCCACTATGGAGCTTCCCATTCAGCTCGCTTTGACCTATCCCGAAAGATTGCCCGTTCCGTCATTACAGCCTATGGATTTTTCCAAGGCGCTCAGCCTGGAATTTTTGCCGTTAGAGCGCAAAAAATATCCGCTTTACGACCTTGCGCTGCGTTGCGGAGAGCAGGGCGGGGTGTTACCTACCGCGCTCAACGCGGCGAGCGAAGTCGCCGTAAACGCATTTCTCGGCAAAAAGGCGGCGTTTACCGATATTTACCGTATAGCGGATAAAGTAGTTCAGAAAACCGCAAACGCGGAGGCGGATTGTTACGAAAGATTGGCGGAAACCGATTTGAAATCCCGCGTTGCCGCCGAAAAAATTATAGCCGAGGGAAGATAAAGCCGTTTAAGGCGGCTGAATATTTATGGGAGAGGTCCTTCTATTTGATAAACGGAGTTTGGAATACCGTTCTTGCGGTTTTGCTGGCGATACTCATTCTGCTTGTGATGATAACCGTTCACGAGTTCGGACACTATCTTGCGGGCAAAGCCTTAAAATTTAAAATAAACGAATTCGCCATAGGGTTCGGACCAAAAATATTCAAGCGGCGCAGCGCAAAGAACGGCGAGCTGTTTTCAATCCGAGCGTTCCCGCTGGGCGGCTTCTGCGCCTTCGAGGGCGAGGACGAAGAGGGTGAAAATCCGCAGTCTTTCAATAAAAAACCGCCCTGGAAAAGAATAATCGTTCTTATCGCGGGCGCGGCGATGAATTATCTTACCGCGCTCTTGCTGATTATGGCGGGCACTTTCGCATTCGGACAGCCCGCCTATAAAATAAATACGGTCGCGGCGGTTGAAGAGGGTACTCATTACGAATATTCCTTCGAGGACGGCGACGTTCTGGCGGAAGCGGAGGGGCGGAGTATCTACATTATTACCGACGTGATGTCCGCCCTCAACGGCAAGAAGGAGGGCGACGTGGCAAACTTCACCGTCGTGCGCGGCGGCGAAAGGCGTGAAATTAAGGTGACGCTTCGCGCAGATTGCTCGTTTGAGAATTCGTCGCAGGTGAGCAAGGTGTGGCGCGCGCTGGGCGCGGGCACTTATACGGGCGAGGACGGGTTGTCCTATTACGATTTGTCCGTAGTCAACTGCAAAAGCGGTTTCTTTCAGTCCTTAGGGCGGTCGTTCGGCTATTCTTTCAAGCTGGCGGGAACGATTTTTCAGGTGCTCGGCGAGCTGTTGACGGGCAATTTAAGCCTCACCGCGGTGGGCGGACCGGTAACTACCATAAAACTCACATCGCAACTCGCGGTGCAGGGCGTGCAGAGCTTTCTGGAAATAGCCGCGTATATCGGCGTAAACCTGGCGGTATTCAATCTTCTGCCCATTCCCGCTCTGGACGGGAGCAAGGTGGCGTTCTGCCTTATAGAGTGGATATTTAAAAAGCCCGTCCCGCGCAAGGTGGAGGCGGCTATTCACGCGGCGGGGTTTATCCTCATTCTCGCCTTCGCCGTACTTGTGGATATTTTGCAGTTTGTGCGGTGTTGATAAATTAAGAAAAATACTATAATAATGCCCCCCCCCGCGCTCGGAATTGAATGCACCTCCAAAAAGTGTTCAACTTTTGAGGTTCACTTCAAAAATAGCGCGGGGGGGCTAAATTGATTAGATTACGGATTTAATTTTCTGAATCCGTAGAAGCCGCTTCGTCTACTGCTTTTTCATTTTTATTGGAGATATTTTGTTCTTTTTTGGTCATCATATCAAAAAGTCTGTCAAGTGCTTTTGTCTTTGCAAGGGCGATGAGTACGCCAACGCAGATAATGCAATCTGCGGGAAGATAGACGCATTGATAAATAAATGAATATACAAACATATTAGGTGTAGGAAGGTCTACCCAAATCGCATTCTCTGCAAAATAAATGAACCCGGATACTAAGTGGAAGATAAATCTTGCTATATAAACAAGCACGGTTCCGATAGATACTTTTGCGGTAAGTGATAATTTACCGAATTTAGGTGCAAAACCCATAAGTCCAATGCTTGCGAAAGCAAGTAGATAGTCCAAGATAAAGGTAAGCGGAGTGAGTATATAAGGACCGGAAATAAAATTGAAAAGTCCCAACAATAAACCTGCGAGTACTCCTTTTATCGGACCAAATTTATATGCGTATATCAATAGGGGTACAAAACTTGCAAGCGTTATAGAACCACCGTATTGAACAGGGCTGACTTTGATGAAAGACAATGCAAATGAAGTTGCAAGACAGATGCCCGCATACGCGATTTCGTTTGTAGAATACTTCTTATTAAAAATACATACTACAACGAGAAGGATAACAAGTACCGCCATTGCGGCAATCGATACCCAGGTTACTATTTTCGTCGTTTCTTCCGAGACGGCGAGAAGTTGTGAAAAATTTAACATAAATCCTCCTTTACCGCCGAAAAAATACTTCCCGATAATAATTTCAGGAAGTATAGAAAAACGCTCTTTGTGCTATCGCTCAACCATTACGTTGCCGATTCAAAGGGTATAATCTCAGTCGCAGAAAATTTGCGGCACCCCCGACGGTATTAAATTTTTGTGATAAAATTATATTGCGTTTTTTTATTAAAGTCAATTGAATTTTATCGGCATTTGCGTT
>CAZDZH010000024.1:0-15326 GCA_964509935.1 uncultured Clostridia bacterium
ACCGTACTTTCCGTTGGGATAGCGAGGCAAGTTTAAAAGCACACGTTCATTGTGTTATTGTCGGGTTTAGTTGCACAACGAATAACAACCCTAAACAACTCTATTCTTCGGAGAGAATGCAACTTGTAGATAATATTAACGCTTATCTTATTTCAGCACCTGACATTTTCGTTGAAAGTAGAAATAAGCCTATTTGCAATGTTCCTAATATGACAACAGGCAATCGCCCTGCCGATGGTGGACACCTAATTATTGAGGCAGAAGAAATTGATAACTTCTTAATTCTTGAACCCAATGCGGCAAAGTTTATAAAAAAGCTGACAGGTGCCGAAGAATTTATAAATAATAAAGATAGATATTGTCTTTGGTTGGTTGGAGCAAACCCTGCGGAATTAAGAAGAATGCCCGAAATAATGAAGCGTGTAGAAGCTTGTCGTCAAGATAGATTAAATGGCGCACCTGATAGGCAAAAATTAGCAGAAACACCAACATTGTTTAGGGAAACTAAAAACCCTAAAACATATATTATTGTGCCTGCAACTTCTTCTGAAAAGCGCAAATATATTCCAATTGGATTTTTGGATAATTTAACAATACCTACGAATTCGGCAACTATTATTCCCAATGCAGAATTATATCATTTTGGTGTTTTAACATCAAACGTTCATATGGCGTGGGTTAGAGCTGTTTGTGGTAGATTAGAAATGCGTTATCGCTATTCAAAAGATATTGTTTACAATAACTTCCCGTGGTGCAACCCTACCGAAGAACAAAAGGCGAAAATCGAACAGACGGCGCAAGCAATTTTGGACGCACGTTCACTCTATCCCGACTGTTCCCTTGCCGACCTTTACGACGAAGTAACAATGCCACCCGAACTTCGCAAAGCTCACCAAGCAAACGACAAAGCAGTTATGCAAGCCTACGGTTTTTGGGGCAAGCTCAACACCGAAAGCGAATGTGTCGCCGAACTTATGAAAATGTATCAGGAATTAACGAAAGAAAAATAAAATGAAAGAAAAACTCTTAAAATTTATACGAAGAAAAAAATTTGAAATTAAAGAATCTATAAGTTGGCATAGTCGATATAATTCATTGAAGTATAGATACTTATTCTTTCGCACATTAAATATCGTCTTAAGTTTATTTAAGGCGGTTCTATTTTTAGGGTCTTTTTTCCTCATTTTAGTTTCTTCAAATATCATATTATTCAACAATTTTATTCCTTATATTAATAAAGAATTTAGCACTAAATATATAACCGAAAGTGGGATTTTAGGAACACAGATTACGCTTACTTTGATATGCGTTTCTTTAATTGCGCTAATTGCAAATATTGACAAGAAATATCTTTATGGTGAACGATTATTAGACCTTGCATTTCCTTCAAAAGTATTTTCTTTTAAGGTAATAATGCTGATTCTTTTTAGTTTACTATTAGGCAATATTTTTCTTATGCTAAAAGGTATGGCGATTGTTTATATAATATCCATATTCTTATGCACCGCATATTTGGCAATTTTTGTACTATATAGATTTGGAAGTGTTTTTTTAAGTCGTTCATCATTTAAGAATAAGTTGTTTTGTAAATATTATAAAGCCAACTTAGTACATATAAAAAAAACAAGACCAATTCAGCCTTATATTGCGGAACCATTAGATAAGTTAAAAAACGTCACTCTAAAACATTTAACTTCTAAAAATTATCCCGAGTTAAATGAAAATATGATTCTATATTTCGACTTATTAAAATCAACTTTATTTAATAAACCGAAGGTTGTTCAAGAATATTATACCGAATATGTTAATTTCGAAGACATAATAGGACATATAAATGAATTTGCTTTAAGTATGCTCGCAGATGGTAATGCTATATATGGCTTGCAAATTTATAATACATTATTGAAGTATATAAATTATTATAAAGTTGTATGTACGAACAATATTATTTTTACGGCGAACTATTTTATTGAAATTCTTGCCGATATGTCAAGCAAAACACAAATGCAAATGTATCTAAGACATTTGCTATGTATGAGCAACTTAATAGTTGAGCAAACTTATTTATACTCGATAGCAGATTTTAGTTATTGTAGATTGGCGCAAGGTGGCAATTCAATATTCTATTGGGCACAAAGCGGAATGTATGAAGAAATATATGACATTATCAAGAAAAACCCTAATTTATCCATAGAAGATAAAAATGAATTGATTGAAGATATACGTTTAAAAATTAGTGATATACTTATTTCTTTCAATTTACATTCAGATGTCGATTCTTTTAGAAATAGACAGAGATTCCCAAAAGAAAAAAGAGTTTATAGCGTTGACATTAAAGGCGAACCCGTTGCAAGATATTTTATTAAATTGATTGAAAGTAATGATTACAACAATTTGTGCAGGTGTAACTTTTTTTTAGGTGACTCTCAGGGGAAAGACGATTATTCGGCAGATTTTGCTATGATACTCGCTATTCTTTCCGTGTTAAACAACATTAGCAATAATGGAAAACGAACATATCAAAACGATATACAAATAAACCGACAAGATTGCAAAGAATTATTTATTAAAAGCAATTTAATGAAAATTAAGCTTAACAATGAAAAATTGAAAGAATTTCATCAATTTATTTTAACTCATTATGTTTCGGACAATACCACATCAAATGGGGCAATTTATCATTTTCACCCTAAATTCTTCTATAAGAAAGAAGTAGTTGACACATATTTTGCCTATATGTTTTGGAATAATCAAACCGAGAAGGATTTACAAACAGTCGCAACTGAAAACAGTCTATTATTTCATAAAGGACTAGCTAGAACTATTAATAGTTTTTGTAGAAAGGAAGTAAATAACAACTAAAATTTCAAATGGCGCTGTGGCGGGTGCTTGACGGCGCACTTCGTGCGCCGTCAAGCACCCGCCACAAATAAAAACAACTTAACAAAAAATAGATTAAAACGCCGCTACGTGCGGGGCGTTTGCGCTAAACCGCTTGCAAATCGCCCCTTTCTTCGTGTGTCGGCAAGATTTTTAACCTTATGCCTTTTTCAATCAATAAAAAACCTATAACAACGGAAGGATACGATAGAGCAATCACGATGTTAAGGAATTAAAATTCGTAAAATTGATGTTTATTTAGAGGTTTTTCACTTTGCGAAGCAAATCTGTGCTGTTTCTATTCGTTTTTTGCGCCAAATAATTCGCTTGATTATGTATGTTAATTCGTGTATAATAGTATTACACATTTAGGAGGACATATGATAACCAAGGAACAAGAAAATTTCATTCGGAAATTTATTAAAAAAGAAACTTTTGAGATAGAAAAAATCATTTCATACTTGCAACTTCATGATATAGTTGGAGAGGAGATTTTTGAGATTGCACAAAAGGAAGATAATTATTATAGTCGCTTAGTTACTCGTGGATATGGATATTATCCGATTAAAACAGAAATATTTGTATTGAGAGTTCCATTTTATTTCTACACGCCAAACTACGATAAAGATGAATATGGTGATTTGTCTGATATAATAAGCTCCATTTACGGCAATCACACTTGTAAAATAAAAGATAAAAAGGTCCTTGATGAATTGTATGAGGCATTAGAAAAAATGTTTTACATAAGAGGAATGAGCATTTCTGATATTATGAGTTATGCTCATAAAATAGGACAAACAGATTATGAGAACGGATTCTTTTTTAGGTGGACACATTACTTGGATTTATGTGACAAATTACATATTGATAATAAGTATCCTATAAATTTTCTTTTTGAAACTAACAAGCTTTTAGAATTGGCAGGGGAAAACGCTGATATTTTTGAACATGGATTAGTGGGTTTTAATGAACCATATATTAGAAATGGGAATGAAATAACTGTTGGCGGCGAATTTCCTTATGACGAGAACAATCAAGCAGCTTTACAATGGATAGGCGTTTGGATAGAAAATGCAAAATATATTAAATTGGAAAATGCTTATGGGATGACCTCAGATTCAAAATTTTTAGAAAAAGAATTACACATAGGCTTAACGCCCACAACTAAAATATACTTACCTTATACGACGGAAGATAAAGTTATTTGGGAACCAATATATTTTGGCCCGTTAGTAATGGATTTTGATAATAGCACATTAAAAAAATTCAGAGAACGAGCAGGATTAACACAGCAAGTGGTAGCGGATTCTATAGGAATACAAGTACGGACATATCAAAAATGGGAAAAGGGCGAAGCCAAACCAGATGGCTATAACTTAATTCGTCTAATGAATTTTTTAGATATTGATTCCGTACAAGATTTCTTAAAAAATACCCCTATTGAAGATGATAACAATTACACAAAATTTAGGAACCGTATAAAGTATAATTAAAACCATACGATAAAGGCGAATCCGTCTCCTAATGGAAACGGGTTCGCCTTTAACTTGTCTGGTGACCCGTGCGGGAATCGAACCCACGATACCACCGTGAAAGGGTGATGTCTTAACCTCTTGACCAACGGGCCGTATTTGCGATTAAGGCTTAACGCGCTTAATCTATGTCTTCGCCGTAAGGCGGTGTTGTTTTTCTGGTAGCGACGGGTGGATTCGAACCGCCGACCTGCCGGGTATGAACCGGCCGCTATAGACCAACTAAGCTACGTCGCCATAAACGCTTATCTTTTGTGATAAAAAATTTGGTTGCGGGGGCGGGATTCGAACCTCGCGACCTCCGGGTTATGAGCCCGACGAGCTACCTGGCTGCTCTACCCCGCGATAAGCTTTATCACTTCCGCTAAGCTTTTTTATTCTATAAGATAGGCAAAATTTTGTCAACTGTTTTTCCGCGTGTTTTTAAAAAATTTTTATTATTTTATTTTTTATTTATTGCAACCGACAGTGCGTTGTGTTATAATCTTTCTATGAATCTTAATCTCGCAAGATACGCAAACAAAAAAATATGCGTAGCCGTATCGGGCGGCAAGGACAGTATGGCTTTGCTTCATTATCTTTCCGCACGTTCGAAGGAATATTCTCTGACAATTACCGCGGTAAACTGCGACCACGGGATTCGCGGCGAGGCTTCCGCGAGAGACAGCGAATTTGTAAAAGAATGGTGTTCGTCGCACGATATTCCCCTGTGTTTTTTCAAAGCGAACGGTTTTAAAAGCGAGGGGGAAGCTCGCGAGTGGCGGTATCTATGCTATTTTAAAGCGGTAGAAAGGTTCGGCGGCGCGATAGCTACCGCGCATCATGTCAACGACAATGCGGAAACTGTGCTTTTCAATCTTGCGAGAGGGTCGGCTCTGGGTGGCGTCTGCGGTATATCCGACGGGGAATTGCATTTGGCGCGCCAAGCGTTGCTCGAAATAGATTCCGCCGCATATACGGCTTGCGGCGTAGGCAAGATAGAGATTATACGCCCGTTGATAGCGCAGACGAGGGAGGATATCGACGACTACGTCGCCGAAAACGCCGTTCCTTTCGTAACCGACGAAACCAACGCTTCGGACGATTACACGCGCAACTATATTCGGCATAACGTTTTGCCGGACCTTGAAAACGCCGTTCCGGGAGCGGCGAAAGCTATTTATCGCTTTTCGCGTCTTGCGGCAGAGGATGAAGAGTTTATACAAAATCAGCTTTCGGAGCGGAAAATATTCGAAGAACGTTCCGATTGTTGCATTATAAACTACTGTCAGGAACGCCCGCTCTTCAATCGCGCCGCGGTCAGGGCGGTTAAGGCGGTATACGGTAAAAAGGATTATACGCTTTCTCATCTTGATACCCTTTACGGTTTGCAATTTGCCGAGAACGGCAAAATATTCCGCTTTCTCGGTTTGACGGCGTATAAAGAGCAGGGACGCGTAGTAATATGCGGCGACGAAAATAAGGACGAGAGCGTAATGCCGTTTGAGTACGGTAAAAGCGTTGTCGGCGGTTACGGCGTTGAAATTTCAAAGGAAACGGACTGCGAAGTGTTAAGAGCTTCTTGTATGGGAAATCTTGTTTTCGACTGCCGGAAGATACCGGAAAACGCCGCTATAAGGACGCGCAGAGCGGGGGATAAAATAACTAAATTCGGCGGGGGAACTAAGAGCTTGGGCGACTATTTTACCGACAGAAAAATCCCCCTGCGACTGAGGGACAGATTGCCGCTCATAGCGGCAGACAACGATATCCTCGCCGTATGCGGCGTGGAAATTTCGGATAAAATTAAAATTGACGAAAACACGAAAACGACGGGCGTCATTCGTTGCACCGTTACGCTATGATTTTCGTGACGGATAAAAAAGGAGGGCGGATATATGCCGTTTATCGACTGTAAACTTACTAAAAAACTAGACGAGAAAACCAAAGAAAATATCAAGAGAGAGCTGGGCAAAGCTATTTCAGTAATGCGCAAGGGCGAAAACTATTTAATGGTGGGCATATGCGACGGTTACGGCTTATGGTTCGGCGGAAGCAAGCTTGAAAACGGAGCTATGGTGGAAATAAAAGTGTTCGGTAACGTTAATTCTGCCGAATCGGAGAAGATGACTTCGGCCGTATGCGACGTGCTTGCAAGAAACGCGGGCATTGCGGGCAAGGACGTTTACGTAACCTATCAGGGTATAAAGGATTGGGGTTGGAACGGCGGTAACTTCTGATTGCCGCCGAAAAATAGATAAATCAACAGCACAAAGGAGAAAATTATGCATCAGGATTGCGAAAGAATAATGCTGACCGAGGAACAAATTAAAGAGAGAGTAACCGAGGTTGCTAAGCAGGTTGACAAGGATTATCAGGGCAAGCGCCCGTTGGTAGTCGGCATTTTGAAGGGCAGTATAATCTTTTACGCCGATTTCATAAGGTGTCTGACTATCCCCGTAGAGCTGGACTTTATGGCGGTGTCGTCGTACGGTTCGGGGTCGGTAAGCAGCGGTAACCTTAAAGTTAAGAAGGACCTCGACAAGGATATCAGCGGCCGCGACGTGATAATAGTGGAAGATATAATCGACAGCGGATTCACCTTGGCAAATTTAAAGCATATGCTTCTTTCGCGCGGCGCGGCTACGGTCAAAATAGTAACTTTGCTCGACAAGTTTGCTCGCAGAACGGTGGCAATCGAATCCGATTACAACTGTTTCCAGATAGAGGACGAGTTCGTTATAGGTTACGGTTTGGATTATAACGAGCATTACCGTTCGTTGCCCTATATAGGCATATTGAAGCGCAGCGTTTACGAATAATAATTTAATCTGAATAACGTAAGAGCGCGCCGCGCGGTTTTTAACCGCGCGGCGCGCTCTTTTATAAAATTAAAAAAGCCGTTGGTAAAATTTAATAAAAGGCGTTGACAAGAGCAAATTGCAGTGATAAAATAAAGATGTTTATTAATAAATAACTTTATTTTATTATCGCGAAAGCGAAACGGAGGGAATATGCCGGCAAAAAAGAGAATTACCAGAGAGCGTATTTTGGAAGCGGCGGTCGACGTAGTGCGGCAAAGCGGACTCAATTCGCTGAATACGACTACTCTCACGGAAAAACTGAATTGTTCGACGCAACCCGTTTATCTTTCTTTCAAAAATATGGAAGAGCTGAAAGACGCCGTGCGTAAGCAAATATTTATAATTTACAAAAGCTTTCTCAGTCGCGAGCTTGCTTCGGGAAAATATCCCGATTATAAGGCGTACGGTATGGGATATATAAGGTTTGCCGCCGAGGAGAAGGAGCTGTTTAAACTGACATTTATGACGAAAAAAAGCCTGTCCGTCGAGGACGACACGCTTGACGGAATATACGAAACTATTATGCGGAATACGGGGCTTGACGAAGAAAAAGCCCAGCTTTTCCATCTGGAAAGCTGGGTGTTCGTGCACGGCATAGCTACTATGCTTGCGACCGACAGTTTCGCCTTTTCTGAGGAGCTAATAAGCCTGCTCCTAAAAGATATGTACGAGGGGCTTAAATACTCTTTCGGGGTGATAAAATGACGAATATTTTAAAGGGGGCTTGCGCGCAACCGACCGACTGCGCCGTAAGGACGGAGAAACTGATAAAAAAATTCGGCGATTTGACGGCCTTAAATGGCGTTGATTTAAGCATATTGCGGGGGGAATTGTTCGGGCTGCTCGGCGTAAACGGAGCGGGTAAGACCACGCTCATCAAAATCCTGTGCGGGCTTTTAAAACCCGACGGGGGAGAGGCTTACGTTTTGGGAAAGAGCGCGGAGCGCGAGATCGGCGAGATAAAGAGGCGAATAGCCGTATCCCCGCAGGAAACTTCCGTCGCTTTGAATCTGACCGTCAAGGAAAATCTGATATTCTTCTCTCAGATTTACGGCTACGTCGGCAAAAATGCGCGAACGCGCGCAGACGAAATTATTGCTCGGTTCGGACTTGAAGAGGTCGCAAACAAATACGCTAAAACTCTGTCGGGCGGGTGGCAACGCAGACTCTCGATAGCCATATCGCTTGTGGGCGACCCTGAACTTATATTTCTTGACGAACCTACTTTGGGGCTTGACGTGCTTGCGCGCAGAGAGCTTTGGAAAATCATAGAAGGGCTTAAAGGCAAGGTCACGATTGTGTTGACCTCGCACTATCTCGAAGAAACCGAGCGCCTTTGCGACCGCGTCGCAATTATGGCTAAGGGCAAAGTGCTGTGCACGGGCAGCGTAGAGCAGATTAAATACGAGGCGCAGACCGACAGCTTCGAGGACGCCTTCGTGAAGATCGTGGAGGAGAAAATATTATGAACAGATTATCGGCGTTTATAAAACGCAACTTTCTGGAAATGTTGCGCGATCCCGTTCTCTACGTTTTTTGCGTAGGTTTCCCCGTAGTGCTTATAGCTATGTTTGCTGTAATCAACTCTTTCACGGACGGAAATACTCCCGTTTTCGAGCCCTCTTCGCTCATTCCGGGCATAGTTGTGTTTTCTTATACTTTTGTAATGCTGACGGAGAGCCTGCTCGTTTCCAAGGACAGAAAGTCGGCGTTTATAGTAAGACTTTACGCCTCGCCGATGAAAACGCGCGAATTCGTGGCGGGTTACGCCGTTCCATGCCTGATTGCGGGGATTGCGCAGGCGTTTGCGTGTATTATTGCGGGGTGGATAACTTCGCTAATTGCGGGCGCCGAGTACTTTTCGTTCGCGCGTGCGCTATTGCTCGTCGCCGCAACTCTGCCGTCGTTGATAACCTTTGTGTTTTTAGGTATATTCATAGGTTCAGCGCTCAACGATAAAGCCGCTCCGGGGATTTGTTCGGTGTTCATAAGCGCGGCGGGCGTTCTGGGCGGGGCGTGGATGCCGCTTGAATCTATGGGCTCTTTTGAAACCTTTTGCAGGTTTCTGCCCTTCTATCCCCCCGTCGATGTGGGCAGAGCTATTACCGGCGCGAAGGACGTATTCGGCGTAATTTATCGTTTCGACTCGACTACGGCAACGGGTTTTATAGCGATAGCCGTCTATCTTGCCGTCAGCGCGGCTCTCGCCGTATTCGTGTTCGGGAAAAAATCCTCGGCAGAGATAAAATGAATATAACCTTGCGGCAAGTATAATTTGCGCGGCGTTGGCAAAAAATAACGTAAGGAGAATAAATTATGATTTTTTTCAACGTTATTTCTTACATTCTCGTGCTGGTAGGCGCGCTTAACTGGGGTCTGTACGGCATTTGGAATTTCAACCTCGTCGGCTGGATTTTTCAGGGCCCTCGCACGGCAGGCTCGGTAATAGTTTACGTCCTGGTCGCTTTGGCGGCTATATGGCTGATTATTTCGCCTATGATAACAGGCAGAGCGCTGCTTTTAAAGGGAAAAGGGAAAAAAGAGAGCAACGGTGGCAGTTCCGATTAAACGCGTTCTTAAACTGATATTTTCGCGCGACAGAGTTTTTCCGCACAGGTCAGGTATTTTATCTGAGTAAATCGCATAAGCAAAAAAATCGCTCTTGACAAATAATCCTTAATAGGATATAATTTTGTTAAGAAAGCTATGGAAAGTAAAAGGAATACCGAACAAAAGAGAATAATTATGGAGGCGCTTAAAAAAGCCGACCATCCGACCGCGGGGGAGCTGTACGATATGGTGCGCGGCGAAAACCCCAGAATTTCGCGCGCGACGGTCTTTCGCGTGCTTTCTCAATTCGCCGATTACGGCGAAGCGATAAGGGTGGGGCTTCAGGGCAGCGGAGCGCGTTACGACGCTAACGTCCGTCCTCACGCGCATTGCTATTGTCTGAATTGCGGCAAGGTCGTCGATTTTTCCGACGATAAAATCGCAGGCTTGCTCTTACAGCGCAGTGTGGGCGGATTCGAGGTGCTTTCCGCCGAGATTGAATTCGACGGGCTGTGCCCCGAATGTTCGGCTAAAAAGAATTTATCCTGAACGCGAGTTTTAATTGAACGTCAACGGCGCAATACGCCGCAATGCGATAGCCGCAGGCTGAAAGCCTGCGGCTATTGAAATTTTATCCGACCAATATATAAAACACATAAATTATTCCTGTTTATCGTCGTCCGAAGCGGCTGCCTCCAATCGTACTTCCTCGGCTTTATCGATGCGTTCGCCCGCATATATACCGCGCGCAAGTAACTTTTTGCGTACTGCAAGAAATGCGTAATACAGTCCGGTAAAAGAGAAGAATAACGCCACGTAAACGGCGTAAAGACCGAGTACGTAAAGCACGTTTACGTCGTATTTCCATATTCTTAGCGTAAGCACGGGCGGTATTTCGAAAGGCAAGGGATTTATCTGCGTGAAAGCGTAATTGGGATATAGCCAACCGCTTTCCGTAAGGCTGTTTCCGTTCGCGTCAGTCCAGGTCATGGACGCAGAAGTTACTATTGCGCTGCAAACCGACGCAAGTATGATAACTATAAAATAATAGATTAGCGGAACGACGCAATCTTTCCATGCGAATTTATAGTGCCCCAAAGCCGTAGGCAGAACCGAAAGAGAAAACAACAGGCAATGAGTAAGGCAGAAGTAAAGAATAGAATAACTGCAAAATATGCCGTAGTTACTCATATCGTCTCTGCCGAAATAGACGAATACGCTGAGCGCGCCCACGGCGTGGATAAAGAAACTTATTTTATAGAGGACGGGCTTTTTTAATATTACCGAAACCGAAGCGGCGTAAACGCCTATATTACATATAAACAGCGGTATGCAGGCGAATATGGTGTGGTAAACGTTGTAACCGTCACCCAGAACCATACTGTCCTTGCTGTGATATTGGATTAACAGGATTATAGCTATCGCGGCAAGCCAGAGGTTTTGCGACTGACGGGGTTTGTTTTTAAGAAAATAATAAAAGGCTACGGCGCAGCCCGCAAGCGCGCAGATTGCAAGCAGGTGCCATACTGTAAAATTTCGGAATCTTAAAAAACTGTCGGCGGGGATTGCGTTTATATCGAAAAAGTTTTCAAATATATTCAAGGGCATGCACGCAAGCATCGCGGGCGCGGAATAAATAAAGCTTTTAGCCTCCGCCCCTAATCCGTCGCGCACGAAAAGGAGTGCGCATATGCCTGAAATAACCGCGTTTTGCAGGAAGAACAGCGTCACGTTCAGCCACTTCGGGAAGAACAGATTTATCGAATTGTAAATTTCCTGACGATAGTCGTCCGCCGCCTTGGTTATATCGAAAAAGGTTGAGAAGGTAAAACAGCTTATAATAACGAAAACGGGTAAAACGTATTTTAAAATATCCGCGCAACGCTTGTTTTTATAGAATACCGCAAGCGGAATCAGCAGTATGGCGGCTTTTTTTACCCATTGGCTTATGCAGAATAAAAATCCGAATTCGGAAAATCGGTTAAATATGTAATAATCCGATACGGTAAACGTGAGGGCGAATGCGCATAAAAGCGCGACGGCCGCCAAAATTTTTAGCGCCTTGTCTGCGGCGAAAGTGGTTTTCATACCTGAATTATATAATTTATTAAGGCATAAGTCAACTGTAATAATTCTCCTTTATGTGCCGCCCGCTTGCCAAAATCGATTGACCGTGATATAATAGGCGAAAGTACGTTACGGCGGTAAAAAGATGAGCAGGGATTATTTACATTACGATTACCTTTCGGTGTCGGTAAAGAGCGAGCATCTGGATAAAATTCTCAGCTGCTATTCCGCGCTCGGCTGGAAGGAACGCAAGCGCGAGGACGACAGACAATATTCGGATATGAAATATCTGTCCTTCGTGCGCCCGCATAAAATAAACAATAAGGACAGGTTGCAGTATTTGCAGGTGAGAATGGAGTCGGCGATAAATTCTATGTCGATGCACTATTCTAGGAAACACAAAAAAAGCGTGCTCTACGGATCCGTTCTCGCCGTATTTGCGGCGGTTTTAATTGCGGCAGGGCTGCTTCTTTTGTTCGGCGCTGACGGTAAGTCGAGCGATATTTTCGGCTTTATCTGTCTTGGCGCCGCGCCCGTGTCCGTCGCCGTTTTTATCGTGCCGCTTTGTCTTTTAAGGAAAAAGGAAAACTTGCTCGCCGAGGAGAGATTCAAAAAATCGCTTGAATTGATCGATTCGCTCATCGCCGAGGCGGAAACGCTGTCGGAATCTCACGTTGAAAAGGATATTTTCGGAGATACTCGGGACGAGCCCGAAAATTACGTTATAATAATGGAAAGCGGGGGAGCGTTATGACGGAAGAGCGGCTCTTTCACCCGTTAGAGGACAGAACGGCGAAATCGCGTTCGCGCGTAAGCGGCGATAAGGTAGTAAGAATAAGGACCGAGCACAGCAACTGGAGCTTTTTCAAGACCTTGCTCACGTCCTGCCTCGTGCTTTTGCAGCTGGGAATTATTTTAAGCCTGAATTTTCTGTTCGCCTGGGGTCTTAAATGGTATCTGGTATTCCTCGCCGTAATCAGTCTCGTCACGGCTGTATCGGTGTTGTCGTCCCACCGCGCGGCGCAGGCGAAAGCGGTGTGGGTGCTGTTTATCCTTGTGTTTTTCGTGTTTGGGTTCGTCGTGTACTTTATGTCAAACGACAGGTTTATGTACAGGCGCGCAAGGAAGAGGCACAAAAAGATTTTTGCAAAGACCGAAAGCTATGTAAAGCCCTACGTCGAGCCGGTAAACGCGAGCGACGACGTGCGCCTTACGTGCAGATATCTGTACAATTCAGGCGGATTTATCCCCTGTAAAAATACGGCGGTAAAGTATTTCCCCTCCGGCGCGTCGCTCTTCGACGACGCTCTCGAACGCATAGAAAAAGCCGAGGACTTTGTGTTTATCGAATATTTCGCGATAGCCGACGGAGTTCTTTTAAACCGATTCTGGAACGTCCTGGAACGTAAACTTAAAGAGGGGGTTAAAGTAAGGATAATCTACGACGACGTAGGCAGTCGCGTAATATCTATCAAAACCCGACGCAAGATAAGGGAAGCGGGAGCGGAAATAAGGGTATTCAACAGGTTGTTGTCGCGTTTTACGTTCGCTTTGAATTACCGAGACCATAGAAAGATTATAGTCGTAGACGGCAAAACCGCCTATACGGGCGGTATGAATCTCGCCGACGAGTACGTAAACGAAAAGAGAATGTACGGCTATTGGAAGGACGCGGGAATGAGGATGGACGGCGAGTCTGTGGACGCTATGACTATGATATTCCTGCGGCAGTGGGAGTATATAACGGGCGACGAAGAGGACTATTCGCAATATCTCTATAAGTATATTCCTTACGATAACCTTTCAACCGTCGTTCCTTATGCGGACGGCCCGGAATACGAGCTTTCGATAGGCAAAAGCGTGTATGAAAACGTTATTTCCTCCGCAAAGCGCAGGCTCTATATTATGACGCCGTATTTTATTCCCGACGACAGCATAGCGCAGGCGCTTACGAATAAAGCTCTCGAAGGGGTGGACGTCCGCTTAATTCTGCCGTCCGTGCCCGATAAATACTACGTTTATCTGCTTACGCGCGACAATGCCGAAAGGCTGTTGAAATACGGCGTCAAGGTGTATTATCTCAAAGACGCGTTCGTGCACAGCAAGCTTATTTTGTCCGACGACTGCGCGGTGGTCGGCTCGATTAATTTCGATCTGCGTTCGTTCTATCAGCAGTTTGAAAACGCCGTGCTATGCAACGACGAAAATTTCTTGGGAGAGGTCGCCGCAGATTTTGAACAGACTTTCAATGACAGCGATAACGTCGTAAAACCGCGCAAAAACGGGGTTTTGAAATCGATAGCGATTTCACTGTTGAGATTGGTTTCGCCGCTGATGTAAAAGTCGTTGAATCGGGCATAGTATGAGTGCAATCGGATTATTCCTGATGCGCTTTCGTCAACGTCGTATTGCGCGGCGCGAGCATTTTACGCTCGCGCCGCGCGGCGTTTATGTCGCGTGAGCAGAGAAAAGGTTCTATTTCGATGCTTTTCAATTAACATCGCTAAAACGTAAAAAGTTTGGCGGTGTATTTTTTATTGATTAAAAAAATGTCATCCAATATTATTTATGGTTTATCTTTTTCGAGGGAGGTGAGATTTTTTTTGCCTTGCGGAGCTTCTTTTCGGTATTTCAACCATACTTGTTTCGGAGAGACTCCGTATGTTTTCACGAATTCTTTAAAAAAGTTTGAATAGTCGGTGAAGCCGCTTTTATACATAGCTTGTATAGGCTTTTCACCACCGTAGATGAGCGCTTCGGCGAGTAGCATTCGCCGTTGTTTGATATATTGCATTATGGACAAGTTCATATCTTGTTTGAATGTTTTTGATATATAGGATTCGTTGAAGTTTAATGCGGATTCTAACGTTTTTACATTGATTCGTTCCGTTAAGTGCTGTTCGATGAAAGCGATTATGTGCAAGGTTAAATGATTCAACGCCTGGTCGTTGTTTAACGAAACGCAGAAAAATTTATACAGCAACATAAGAAACTGAGCCATATAAGTTTTTAGCAGTGCCTGAAATTCAGTCGGGGAAAAGACGGATTGATGATGTATAATCGTATGAATCCACGTGATGATTTCAGGAGTGTTGCTTAATTTAATAGGAGTAATTTTGTTAAGAAAAGAAAATTCGGACGGGATACTCTTTTCAAATTCAAGGTGAATGGTCATACCTCGCACGATTGTGTTTTCAGTATTTTCGCGAGCTACCGTGTGTAGCTGTTTTGGCGGCACGATAAAAAGCTCTGTCGGGCGTAGGCTGTATTTTGTGTCGTTTACGGTATAAACAATGTTACCCTCGAGCATAATAAACAGCTCGTGGTAGTTGTGAGAATGCGGATTAAGGCTTTCCTCCGATGCGTCTATCTCGGATAAATAATCGGTGGTGTATTTAAAATCGTGTATGAAGATAGCGTCAATATCTTCTGATTTGATCATTGTTTTGCCCTT
>CAZDZH010000025.1:0-14586 GCA_964509935.1 uncultured Clostridia bacterium
AACGGCTGTGCGCCCTTTAAAACCAGCGACACAGTCCAACATATGCACGCCGTTACGCCCACGCCGGCAAACAACCCCAGCGTCTGCAACGTCACGGTGTAGAAAATATACTTCTTATTTCCGCCTATTCAGACTAAAAAGTTCTTTATCTATCATTTATTCCTCCCGAAAAATCCGCGCTTTTTATAGGGTTGAGAGAATAATTTTCCGACGCGGTATCCCTGGGCGGAAATAGCTTTTAAAATATCGTCTGTGTTTACGTCGTCCGAGGCAACAACCACCGTCGTACTTTTTACGCGCGAAGAACTTACCTTGCTGACTTTTGATACGCGTCGCACGGCGTCGTTGACGTGGCTTTCACACATACCGCACTTCATTCATTCTACTTCGATAGTAATTTGAATCATTTTTTGCTCTCCTTTTTTAGGTTTCTTTTATAATTTATCATCTGTACAACGTGCGATACCGCAAATACGGGATGAGTGAAAAACATACGCGGTCCCGAAAATTTCATAACCGCCTTTATTTTTTCACGCATTTCAGGTTTATAACAGCGTATCTTGCAGAACGAACAGAATTTTTTGTTTTCCTTAAACGGACATTTGTCAAGCCTGAATAATGCGTAATCCGTAAGCTCTTTGCAGTCCTCGCATAACTCTTTGCCTTTCGTTCCGTGTTTGCTTTTGCAGTATATTCTGATCATAGCGGGAATCAGTTTTTTCTCTTTATTCCAGCTCTGAATTTTTTCCTTTCGTTAGACATATTATTTTACCTATAATTAACTCTTGCTTCGGCAGTATTAGTTTACGCTAACTCTGCTGTAAAAAAACAGGGCGAAATAAGTTAGTTTACGCTAACTTTTGCCCTTAAAAAAGCGGAGGCATCAATCACTCCGCTGAATAATATATCATTTAAAAATCAGATTTGTCAAACAAATTAATCAAACTTAGTTCTATTTCATAAAATGCTTAATTACGGTAAACATTTCCTCTGTAAGCACGTGTTCTACGCGGCAGGCGTTTTCTTCGGCTACCGCTGCGCTCGCACCCATTTTTACGAATAAGCCGGTTATAACCTGATGGCGTTCGTATACCGCCTCAGCTTTCTTTTGCCCCTCGGCGGTAAAATTTATTTCAGCCGATTTTATCGTAATATATCCTTTTTTTTCAAGTTGATGGACGGCGTTGCAAACGCTTGGCCGCGAATAGCCCAGTTCTTTTGCGATATCTATTGAACGCACGCAGGAGCGTTTTTTCTTCAACAGCAAAATTGTTTCGAGATACATTTCTTCGGATTCATAAACCTGCATAATTTTTCCCCGATTATCTTTGAGTTTACGGATTAAATATAGCTTATAATTTAATTTTTGTAAAACCTTATTTTAGTTTTAAGCTTAATTTTTTATATATTTGCCAAGAACTGCCTGACGGTATCCTCGCTGACGCCTTCGGCGCTACGCTGTTACGCGTTCAATTCGCATAAGAAATTACTACATCAGCTCTTCCTTACTTGCAACATTGTTCAGAATAAAATTATTTAAAAAGATCCAACCGACTAAGCGTTGGGTTTAAATTAAGGGAATTGACAGTAATTATATTATCACGTGCGCCACGTTTTACAAAAAAAGCCCGACGATTGTCGGGCTTTTTAATCTTAATTTGAATTATTTATTTTTCTTAGCGTTGGCAAGTATATCGCCGAGTGAGGTGCCGACGGAATTTTCGCTCCAATCGCTGAACTCTTCCTCTGTCCTTCTGGAAGCGCGCGCTTTACGGGAAGAGCCTTCTTCCTTATCCTCTCTTTCAGTCTTAGTTTTTCTTTCGGGTTCGGGAAGAACTGCTTTGATGGAAAGGTTCATTTTCTTAGCTTCGGTATCGAACGCGATTATCTTAGCGTCTACTTCGTCGCCGACGTTGAGAACTGTTGCGGGAGTTTCTATTCTTTCATAGCTTATCTGAGAAACGTGAACGAGACCGTCGATTCCTTTTTCAACCTCTATAAATGCACCGAAAGGAACGATTCTTACAACTTTACCGTGGATAACGTCGCCTACGCTGTATTTTTCAGCGGCAAGATCCCAAGGCTGGGGTTGAAGCTGTTTATAACCTATGGAAACTTTTTTGTTTTCCTTATCTACTTTCAGAACTTTGAATTCGTAAGTTTTGCCGATTTCGAGCACGTCGGTTACCGCTTTTGCGCCCGTCCATGACAAATCGGATATATGAGCAAGGCAGTCGAAGCCTTTTACCGATACGAAAGCACCGAAAGCGGTTACTCTTTCGACTTTGCCTTCAACTACGTCGTCGACTTCGATATTTGCGAAGAATTCTTCTTCTTTAGCCGCCTTTGCAGCCTCTCTAGCGTCCTTTTCTTCCTGGAGAATTACGCGCTGCGAAGCGATGATTTCCTTTTTTCTGTCCTTCTTAATTTCAAGAGCGCGCAAACGAAGAGTTTTGCCTACGTATTTGGTCAAATCCTTTACGAAACCGGGTCTGATTTCCTTCGCGGGAACGAATACTGAATAAGTGCCCATAACGGCGGTAAGACCGCCCTTGTTTGAACCCGTGCAGACAACCTGAAATTCCTTTCCGGATTCTATCTCTGCGCTGAAAGCTTCCTCTTCCGCGAGAAGCTTTATCATTTTCTGCGAAAGCTTTAAAGAAGGTTTAAGCTCGACTACCAACAAATCGATCGTCTCTCCGACCTTGCCTGCATAATCAGCTACGTTGTACTCTGCGCAGTCAAGCTCGTCTTTACTCAAAGGAATTTCCTTCTTTGAGAAGGGCAGAAGAATCTGTAAACCGTCTTCGGTAGCTTCCGAAATAGTAGCGGTTACGATCTGTCCCTTTTTGAACTTCGATTCGCTGTCAATCTTTGCAACTACGTCCGCCATAGAACTCGTTGCGTTTACTTCTGTGCTTTTTTCTTCCATCTTTAAAAGAACCTCCCGGTTTTGCGCATTCGGGGTTGACGCCCCTGAAACAATACCTACAATTTTAAAATTTTTAAATTCCGTGCAATCCAGATCGGCAGAACTTGCAAGTCTGAAAACGTTTTTACAATGTTTTGTGCAGATATCGTAAAGTTTATTAGTATTACTGCTGTTTAAACCGCCGATAACTATCATTGCGTCGCATTTTTCCGACAGCTTCTCCGCCTCAAATTGCCGATCATTAGTAGTATAACAAATTGTTTTAAAAACGGCAACTGTTTTTTCACACAGATTTTTAATATTTTTTATTATTTTATCAAATTTTTCTATAGAAAAGGTAGTTTGCGACACGACGCTTACGCATTTTTCCGATAAATCAGGCAATTCTGCGTGCTCGTCCGAAACTACCAGCGCCGAATTTGCGCACCAGCCCTGTAATCCGATAACTTCGGGATGAGTTTTCTCTCCCGTAATAATTATAAAATTACCCTTTTCGTATTCTTCCTTTACTATTTTTTGCGTGCGCTGTACGAATTTGCAGGTGCAGTCGATTACTTTTATTCCCCTTCTTTCACATTCCGCATAATAGCTTAAAGGCACGCCGTGCGAACGGAAAATAACAGTCGAGTCGTCTGGAATTTCAGAAAGGCTTTCGACTGTTTTCAATCCTCTTCTTACAATATCCTCAACGACTTCAGCATTATGAATCAGCTCGCCGAGAACGTAAGTGTTTTCAGGCGGGACGCTCATCGCCGTATCAACCGCCTTTTTGACCCCTTTGCAGAAGCCGCTGTTTTTTGCAACTATTATCTGCATAAAATTGTATTAATCTTCAATTTTTTTAGACTTTTTCTTTTTGCTCTTCAAAGGTTTAAGCTTTATATTATGCTTATCGATAAACGCCTGACGCATATTGAAAATGATTTCCCTTAATTGATTGTCACACTGCTCAACTTCTTCGGGCGTCATCCGTTTGCCGTAATATTTAGTGAATTCGATGGGTTCGCCGTAAACTACGTCGACCCTGTGAAACAGCCTTATTCTCTCTATTTCAACGACGGGCATAATCGGAGTACGGGTTCGTATAGAAAGCATAGCCGCGCCGCCCTTGAAAGGCAAAAGGCTGTCGTAGGAGTAATTCCTCGTACCTTCGGGAAAAATATTGATTACGTCCCCCCTTTTAAGATAGCGCAGAGCGCTTTTTACCGCCTGTACGTCGTTTCCGTCGCGGTTAACGGGGATACATTCTCCGTTCGTCATTATTTTACCGAGAACGGGAACGGAAAAGAGCTCGCTCTTAGCCATAAAATGTATGGGGCGGTCGGTCGCCATTGCGGCGGGTATGACGTCCCACATACTGTAATGGTTTCCGATAATTATTAGAGAGCCTTCGTTCACTTTTTTCGTGTAGCCGTGCCTCTTATACGGAAAGAGCGGTCTGTATATAATTTTTTCCAAAAAACGAAGAAATGAGAATAATCTTGCAACTTTTTTAGCTTTTACCTGCTCGTCCGCCGCTTCTTTTTCTTTATTTTGCTCTGTCTTGTTCATTAGATTTTTTCCTGTATTTTGTTTAAAACGCTATCTACAACCTGTTCAACGGTTAAACCGGAAGTGTCAAGAACTACCGCGTCTTTCGCGCACTTTAAAGGCGCTACGGCGCGGTTTTTATCCTGATAATCGCGTTCGTTTATCTGATTGAGTATCTCTTCATAGGTCTGCAACGAACCTTTGGCGCAATCCTCTTCAAATCTACGCCTTGCCCTAACCTCGGGAGAAGCCGTTACGTAGAATTTAAATTCGCAGTCAGGCAGAACGTTTGTGCCTATATCTCTGCCGTCGAGTATGCACGAAACGCTTTCTGCAATTTCCCGTTGAAGAGCAACCATTTTATTGCGCACGCAACTGTAAGCGGAAACGTACGACGCAAGCATCGAAACCTGAGCCGTTCTTATTTCGGCAGAAACGTCCCTTCCGTCGAGCAGGGTAAGCTGTCTGCCGTCCTTATACTCTATTTTAAGGTCGATATTCTCTATGGCGTGAGCGACGGCGTCTTTATCGGAATAATCGAGCTTTTTTTCGATACACTTCAACGCTACCGCGCGATACATTGCGCCTGTGTCGAGATACAAAATATCGAGCTTCTCGGCAACGAGGCGCGAAACCGTGCTCTTACCGCTGCCGGCAGGACCGTCTACGGCGATATTGATGACCTTGGTCAAATCCTTTCTGAGCATTTTTGCGCCGTGAAGATATACGTGCCTGGGAGCAACGTTGATTTCGGCAAGAAGCATAACCCTTACGCACATCCGCAACGAACCGTCAATGTCGGGCTCGCACGAAGAATAAAGCGCGCACCCGGAAAAACCCGCCTCTCTCGCGGCTTTTGCAGGGTAAAAAGAATGAATGTCTGACGTTGACGAAAACATAATGCAAATCACGTCGTCGTAAGAAAGATTGTTTTCGCGTCTGATTTTATCGAGCAATTCCTTAACTCTCTCCCTGACGTTCTCGGGAGAATCGCACGATAAAGTAGTCGCACCTCTGATAGCTTTCATTTTTAACCTCATTTAACGGGAGTAAATTATTTAAGACGAAACGGCGTTTCCCGCCGCAAAACCTGTGGAAAAAGCAATTTGCAGATTAAATCCGCCCGTAAACGCGTCGACGTCGAGGACTTCGCCGCAAAAAAATAATCCTTTCACCAATTTACTTTCCATAGTATTGGGATTGACCTGCGAAACGTCAACACCGCCGGAAGTAATAATCGCCTCGGAAAAATCTCTCAGCGACGATACAAATATATCAAAACATTTTATATTTGTCAATAAAGAAGAGCGTTCGGCTTTGGTTATAACGTTTACTTTTTTATCTTTCGGAACGCCGCTTCTTTGCAGAATTTCGCCTATTATAGCATTAGGCAACAGATTTTTAAGGCAGTTTTCAATAGTTTTGTTACTGTTTTCTTCAAAATCACGCAGAATCCGTTTGTCAAGCGTTTCAAAATTTAACGCAGGCTTTAAATCCAAGGAAAGTTTTACCCGCTTCAAATCTAGCCTGTTTATAAGGCTGGAAACAGAAAGTACGATGGGACCTGAAACTCCGAAATGAGTGAAAAGCATTTCACCGAACAGCTTATCTTTTATTTTACCGTCGTAATATACAGATAACTGCACGTTTTTTAGCGTCAAACCCTGCAATTTTTTATAAAAATCGCCGATTACGTTCAAACCGCAAAGCCCTTGCCTGGGGGATATAATTCTATGCCCCGCGCGTTCGGCAAATTTGTAACCGTCGCCAGTAGAACCCGTCGAAGGATAACTTAAACCACCCGTACAAACGATAATTTTGTCAAAAGGAAGAAAGCCCTCACGGGTAATTATGCCAGATATAGTACTATTCAAAATTGAAATATCCTTAATTTCGTTGTTAAATTCAAAGGTTACTCCCACATTTTTGCAATAGCGTTCAAGACATTTGGTTACGTCGCTCGCCTTATCGCTGACAGGAAAAGCTCTGTTTCCCCGTTCGATTTTTACAGCCATTCCTCCGTCCTCGAAAAATCCGACGCAGCGTTCGGGAGAAAACGAGTAGACTGCACCCGTCAAAAATTTAGCGTTATTAACTACGTTTCCGAGAAATTCCTGCGGGGAAACGCAATTAGTAAAATTACATCTGCCTTTGCCGGTAATGTAAATTTTCTTGCCGCTCTTTTCGTTTTTTTCAAATACTGTAACGCTGTTGCCGTTTCTTGCCGCCGCATAAGCCGCCGTTAATCCTGCCGCGCCCGCGCCTATAACCGCTACGTTCATATTTATTCCCGATATTATTTCCTTTACTCGTCGATATAACCGCTCTTAATTAAACTTTTACGGCGAGAGAGCTCTCCCGCCGTAGCAATTAATTATTGATTTTACATTATACAGGATAAACCTTGTTTTTATTCGCCGCCATATCGTTATCTACGCCGATATTTTTAGCCTTGCGCCACTTGAAATAGTTGGTGGCAACTTCGGGGAACAGAGCGTACGAAAGCACGTCTTCTTCCTTTTCATAGAAGCCGTCCGCCTTGACTTTTGCCGTCAACTCCTCCATCTCGTTGGAAATCAGGTCGGCAGGACGACAGGTTATCACTTCTTCTCCGTTTTTGGTGCACATCTTCATAATTTCCGGATTGATTTCTCCGGGAACTGCGCCGTACTTACCCAAAATCAAATCTTTATACTGCGCGGTTATGGTCTTGTATCTACCGAGAAGGACGTTCCACACGGCCTGCGTACCTACAATCTGACTGGAAGGAGTTACCAAAGGAGGATAACCGCAATCCTTTCTTACCAGGGGAACTTCGGCAAGACAGTCCATAAGCTTATCTTCCTGACCTGCCTGTTTAAGCTGGTTCATAAGATTTGAAAGCATACCGCCGGGAACCTGATAAATCAACGTGTTAATATCTACCTTTCTTACTTTCGGATTGAGGAATCCGTCTTTTTCCAATCTTGCGGCGACGCCGTTGAAATGCTTTACGATAGGCAAAAGTTTTTCAATATCAATTCCCGTGTCATAAGGCGTACCTTTTAACGTTGCAACCAAAGGTTCTGTCGCGGGGTTTGCCGTGCCGTTTCCGAGAGGCGAAAGCGCGCAGTCTACAATGTCAACGCCCGCCTGAATCGCCATAAGATTTATCATATCGCCCGTACCGGACGTGTTGTGAGTATGAAGGTGTAGTTTAGTTTCAGGGCGAAGCTCCGCCTTGATTTTAGAAACAACGTCATATGCGGTGAAGGGCAACAAAAGGTTGGCCATATCCTTTATACAGATATTATCCGCACCCGCGTCTTCGAGCTGTTTTGCAAGTTTCACGAAATATTCGGTAGTGTGTACGGGGCTGGTCGTATATGAAATAGTTGCTTCGCACACGCATTTTCCGCCCGCGCCGTATTTCTTAATCGCCTTCATAGACGCTTCAAGATTGCGAGGATCGTTCAATGCGTCGAATACGCGGATAACTCCAACTCCGTTCTCTATTGACTTTTCAATGAACTTTTCAACTACGTCATCCGCATAATGGCGGTATCCTAAAAGGTTCTGACCCCTCAAAAGCATCTGAATGGGCGTCTTTTTCAAATATTTCTTTAAATTCTTCAATCTGTCCCAAGGATCTTCGTTCAAAAACCTCAAACAGGAATCGAAAGTCGCTCCGCCCCAGGCTTCAAGCGAATAGTAACCTATATCGTCGAGACGGGAAAGAACGGGCTCCATTTCCTCGAATTTCATACGCGTCGCCGCCTGAGATTGGTGAGCGTCGCGAAGTATAGTATCAGTAATTAAAACTTTTTTTGCTTCCATAATTAATCTCCAAATTATGCAATAATCGATGACACGGCCGCGCCGACGGCAGAACCGTCAACATAACCGCCAAAACAAGCGAGCAGTACGCCTGCGGCTATCGCCGAGCCTATTACGCCCGCCACGTTAGGTCCCATTGCGTGCATCAACAAATGATTCTGAGGATCGTACTCTCTTCCTACGTCCTCGGATATTCTCGCCGCCATCGGAACGGCTGAAACACCTGCCGAACCGATAAGAGGATTGATTTTACCCTTAGTAATCTTGCACATAACCTTGGCTACGAGCAGACCGCCTATAGTGCCCATAATAAACGCAAACAGACCCAGCCCTATAATATAAAGGGTTTCGAGGCTTAAAAACAGCTCGCCCTTGGCTTTGCAACCTACTGCAATGCCGAGGAAAATAGTGATCGTGTTCATCAATCCGTTCTGAGCCTGCGACGAAAGTCTTTCGACAACGCCGGATTCCCTGAACAGGTTTCCGAGCATAAGCATACCTAAAAGCGCAAGCGAAGAAGGTAGGATTATACCGACTACCAGAGTAACTATAAGAGGGAATATAATCTTTTCGAGCTTGCTTACCTGACGGAGCTGTTTCATACGTATACTGCGCTCCTTTTTAGTAGTAAGCAATCTCATAATCGGCTTTTGAATTATCGGTATCAACGCCATATACGAGTATGCGGCGATGGCAATCATAGGTATATAATCGCTTGCGAGCTTGCTGGTTACGTATATAGCCGTAGGCCCGTCTGCACCGCCTATGATCGCGATAGACGCGGCCTCCGCTACGGAGAAGCCAAGGAGCACCGCAAGCATAAAGGCAATAAATATACCCATCTGCGCACCTGCGCCTATAAGCATACTCTTGGGGTTCGCAATCAAAGGTCCGAAATCGGTCATACAACCTATTCCGAGGAAAATCAGCGGAGGATAAATTACTTTATCTACGCCGAAATAAAGATACCACAAAAGACCCTTATCCTGAACGGCTTCATAAGATTCGTTTAATATAAGACTTGCGGATTCGAATACCGTTCCCGCCTCGGTTACCGTTCCCTGAATATATCCCTGTAACTGATAATATGCGCTGAATTCAGAATAGCTCATTGTAGATGCGATACCGTTTACAAGATCTTCAAAGCTTGCATAATAGGTAACCGTATCGCCGCTCAGATAACCTGCACGGATATAGATAAGATTTTCAGCCACGCCGGTTCCGTTACTGCCGAGATATGCTCCGGCATACTCCGCAGAACCAACCTGACCGAGACCAAGCGTCGTATCGGCAGGATGAGTACCCCATACTACCGCTTCGGCTCCTGGCAGATTTATCAGAAACATTCCGAAAGCTATCGGCAAAAGTAGCATCGGCTCGAATTTTTTTACTATTGCCAGATACATCAAGACGAACGAAATCAGAAGCATTACGTAGTTCTGCCAAGTACCGCTGACAAATCCCATCGAATAGTACAGGTTAGTAAAAATACCGCCGACGTTTACGCTAAGTAAACCAAGTTGCATTTTTTCCTCCGATTAACCGATAACTGCAAGTACGGCGTTGGTTTCTACGTTAGCGCCCTTTGCTGTGCGGAAAGTTACTTTGCCGTCGCAGGGAGCGGTTATATCGTTATCCATTTTCATTGCTTCGAGCACGATTATAGGCTGGTCCTTTTTAACGGTCGCACCCTCTTCAACGAGAAGATTTTTTATTAATCCGGGGAAAGGCGATAAAACCTTTTCTCCGTTTACGGGAGCCGCAGGCGCAGCCTTGGGAGCCGCAACGGGGGCTGCGGCAGGCGCTGCTGCAACGGTAGAAACGCTTGCGGTTTCTCCTACTTCTTCAACTCCTACCGAATAACTTTTACCATCGATAGTAACAACAAAATTACGCATATATTTTCTCCTTAAATTCTCTTTATTCTCTTAACGGTAAACGAACATTTTTCTTCTTTTTCCTGATAATAAGCCATAATCGCCGCAACGATAGCCGCTTTAACTTCGTCGGGTATCTCGGCGGATACCGACTCGGGGTCGGCAGGCAATTCGGTAATTTCAGGCACGTTTACCTTCTTTGTTTTAACTGTCGGCTTCTTATCTTTTTTCTTGGATAAAAAAGCGAAACCGTTTGTCTTTTTCATTATCAGCCCGACGAGCCATATAACGCCGATAATAATGATAATTCCTACGAAAACGACGCCGAAACCTATGAGAGCATAGATGACGGCTTCTCCGAAATTGTCGAAATACCAATTACCGACTTTATCGCCCGTACCGGCAACGATAGCCAATAAATTGCTTAACATTTTATCCTCACTTTACAAGCATCTGCAAAGATGCGATTAAATATTGTTTAACGAAAGCGGGTTCTATGATATTATCGATATAACCGCCCTTAGCCGCGTTGACGGGGTCGGAATTTTCTTCGGAATACCTTTCCGCAAGTTTAGCCTTGTCTATATCCTTCTCGTCGGAGAACTCTATTTCAGCGCCCTGAACGCTGTCGAAAAGCGCGATTCGGGCGTTTGCGAAAGCGTAAGTAAAATCGTAACCCATAGATTTTGCAGCAAACAGAGTGTATCCGAGTCCTATCGCTTTGCCGTAAACGACCGAAATCTTAGCCGTATCAATGCAGTCGAGAATATTGACGTACTCGCCGATTTCTTTAAGAACAAGCCCGTTACTCGCTTCGAGGCATGTGCAGATACCGAGTGTATTTACAAAAGTGATATACGGCAAACCGTAACAGCTTGCAAATTCGGCGAAATCCTTGATCTTTCTGATCTTTGAAGCGCTTAACGAAACGCCGCCTTCCTTATCGAAGATAACCGCCGCTACCGAAATACCGCCTATTCTGCCGAGAACGCATTTTACCGCGCAAGCGTAAGTAGCGCCGAGTTCTATTGCCGTTCCTTTATCGAAAATTCCGAGCAAAGCCGACCCGTCAACCTTTTTATTGAGCGCGGGAAGCGTGGAATTGAGGTCGTCGCAATCCTTTACCCCTTCAAAAAGCAATGACGAAAGGGCGGAAATCTTCACCTTTACGTCCGCTAAACCGGAAACGGTAAACGAGGCGAGCTGAGCCTTTTCCAAAGCCTTAGCCCCTCCGACCTCTTCTTTTTTAAGGTTCAATCCGTTCGCCGCGGAAATTACGAGTGGGCTGTTAGCGGCAAGCACGCTCTTGCCGTCGATAAAAAACGTAAAATCGCAAATTGCGGCAAGGACTGCAATCTGACCGTAAACTTCGCCGTTCACTACAAGATACTGCGGAACGGTTCCTTTAAGCTGTGACGCTTTTAAAATGAGTTTAGCTATGCCTTCCAGAACGTTTACTCCTTCGCCTACCTGTACTCCGAGCGACGACAGCAAATAGATTACGGGAGAATTATTCTTTTCCGCCTGATCGAGGCACTTAGCGATCTTTTCGCAATTAGCCTTGCTAACTCCGCCAGAAAGCACGTCCGCGTTTTGCGCGACAATATAAAAAGGATAGTCGTCGATGGTTGCAAAACCGGTTACAACACCCTCGCCCTCTGCATTTTCGCCGTAAAAATCGTTTTTGGAAAACGAAAACGCAGAAAGTTCGACAAAACTATCCTTATCGATAAGTTCGTTAATTTCTTTACGAATGTTTTTGCCTGCGTCCATAAGCTGTTGCTTGCGCGCCTGCAATAACTTCAGTTTATCCATAAAAATCTCCTAATGCCAAATTTCCTACATATATCATTTTAGCAGGAATCTATCTAAAAAGCAACTTAATTGATATAAATATATCTAATAGATTTATTAATTTTTATTTAGTTATACGTCCAATAAGAAAATAATTAAAAAATCCCGAAAGGTTTTATCAACCCTTCGGGAAAACGCTATTTCTTGCGACCTTTTATTTTAAATTTTTTCTTAATAAACGCGTCTATATTGTCCGAATATTTCCAGACGAGCCAGAAAGCGAGCGCAATCAAAGCAAAAATAACTATCCATATAAGAATCCCCCACCAGGTCGTAAAAGGAATAAGCTCAAACGAGTACGCCGTGGTAAAGACCGATATCGCCCTAGTAATTATTATCATCACCGTAAAATACGGCCAGCTCATAGACGACAGTCCCGCAATAAAACAAAGAACGTCGTCTGGAAACATAGGAAGCAGAAACATTATAGACAGTATCAGATAATCTTTCCCCTTAACCTTATTCAACCATTTGTCTAGATCATCCTTGCCGACTATCCAGCAAACCGCTTTATAGCCTATCCATCTACCAATCGCAAACGCCACAAAAGAACCCGTTACTATTCCGATAAAGCTGTAAAGAGCACATTTGAGAGGTCCGAACAGAGCAACGCCTGCGGCGACAGTAACCGAGCCGGGCACGGGTAGAATGACTACCTGCAAAAAAGAAAACAGAATAAAAAGCAAAACGGCGCCGCTACCGAAACTGCCGATATATTCGCGCAGAGCTTCTATACTGGTCAATTTTGTTACGACGCCCGTAGCGCAAACCGTATAAAATATAACGGCGGCAATATCAAGACAAACGAACGCACAAATTAAAAGGCGGTAAAAAGATTGCTTTTCAAGCAGATAAAATATCACGTAAGCAATGAGCATAATACCCAATACAGCTGCAAGAGCCCATATCAAAGCGGCAAAATGCTCTGCAATGAATGCGAAACTCTTATAATTCAAGCCGTAAGCGGTAAATAAAAACGCTATCGCCGCCAAAACAGTCGCCGCCAAAATATTAACTATTCTTATTAATACGGCGTGTGCCGGTTCATCATTCTTTTTCATTACTATATTATTATATCAAAAAAAATCTTTTATATTAAACCGGACTATAATTTTTTACCGCTTCGGTTGCCAGTTTGTCGCAGAGATTATTGTATTCGTTATCCGCATGCCCCTTTACTTTCACGAAATTTACGCTGTGCAGCCTTGTCAAGGAAAGCAGCTGCCGCCACAAATCGTCGTTTAATACAGGTTTTCCGTCCGATTTCTTCCAACCGCTCTTTTCCCAATCGTACACCCAGCCTTTTGCGAATCCGTTAACCGCATATGCCGAATCGCTGTAAACGGTAACTTCGCAAGGCTCTTTAAGACAGTTTAAACCGCTGATTACCGCGTAAAGCTCCATACGGTTGTTAGTAGTTGAACCTTCCGCACCCGATATACGTTTTTCGTGTCCGTTATAAATAAGTATGGCGCCGTAGCCGCCCACTCCGGGATTCCCCGAACACGCGCCGTCGGTATAAAGCGTTACCTTTTTCATCTTTCGGAAAGCTCTTTCGAGCGCTTTACGCAAGCCGCTACGGCGTCCGAAACAATTCCGCGGAAGTTGTTTTCTTCAAACACCTTAACAGCTTCGATAGTAGTACCGCCCTTACTGCATACGTTCATTATGAGTTCGGACAACGGCTTTTCGGAATGTTGAACCATCTCTGCACCGCCCAGCACGGTCTGCACGGCAAGTGTTCTCGCTTCGTCCTTTGTTAATCCTTGCTTAATTCCGGCGTCTACGAGAGAATCGATAAACATAAACACGTAAGCAGGTCCGCTTCCGCTGATACCGGTTACCGCGTCCAACTTATCCTCCGAAATGCTTAATACATGTCCCAAACAACTAAAAAGATTATAGACAAATTCTGTATCGTCGGGGTTTTTATTGTAATCCGACATATCTACGCCCATCATTCCGCTGCCTATCGAACAGGGAAGATTCGGCATACAGCGCGCAACCCTTATAAGCCCGACGCCCAGAGAATTTTTTATAAACGCCTTTTTGACGCCTGCCATAATAGAAATTACCTTAGGCGGTCTGATTCCTTTAAGACCTTCTGCTACCTCCAAGAAATTTTGAGGTTTTACCGCAAATAGCAGGTATTCGCAATTTTCTGCGACATATCTGTTATCGTCGGTAACGTTAACTCCCAATTCGTAATTGACTTCATCTAGATTTTCCTGCTTTAAATCGCTTACGATAATTTTCTTTGCGCGTAAAAATTCGGAAAGGACAACGCCTTTTAAAATCGATTTAGACATAAATCCGCAGCCTATTACGCCGAGCTTGAATTGTTTTTTCATAAATAAATCTCCAAAAATAGTTGACTAAAAAAAAATGTTATTATATAATCTATACGCTTGATCGCTTATAGGGGAGTAGCTCAACGGTAGAGTCGCGGTCTCCAAAACCGTCGGTTGCGTGTTCGAATCGCGTCTCCCCTGCCAAAGGTTTCGTAAATTTATTGCGGAACCTTTATTTTTTTTACTTCGTTCAGCTCAACGGCAGAGTAGCGTTTCCCACCAAAAC
>CAZDZH010000026.1:0-14572 GCA_964509935.1 uncultured Clostridia bacterium
GGCGGCGGAGTCATAGAAAGCGTAGAATATTGATTTCGTAACGGCAACTAACGGCGCGCTCATAAAGGCGAGTACGCCGCCGAGGCAACATATTTTCAGGGCTCACGAAAGCGCGCAAAGCGCGGTTTCGGGAAGAGGAGCCGCCGCGAAATAATTTTGCGGTTTGGCGCAAGACAAACCGCTTTGAACGGAGCGGGCGGCGACGAGGCGGCGGAGTCATAGAAAGCGTAGAATATTGAGTTGTAATTGTTTAAACGTTAATAATAAACTGCGGGCGCGGAAAATTCCGCGCCCGCAGTTTATATTAAAAGCCGCTCCGCGGCTTAAATATCGGTTTATTCCAAAATAAATTTTAAAAGCCGCCTTATAAGGCGGCTTTAATTTTATCATAGCATTATAAATCTATTGAAAATTTGTAAAGTTCGCTCTTGGTAACTCCCCTGTCCTTGGCGGCGAGCTTAACAGCCTCCTTTTTGTCGTAACCCGCCCGCATATAGTGCAGAATGTGCTCCCTTTCGGACATATCGTTAAGGGGATTTTCCACCTCTTTCGCTCCCTCTACAATAAGCACGTATTCCCCCCTCTTTTCGCCCTCCAAGCCCTGCGACAGATTGAAAGAGACCGCCTCTTCGTGCAGTTTGGTAATTTCGCGCACGGCGCACGCGCGGCGGTCGCCGAAAACCGAGAAAATCGAGGATATATGGCGGTCTACGTCCTGCGGAGCTACGTGAAAACATAGCGTTAAATCGAGATTTTTATACCTTTCCAGCACGGCTCTCCTTTCGCCCTCCTTGTCGGACAGAAAGCCGATAAAGGCGAATCTGTCGGCGGGAAGCGCCGAAAGTACCAGTGCGGACAAAAATGCGTTTGCGCCCGGAACTACCGTATAGGCTACGCCCGCCTCCCTCAGCGCGGAACACACGACGTTGCCCGGGTCGGAAATTACGGGCATACCCGCATCGGAAATCACTGCTACGTTTTTGCCCTCGCCGGCGAGGGCGATTATTTTTTGCGCCGCCTCGCGCTCGTTGAATTTATGGCAGGAATAAAGCGGTTTCTTGATTTCGTATGCGTTTAAAAGCTTTATAGAGTGCCGCGTATCCTCGCAGAACACCGCGTCGCATTCGCGCAGGGTTTCCAGCGCGCGCAGAGTTATATCCTTTAAATTGCCGATAGGCGTCGCCACAAAATAAATCATAATTTCTCCGTCTTATCACTTTCTAAAATACTCTTCCGATTGACGGCGGCGGGCAGAATTTCAATGCCGCTCTTGCCGCCCTTGACCGCCTCAGCCATAATAAGATAGGGCTTTGCGCCGACTGTGCCCGAAACGAACTGCATACGCTTGGGTTCGAGCTTGTTAGCCTTCAACAGGTAAAACAGCTCCGCGATTCTGTCCGCGCGATTGACGATAGCCAGCCTTCCGCCGTATTTAAGCTTGCGCGCGGAAATTTCGATAATTTCTGAAAGCGTTACGGTAATTTCCTTGCGGCAGATAGCCTTTTCATAGCTTAAATTTTCAAATCCGCCCGTTTCGTACGGGGGATTGCACAAAATCAGCGAAAATTTTCCGTCGTAGCTTGCAGGTATATCCTGCAAGCGCATATTCTCCACGGCGACCCTTTCAAAACCGTTATACTCCGCCGTGCGCCTCGCCATATCCGCGAGGGGCTGCTGCATTTCAAACAGCGTTACCCCTTTTACGTGCGGGTTGAGACACAGAAAGTGCATACCTACAACGCCGCACCCCGCGCAGAAGTCCGCAACGTTATCGTTTAGCTTTGCCCGCGCGAAGCGCGAAAGCAAAATGCTGTCGGACGTGAATCTGTAAAGGTCGGCGTTCTGTATAATTTTATAATTGCCGTAAAGGTCTTCCAAAACCTCGTTTTCGTTGAGCTGCATAGCCGTTGATTGCGGCGCGGCGCATAATTTTCCGCCTTGTCCGCGTCTTTTATTTTTCGCCGCAGGCGGGCGGGCTCTTCGCCTTCGCGGGCTGCGGATTAAAGTAAGGGTATTTTATCGGGCAAATGAAAAGGCGGCGCACTTTGGGAGTGCGCCGCCTTGGCCGAATTATTATATCCGGCAAATTTAAGTCTGATTATTCAGCCTTTATTGCACCGGTGGGGCAACCATCTTCGCAAGCGCCGCAGTCGATGCAAGTATCGGGATCAACTACATACTTATCTGCGCCTTCGGAGATAGCACTTACGGGGCAAGTAGCAGCGCATGCGCCACAGCTTACGCATTCGTCGGTAATTACGTGTGCCATATTAACTCCTCCATCGAATTTGATATACACGGCTATTACTAACCGTTTATAGTATTATATCATAATTTTTTTACCGTGTAAAGGGGGTTAAGGATAATTTTTTTATCAATCGAGAATTTTTTTAAGCTCGTCGTCTATCTTTTCGTCGTCATCGCGCTTGCCCTGGTCGGCGTTGCGGCGGAACTTTAAATCTTCAATCTTATAGTCGTGATAGCTTACCGAATCCTTATCCTCGATTTTTACCTTCGCTTCCATTTTAAGCATATTAACGTTTACTACCATACCTTTGCCGTCGGGCGTGCCGACTTCGCTGCCCACCTTTGGCGTCTTTTTGCACGCTTCGGCATAGTAGCCGTTTTCGTAAGCAAGACAGCACATCAACCTGCCGCACAGACCCGAAATTTTGCTAGGATTTAAAGAAAGTCCTTGATTTTTTGCCATCTTTATGGATACTTTCTTGAATTCGGGCATACAGCTCGAACAGCAACATTCCCTGCCGCAGGGTGCGAGTCCGCCGATTAATTTGATTTCGTCGCGTATGCCCACCTGGCGAAGCTCTATTCTCATTCTGAATACGGAGGACAAGTCCTTTACGAGCTCCCTGAAATCCACCCTGCCGTCGGCGGTGAAATAGAACACTACCTTACCGCCGTCGAAAGCGAATTCGCAGTCGATTATCTTCATTTCAAGCCCGTTCTTTTCCGCCTTTTCCTGAGCGGTTTTAATAGCCTCGGGTTTGCGCGCCTCGTTCCGCGCGAGGGTGTCTTTATCCTTTTGCGTAGCTACGCGCACGACGGGCTTCAAGGGAGAAACTATCTTATCCTCCTCCACTTCCGCTTCGGGTATGACTACGGTTGCGTATTCCAGACCCTTGGCGGTTTCGACTATTACTCCCTCGTCCTTGACGTACTTGTCCTTGCCGGGAGAAAAATAGTACAGCTTGCCGCCGTTTTTGAATTTTATTCCTACAATCTTTTCCATTTGTCGTTCTCCATAATCACCCTCAACGTAAAATCGTACAAGAGCGATGAAAAGTTTGCGTTGAATTTTAGGTCGGCGAACGCCGAATTTATGCTTTCCAACGCGTATATATAAACGGGTTTTTCGTAAATTGCCCCCGCAGTATCCCCGTTTGAAATAATATTTTTAAGCTGACGGGCGTATACCCTTTCCATAGCCGACAACAGCTCGGTCTTGTACTTCGTATCGCCGTATTTCACCGCGCACTGCGCCGCTTTGTCAATCTCTTTAACCGAACAAATCTCTTCCGCCGCGGCGTTGACCTGCCCGAACCACTCGCCTTTAAGCGCGTTTTCAGCCGCGCCGAGCACGCCCTCCGCGCTCTCCGCCGCCGCCCTGTTCAACGGATTTTTGCTTAACCTTTCAAGCGCGAGGAATATTTCTCCGTCGGAAAACGGCGGTATTTCTAAAAGCTTTACGCGCGATTTGACCGTTGCCAGCACGGGCGCGAGCGAGGTTGCGCCGAGGAGAAAATGCACGCCGCGCGGCGGCTCTTCAAGCACCTTTAAAAGCTTGTTCTGCACCAGCGGCGACGCGCTCTCGAAGCCGCATACTACGTACAGCTTTTTGTCCCTTTCCACGGGTTTAAGGGCGCAGTCGTCGACTATTTCCGACGCGTCGTCCACGGTTATCTTTTTATCGGGCGCGGGATATATTTTCATATCGGGGAAACTTTCGTCCGCAATCATTCTGCCGTCGCGGCAATCTGCGCTCACTCCGAAAAACGCGAGAGCGAAAAGCTTTAACGCGCTCCGCAGGTTGTATTGGTCGGAAAAGTACAGCATATACGCGTGCGAAAGTCTTTTCAAGGACAAATCGCCCGTAAAAATGCGGTATGCAGTTGTAGAGGTTATAAGCTTTTCCATACCCGCGCTCTCGGCAAATACCTCCCGCCGTACTATGTTGATTCGGGGATAATACCCTTATTTATAAGCAGTTTTATTATTTTATCGCTCGTCTGATACTTTGTGCCTGAGCAGTCCACGCGACAGATGCGCCCGTACTTTTCCGCGAGCGACAGATAGCCCTCATATACCTTTTGGTGAAATTCCAGCCCGAGCTGTTCCATTCTGTCGTCCTTGTCCGCGCCGTGCTTTCTTTCGAACGCCGCCTTGGGCGATATGTCGAGAAAGAGGGTGAGGTCGGGCGGATATTCTTTTAAAGCGAAATCGTTTATGCGCTCTACGAATTCTTCGCCCAAGCCCCTCGCTATGCCCTGATAGGCGAGGGAAGAGTCCACGTACCTGTCGCAAATGACCAGCTTGCCCGCGTCGAGGGCGGGGCGCACTATCTCTTTTAAATGCTGAACGCGCGCGGCGGCGTATAAAAGCGCCTCGCACTCGTCGCACATAGCGGTATTTTTACCGTCTAAAATTATTCTGCGAATCTGTTCGGCGATGTTGCTTCCGCCAGGTTCGCGGGTGAGGAGATAATCCACGCCCAGCCCGTCGAGCTTTTCGGCAAGCAACCTGAGCTGCGTGCTTTTGCCCGAACCCTCGCAGCCTTCAAAGGTTATAAACGCGCCTTTCATTTTTTTACTACCTTTATCTTTCCTTCGGTTAAGCCGAAGGTCTTTTCCGCGCTTTCAAGCAGTTTAACCGCCTGCGGCGAGATTATTTCGCCCGCGATAAGGACGGGCAGACAGGGCGGAGTTATCCCCGCGTTTGCCGCGCACATTCTGCCGACGGACTGATTCAGCGGGATATATTCCCAGGGCTGTTTAAGCGCGTACAGATAGCTGTAAGTTCTGTCCCCAGAGGGTACGGGCAGTCTTTCCTTATAAGTGTTTTTATATTTCTTCTGCGATACTATGCCGAGCAGAAGATTTTTAAGCTCGGTAAGCTGTAACTGTTCGGTCATAGGCGAAAGGTAAAAAAGCAGATACCTTCCGTCGTTCATTTCGGTATATACGCCCTTCTTTTCGAGCTGAGCCCTGATTATTTCGGGCGAAACCGAGAGCGGCTTGCAGTCGAGAGCGAGCTTGCACCAGTCCTGCGAAGGATAAAAACTGAACCCCGACATCTGTTTTTTAAATTCCGCCGCGTTCTGCTTTGCCCTTTCGTATATTCTGGGGTTGTTCTTTAAAAATTTATAACCGTATTCCACCGAAGCCATTACGGGATAGCTTGGAGAGGTAGTGCGGAAAATACCCAGAGCCTCTTCCGCGAGGGGTATAAGGCTTTCGTTGCCCACGCACACCAGCGCGCCCTGAGTCAATGCGGGCAGAGTTTTGTGCGCGCCGTCCACCCACATATCGGCGTAAACTCCGCAATATCCCGTGCGGTTTTCGTCCAGCGCGAGATGAGCGCCGTGCGCGCCGTCGGCAAATAGAAACCTTTTGTGCTTTGCAAGCACGGCGGCGTATTCTTCAAGCGGAGCGGCGTTGCCGTAATAATCGGGAGAGGTTACTATAAGTCCCGCTATGTTGACGTCGTTGACGATCAGCTTTTCAATAAGCACGGGATCGGGCGGAAGAAGCACGCCCTCCGGCTCTGCGCCCTGCACTATTACAGGTTCGAGGTTTAAAAGGCGGCAGGCGTTGAACACCGACTTGTGCGAAGAGCGGGGAACTATTATTTTATTGCCGAATTTAGACGCGGCGTACAGCATTGCGAACACGCCCGACGACGAACCGTCGGTGGTTATATACGCGCGCTTTGCGCCCGTGATTTCAGCCAGATCGTCCTGCGCCTTTTTAATTACCTCAGACGGGCAGTTCAAATCGTCGGAGTAGGAAAGCTCGGTCACGTCTATGCCCGCCACGGGGAAGAAAAACCTGAATTCACCCGAATTTTTGTGCCCCGGCATATGAAAGCGGACGCGGTCCTTGCCCTTGAACTTATTCAGTTGTCTGTAAATATGATACTCGTATTCCAAGTCCGCCTCCGCGCCCGACGCGCTTTAATTTATACATTCGATGCGAAAGTTTGTTAAAAAGTTTCTTAAAAAAGTTGCTATTATTTTTTGGGTTTCATAGTAGGGAAGAGTATTACGTCCCTTATGGTAGCGCTGTCGGTTAAAAGCATAACCAGCCTGTCCACGCCGAGTCCCAATCCGCCCGTAGGGGGCAGACCGTATTCGAGGGCGGTTATGAAGTCCTCGTCTATCTGCGCGTTGCAACCGGGCTCTGCCGCTCTCTTCTCCTCTACCTGCTTTACAAATCTCTGTTTCTGGTCGATGGGGTCGTTTAGCTCGGAGAAGGCGTTGCCGTACTCGTGAGCGCAGATAAAGTATTCGAACCTTTCGGTGAAAGCGGGGTCGGAGGGCTTGCGCTTTGCGAGGGGGGAGTTCTCCACGGGATAATCGTAAATTATGGTGGGCTGTATCAGCTTGCCTTCGACGAATTCGTCGAAAAGCGCGATGAGAACGTGTCCGCGCGTGGCTTTATCGCCCTCGGGCACCTCGCAATGCAGCTCTTTCGCGCATTGCCTTGCCTCCTCGTCGGAAGTCCAGCCGTCGTAGTCCGCGCCCGCGTACTTTTTAACCGCCTCCTTCATAGTGAGCCTGTCCCAGGCCTTGCCCATATCTATCTCTATGCCCTGATAGCTTATCTTAGTAGTTCCGCAAACGTTCAAGGTTACGGTTTTATACATATCCTCGATTAAATCCATCATACCGAAATAGTCGGTATAAGCCTGATACATCTCTACCGAAGTAAATTCGGGATTGTGATAGGCGTCCATTCCCTCGTTGCGGAAGATTCTTCCCACTTCGTAAACCTTTTCAAGACCGCCTACTATAAGCCTTTTAAGATACAGCTCGGTTTCGATGCGCAGATACATATCTATATCCAGGGCGTTGTGCCTGGTTTTGAACGGGCGCGCCGCCGCGCCTATTTCGAGCGTAGTGAGCACGGGCGTATCCACTTCCAGATAGCCGCGCCCGTCGAGGTAGGAGCGGATTTCCTTCAAAATCTTTGAACGCTTTATGAACGTGTCCTTGACTTCGGGGTTAACTATAAGGTCGAGGTCTCTCTGGCGGTACTTCATATCCATATTGGTGAGACCGTGTTGCTTTTCGGGCAGGGGGCGGAGAGCCTTGGAAAGCATCTCTATATGCGTGCAATGCACGGAGATTTCGCCCGTCTGGGTCTTGAACACGAAGCCTTTTACGCCGACTATATCGCCTATATCGTAGTCCTTTTTGAAAGAGGCGTAGTCCTCTTCGCCGACGTCGTCGCGCCTGACGTAAATCTGAATCTGACCTTCTCTGTCGGAAATATGCGAAAAGGAAGCCTTGCCCATTATTCTTCTGGACATAAGCCTGCCTGCAAGCGAAACTTCCTTGCCTTCGAGATTATCGTAGTCGTTTTTGATTTTTGCGGAATCGGCGGTGACGCCGTATTTTACCTTTTCGTAGGGATTCTTGCCTTCGGAAACAAGTTTTGCAAGTTTTTCCCTTCTTATTTTAGCCTGTTCGGCGAGTTGTTCGCGCTCTTCCTCTTCCGTGAGCGGCGTCAGGTTGTTGTTTTCCATAATTTCCTCGGTTTTGGTTTGGTAGCGCCGGAGGCGCCTTAGTTTTTTAAGATTCCTTTCCCCCGCTCGTTTGGTTAAGCTTGGATAGCTTGGTTTAGCGAGGCGGAAAAATTATCTGATATCGGTTATTTTAAGTTTATACGACCCGTCGGGGCAGGTTACGGTAACCACGTCGCCCTTTTTTCTCTTCATAAGCGCCGCGCCTACGGGCGATTCGGAAGAAATTTTGTTGTTCATAACGTCTACGTCGGTTACGGAAGTTATGGTATAGGTTTCCTCTTCCCCGAATTCTTCGTCCAGCACGGTTACGACGGAATCGAGATGAACGTAAGAATTGTCGGTTATCTCTTCCTGAATTACCGCGTTTTTAATCTGGTATTCGATTTCGGCTATCTTGCCCTCGTTAGAGCGCTGTTCTTCCCTCGCCGCGTCGTATTCTGCGTTTTCGGAAAGGTCGCCGTGAGAGCGCGCTTCGGCTATGCGCTCTATGATTTCGGGGCGCTTGATTTTTACGAGATAGTCGAGTTCCTTAACCAAATCGTCATAATTTTTCTGTGTCATTACAAACTGTTGATCTGCCATTTTATACCTCTATATTATTGCTCTGCGGCGGCTTGGAGATTATTTTTCGCACCGCAAAACAGACTTTTTGATATTACTTGCGATTTATAAAAATCAAGATATGTGGCATCGTTTTGCGAAACCACATATCTGCTTTACACTATTATATAAATAAATTACCCGTTTGTCAATTATTTATGCCGTTCACAAACGCCGATATTCTGTCTATCGCTTCGGAAAGCTGTTTCATTCCCGTGGCGTACGAACAGCGCACGTGGAATTTGCCCGCTTCGCCGAACGCCGTGCCGGGCACTACCGCCACTTTTCTTTCGCGCAGAAGCCTGTTCGCGAACTCTTCGCCCGTAAGGCGGGTGGATTCCACCGACGGGAAAACGTAAAACGCGCCCTTGGGCTGAAAGCACTTCAATCCCAGGGAATTGAACGCGTTGACGAGAAATCTGCCGCGGCGAGCATACTCTTCGCGCATCTCCTCCACCACCGAAAAACCGTCGCTGAAACCTTCCGTCAGGGCGGCGTTGGCGGCGTGCTGGCTGACGCGCGGCGCGCACATAATCGTGTACTGATGTATCTTGAACATAGCCTCGTCTATTTCGGGCGGGGCGCACACGAAGCCCACTCTCCAACCGGTCATCGCGAACGCCTTGGAAAAACCGTTGATATACACCGTTCTCCGCGACATATTGCCCAACGAAGCTATCGAAACGTGCTTGCCCTCGTAGGTAAGTTCGGCATAAATTTCGTCGGATATGACAAGCAAATCGTGCTTTTCTATGACGGGAATTATCGCCTCCAACTGTTCCTTGGTCATTATCGCGCCCGTGGGGTTGTTGGGGTAGGCGAGAATCAACGCCTTGGTCTTTGCCGTAATTTTGGCTTCGAGCTGTTCGGGGGTAAGTATAAAGCAGTTTTCAGCTACGCACTCCACCGCGACGGGAACGCCGCCCGCTAAGCTTACCGAGGGGGCGTAGGACACGTAGCAGGGCTGCGGCACTAAAATTTCGTCGCCGGGGTCGCACACGGCGCGAAGGGTTAAATCTATCGCCTCGCTTGCGCCGACGGTAACGATGGTGTGCGACGGGTCGGCGGTCACGTTAAACCGCTCCTTTAAATATCTGCAAATATTTTCGCGCAGTTCGCCTAACCCGCGGTTGCCCGTATATTGGGTAAGACCCTTTTTAACGGAGCGTATAGCCGCGTCGCGTATGGAATAGGGCGTGACGAAATCGGGCTCACCCACGCCGAGCGAGATTGCCCCCTCCATTTCCTGCACTATATCGAAAAATTTTCTTATGCCGCTGGGTTTAAGCTCCGACGCGCGGCTGTTTACGAAAGATCTCATAGATAATACCTTCGGCTGATGACGCCGCATTTAAGGCGTTTTACGGCTGTACGCTCAGCCTTGCCGTTTCCTCGCTCTTTTTCATAAGCGCGCCCTCTACCTTATACTTTTTAAGTATGAAGTGCGTAGCCGTGGACAACACGCTTTCGTAAGTGGAAATTCTTTCGGAAACGAAGCGCGAAACCGATTTAAGCGATTTGCACTCCACAATGACGGCGAGGTCGTAAGCGCCGCTCATAAGATAAAGGTTTTTAACCTCGGAATGTTCGGCTATCTCCTGCGCGATATTGTCGAAACCCGTGCCGCGCTGGGGGGTTACCTTTACTTCTATAAGAGCTTCCACCGTTTCGTCCTCGACGCTGTCGGTGTTCATAATTGTAGTGTATTTTACAATCACTCCGCGCTCTTCAAGCGATTTTATCTCTGCCGCCGCCTCCGCTTCGGTAATTCCCAGCATAACGGCGACTTTCGCCGCGGGAGTGCGCGAATCTTCGGAAAGTATGGCGATTATATCCTTTTCAAGCTTGTTCATAAACCTCACCTTTTAATTGCGCCGACGCGGGGCGCATACTTTTTAAAGCTTAAACCGCATAAAGCGGCTCTGTCTTTTAAATATTTTATAATTTTTCGGCGCCAATGTCAACAGAATTGAAAAAAGCGTTTACAACCGCGCGAAAATATTGTAAAATACGGGTATGTTTAAAATCTGGGGAAAGGTCATAAAGGACGGAAAGATAATAAAGCAGGTCACTTACGAAAGGGAGGATAAATTTACCTATTCGAAATTTTTCGAATACCTTGCGGACGTATGCGAGGCCTTGGATATAGCCACGCCCGTGCTGATTAAGACGCACATATTCAACTACGCGAAATTCAACACGGTGCGCTTTCTGCCGCGCGACTTTGCAGAGAGCGTGGACTTCGACAAGCTGATTTTGGAAAACATAACCGTTTAAGCGCCGTATTTCGCACTTTCGCATAGCGTTGCGCGGTTGCGTTTTACTCTCCCTGACGAATAAAAAAATCACTCGGCCGCATAATAATCTTATGCGGCTTTCCTGTACTATTTGCGCCTTTAACCTTATTATTTTAGGCATATGCGGCGGCGTTTACGCTTTCAGCGCGTTCAATCTTCTGTATTTTTTGTGCTTTAACAACCCAACCGTTCTGCGCTGTACGCTGGCTGTCGACGCCGCGAGCGCGCTGTTTCTCATTTACGCTATACTCGTATTGAAGCCCTTTAAGGGGTTGAAATAGTTTACGTTTCCGCGCGGCGGCAAATTTCGGTTTTACGCGCGGACTTTATATTAATTGCGCGGCGGCGCGGCGAAATGAAATCGCCGCGCCGCCTGTTTTTATCAACAAATTTTATATTAGGCGTTATTTTAATGTCCCTTATGATTTTTCTGCTATGAATTTTCTATTCTGCTGAAATTTTAACGCTTACGCCCGTAGACGCGTCCTGATACATCACCCAATATCCGCCCTCGCCCACCGGGATAAACGAACAAGCGCCGCTAAGGCTTTGCGGCGGGCGGTCAGGGTCTGACGACGGCACGCCGTAACAGATATATTCCGCTATTCCGTCCGAAAATATGACGCCGAAGGCGTAATATTTGCCCTCTCCGTAGCTTATTTTGACCCACCGCGACTGCTCTATCAGCTTTTCAAGCCCTTCGATTGCAGGGTAAGAGGAAAATATTTTTTCTATTTCCCCTTTCATTCTCTCGTAATAGCCGCCCCTCGCAAGGCGCGGCTCTTCGGGGCGCTCTTCCCGTTCTGCTCGGGTTCGCTCTTCCCGTTCGGTATTGGCGTCGCGGGAAGTTTCGTCGAAGATTGTCGAGCTTCCTTCGCGGCAATCTTCCTTCGTCTTTTTTCGGCTCGCGCCGCCGTTACCGCTGTTTTCGCCGCCGTATCCGCCGCTGTTTCCGCTATTTTCGACGTAATCGCGATTATCTCCGTTTTGTTCGCCGCCTTGCGCGCCGATTCCCGCTACGGGCGTTGCCTGCCCGCAAGGCTCTTCGACAGCGCGAGTATTCTCTTCATTCTCGACGCCTGAACGTTCTTTTTCCTCTTGCGCTTTATCTTCGCGTACAGCTCCACCGCCCTCATCAGCTTCCAATTCATAATAATTTTCCTCCGCGATAGCCTCGTCGTCGAAAGCCGATTGCCCGCCGTCGCGCAGGTCGACTCCGCGACGTTCGGAATCCTGCCCGCGCTCTTCCGACGTAGAATTTTCCTGAAAGGCGAGCTCGGTTTTAATCTTTTCTATATACGCCTCGCCGCAGCCGCACGCGGCGCTCGCAATCGGCGTAAGCGAGCCGTTTAAACGGAAACAGATAAGACAGGCAAAGCCGTTTTGCGGGTCGAACTCCGCTTCGCCCTCGAAAACCACGTCGTCGAAGGTTATAACTCTTTCGCCGTCGGATATTCCGAAAACGTACCTGCCTTCGGAGAGGGGCGCGAAGTTGATGAGCGAAATTTCAGCCTTTAAAAAACCGGCGTAAGCTTCGCACTTGACCAGCCCCGAAAGCTGACCGCCGTCTGCGGAAAAGCCGCCCCTTACGCCCTTTATCAAAGCTATTCTTTTAACGTAACCCATAATCTGAACTCCGCCAAACGTATTGCGGCTTAAACGGGCGCGGGGCAAAGCTTTACCCCTCCCGTCTTGTCCGTACTTATTATATTATCTAAATATAATAAATTTTTGTAATTTTATGTATAATAAATAGTGATTTTAAGCTAATTAATTTTAACCGGTAAGCATTTACACCCAATTTTCGCAGATATTAGCTTTTATTTTGTTGCAATCGGTTGCAAACTTTGATAAAATATTATTTGTGAGAATTTGTATTTTTTTCACGAAAAATCGGTTAAATAATTTTATTCTCCGCGCGTTCGGAGAAAAGGAGAAATTATAATGGTATTAACTAAGAACAAAAAAGTGCTCGATTTCGTCGCAGAAAGCGCAGAGCTTGCACAGCCCGACGAGATAGTATGGATTACCGGCGATCAGGACCAGATCGACGCTTTGAGAAAGGAAGCGGTTATTTCGGGCGAACTCATCAAACTCAACGAAACTCTTCTGCCCGACTGCTACCTTCACAGAACCAAAGTAAACGACGTTGCGCGCGTTGAAGACAGAACCTTTATCTGCACAAAGAACAAGGAGGACGCAGGCCCCATCAACTATTGGATGGACCCCAAACAGGGCTATGAACTGTGCGCAGAAATCGCACGCGGCTCTATGAAGGGCAGAAAGATGTACGTCATTCCCTATTCTATGGGCGTTGTCGGCTCTCCCTTCGCCAAATACGGCATCGAAGTTACCGACTCTATCTACGTAGTTTTAAATATGCAGATTATGACCAGAGTGGGCAGAAACGTGCTTGACGCTATCGGCAAGGACGGCGACTTCATAAAGGGCTTCCACGCAAAGTGCGACGTAGACGCGGACAGAAGATATATTATGCACTTCCCCGAAGACAACACTATTATTTCTGTAAACTCCGCTTACGGCGGAAACGTGCTTTTGGGCAAGAAGTGCTTCGCACTGCGCATAGCTTCCTACCTCGGCAAGAACGAAGGCTGGATGGCGGAGCATATGCTTATCCTCGGCGTTACCTTCCCCGACGGCAGCAAAAAATACGTTGCGGCGGCGTTCCCTTCCGCTTGCGGTAAGACCAACCTCGCAATGCTTATTCCCCCCAAACACTACCTTGAAAAGGGTTATAAAATCGAGTGCGTGGGCGACGACATTGCCTGGATAAGAGTGGGCAAAGACGGCCGTCTTTGGGCCGTAAACCCCGAAAACGGATTCTTCGGCGTCGCTCCCGGCACCAACGAACATTCCAACCCCAACGCCCTTGCGGCAACCAAGCGCGGCACTATCTTCACAAACGTTGCGCTCAACACAGACGATATGACCGTGTGGTGGGAGGGACTCAACAAGGATCTGCCCGAACACTGCATCGACTGGACGGGCAAACCCTGGAACCCCGCCAAGTTCGACAAGAAGGATAAATCCACCTGCGCGGCTCATCCCAATTCCAGATTCACCGCTCCCGCTAAAAACTGCCCCTGCGTATCGCCCGAATTCGATTCCAAGGAAGGCGTTCCCCTTTCGGCTATCATCTTCGGCGGCAGACGTGCTTCAACTACCCCCCTCGTTTACCAGTCGAGAGATTGGAACCACGGCGTGTTCGTAGGCTCGGCTATGTCCTCCGAGACGACTGCGGCGGCTACGGGCGCGGTAGGCGTTTTAAGACACGACCCTATGGCAATGAAACCTTTCGCGGGCTATCATATGGGCGACTACTTCCAGCATTGGATAGATATGGGTAAAGTAGTCAAGAATCCCCCGAAGATTTTCAACGTAAACTGGTTCCGTCAGGACGAAAACGGCAACTTTATGTGGCCCGGCTTCGGCGACAATATGCGCGTTCTCGAATGGATTTTAAAGAGATGCGAAGGTACCGTAGACGCGGAAGAGACGGCTATCGGCTACGTTCCCAAGGCTGAGGACATCGATTTGACCGACCTCGATTACGAAATCGCGCCCGGCAAGAAATTCGGCATAGACGACCTTAAAGCCATTCTCACCGTAGATAAAGAGAAGTGGGCTAAGGAAGCCGAAGAAATAGAAGGATACTACGCGAACACCATCAAAACGCGTATCCCTGCCGAGCTTACCGAATGTCTTGAAACCTTGAAGAAAAACTGCAAATAAGCTTTTAAAAATCCCTGCTATTCTGCGCCTGCGATTTATACGATTTTAAGGGCATTGCCCTCTGTCTGCGATTTAGCAGGAAAAACAATAGCAGATATTTGCATACCGAGGTGTAAGTATGCGCAAAAGCGGGCGCGCTGCGCAAAAGCGCACTCTTA
>CAZDZH010000027.1:0-13470 GCA_964509935.1 uncultured Clostridia bacterium
GCGCGCAAGTCGCCAACGCGCGCCGCACGATATTTTTAACTGCGTTTCCAGTAGTGATAGCAATAAGTTGACGTCAAGCACGTTGCAGCGGTGGAAGTGTTTGATAAGTAAATACTTAAAATGCATGTGCTCCTATATGTATCTAAACACCACCAACCGTTTGTATTTTTAAAGGTTACGCTCGTCAAACTGCTGCAGCCATCGAACGCAGAAAAGCCGATACTCGTTACGCTGTCTGGAATGGTTACGCTCGTCAAACTGCTGCAATTATAGAACGCATAATCGGCAATTGTCAACGTGCCGTCTTTAATCGTATATGTGCCGGATATGGAAGATTTTGCTTCTATCAAATGTTTCCCGATATATAAAACATTATTCACCCAATTATTTGAATTATAATAATATGCCGTATTATCGAACGCAGAAGAGCCGATACTCGTTACGCTGTCGGGAATTGTTACGCTCGTCAAACTGCTGCAAGAACGGAACGCAGAATCGCCGATACTCGTTACGCTGTCAGGAATTGTTACGCTCGTTAAACTGCTGCAACCTTCGAACGCAGAAGAGCCGATACTAGTCACGCTGTCTGGAATGGTTACGCTCGTTAAACTGCTGCAACCTTCGAACGCAGAAGAGCCGATACTTGTTACGCTGTCGGGAATTGTTACGCTCGTCAAACTGCTGCAAGAACGGAACGCAGAATCGCCGATACTCGTTACGCTGTCGGGAATTGTCACGCTCGTCAAACTTCTGCAATAATAGAACGCATATTTGCCGATACTTGTTACGCTGTCGGGAATGGTTACGCTCGTTAGCTTGCTGCATTCATAGAACGCATAACATGGAATTATTTCAACATTGTCGCCTATTGTCACTGTCGTCAGATTTGTACATTTCGAGAAAATGGAATAAATGGGATAAATGGAATAAGTTGGTTGTCCTGCGTTTGTACATGCCGTTGCGTTCCAATTTACTGTAGTCAAACTGCTGCAACCTTCGAACGCATATATGCCGATACTCGTTACGTTGTCTGGAATTGTTATGCTCGTCAAACTGCTGCAAGAACGGAACGCAGAATCGCCGATAAACGTTACACCGTTGCTTATCATTACGCTCTTTATTTCATTTTTTTCATTTTCGCTCAAATCAAAATGATTTGATTCAACTATTAATTCACTATTATTAAAATAATAACCGTCAGAATTGTATTTAAGTTCAACTAAGCTGGTTATTTTTTCGCCATAATAATCATTCCAATTTAATTTTACAGATGTCTTGGACGTATCCCTTGTAGTTTCCCCTTCGGCAAGAGTAGCCGTTGCATAGCCGCAATAATAGCTTCCGTCCTGATATTCTGCCGTATATTCAATTTTTGAGGGCTCAGAAAAATAATATATTCTATTAATAATAGTAGGTAATCCTTTAATCTTTTTATGATTTTCGTAATTAATTGCGTCGCAACGGGCGGAGTCGAACAGGACGCCGTTTACCGCGTAAATCGTTTCGCCGTTTTCACCGGTTGAGGTTGAATACGTTATCTGTATAAATTTATAGACAAGATTTTCAAGTTGTTCGTCAAGTTTTGCTTCTTCTTCCATAAGCTTTAACAACTTTTTCTCGTCGCCGGCGTCGAAGGCTTTTAACTGCGCCTCGTCATTTGCTGCGATTTTTTTCAATAAATCGGTATAAGAATCTTCGTAATATACCCAAGTGTCTTCGGTACTCTCTTCTTTATACGGATCGCCTAGAATTGACCTAACCTGTTTTTGCGTGTATCCGAGGTGTACTTCGGAAACCTTTGCAATTTTAAATATGTTAAGTGCGTCAATAATTGCGAGAGTCGTAATTAAAATAGCGCAAATGACGGTGATAACCGCGGTAGCAATTAATGCAATACGTTTTTTATTTATGTCCAACCAAACAACTGCGGCAGGCGTAGTTTTTCCGTCGGTTCGCTCATAATCACGTTTAGCATATTTATATTTTATACTTGCCCTACAATATTCTTTGTATTCTTCTCGCGCTTTTTTATAATCTTCCTTTGAAGAATAAGATTCGGGTTCATTTGGTTTGGGAACGACGGTGGGTTCTACGGGAGCAACCTTTTTAGGTGTAGCGTCGGTATGATTTGTATTAATAAACGAATAACCACACTCATTACAAAACTTTGCCGAACCATTTAGTTTTGTTCCACAATTAGGGCAAGTTTTTTCATCTTGCCATTGCTCGCCGAAGTTTGGACAGAAATTGCCTTCGTACTCTGCGCCGCATTCAGGACATTTGTGCATAATATTTTCCTCCGAAAGTTTTTTGCGGGTAAAAAATAAGGGCGACCGTTAAGGTCGCCCGCATAAAGTACCCTAACGTCGCCAAACAACTCTTTTAACGCACGCAGGAATGATTCCATAGCAAAGAGAAAAGGGTACGATACGCCCTATTATTTTGTTCTGAAATTCATTATAAAATTCCTGCGGGATATATTGAGTTGTTTGGCAGTTTCAGTATACAAATTATCCTTAAAAAGGTCAGTACTAAATGGAATTGCCCTGCAATAAAAACTGTGAAATTTTTCGGCGGCAAAAACTTATTAACGGTCGGCAGACTGCTTTCGGGAGTGCATTGGTTTACCGATATGATCGGCGGTCTTCTTATCAGCGGAGCGCTGATTATTTCGTTATATGATACGGCGCGAAAACAGTAACATACAGAGCTGTCGAGCGTAGCTACGAAAAAAATACGCATTAAACGGATAAATAATTCCGTTCCATAAATTGGTACTATAAATATTTGCCTATAAGCGCGTTAATTTCGCATAAAACGTTGCGTTTCGTCCGCTATGGGAGTATAATATCTTTAAAAAGGAGGTGCTCTATGAAGAAATACGTTTGCGACGTGTGCGGATGGGAATACGACGAAGCCGTTGGCGACCCCGAACACGGCATCGCGCCCGGTACTGCATTCGAAGATTTGCCCGAAGACTTTGAATGTCCTCTTTGCGGAGTTGGCAAAGACCAGTTTTCAGAAGTTTAAGGTTAAATTCAGACGGTAAGCCGACTTCTTCGCTTATAGCGATGAAGTCGGTTTATTTTTTATCTAAATATGGCGCATACTGCGATTAATATGCCGCAATTCCGTATGAAAGTATGCGCTCATATTAGCATATTGTCAGTTTTGCATATGAATACTTGCCCATATGCGAAGATATTAAACGACGGACAATTAAGGGGCGGGCGAATTCGTGCTTTAAGTCTTCCCTAACGGTTATTCGGTTAAAAGACGGCAAGAGTTAATAATTCCCGCTATTGACACGCATTGAAAAATCTGCTATAATCAATCTATGATAATTTTCCGCACGACGCGGAAATGTGTGGGAGAGCGAAATGGAAGACGACGAGGAGTATTCCTATAAGGGATATTCTGCAAATACGGCTGCCGAACTTTTTACGCACGGCGAGTCTGTAACCGTAATAGGGGACGAGGAAGAGTATTCTTTTAAAGGTTTCACGGACGAAGCCGCCGCGGCGGACTCAGAGAGAATGAGTTACGGAGATTTTATCGTAGAGGAATTTTCTACGTCCGTAAACGTAAAGAAGATTACGAAGCTTACAAAGCTATCGGAAACTACCGTTCAGTACATATTTTCAGTTATGTATCTGATGGTCGGCGTTTTGTGCGTCGTTTTTACGCATTACATTCAGACGGCGTTCCCCTACATAGTGGGCGGGTTTATGGCTCTGATAGGTCTGGGTCAGCTTATCTATGCGGTGCGCACAAAGGAATACGTTCATACCAATTCCAACAAGACGGCGACTTCGCTGGTTATGATTGCGCTGTCCGTGCTGATTATGACGGTAAACGAAGCGGCGTTCACCATAATTGCCATAGCCTGGGGATTGTTGGGACTTATGGAAGGCGCGCACGCCTTTAACCACGCGTTCAGCCGCATCGCGCGTTCGGAACGTTGCATTTACTTTCTTGCCAAGGGCATAGTAGAGCTTGTTCTCGCGTTCCTGTTGCTGACCGACGTGGACCATATTCATCTGCACATAATATATTTCGGAATAAATTTACTGTTCGACGCGGTAACTATGTTCCCGCCGTTGAAAAGAATTTTAAGCAGGAAATAAAGTATGAAAGCTTCTAAATGGGATTTGATGCGACTTGCGCTTACGTTTGACGGTGAATTCTGCCTTTCAGACTTTTCGCCGGAAGAGATAGACGAAATGTTGGGTTTCGTAGACGAGAACATGACGGTTGACGAGATAAGGGAAAAATATTTTGAATATTACGACGACGTGAAGGACAGAACGCAGGAAAAGCACAAATGGAGCGATTGACGGTATTCGCCGGGACATATCGCGCAGGCAATAGCAAAATTTAAACGGTAAAAGCGTCAGAGGCGCGGCGGTATAATACCGCCGCGCCTCTTAACTGTGTAGCAAATTTATCGCCGTAAATTTTTGAAAAAGCAAAAAGAGCTCACGCAATTTTTGAAAAAGCAAAAAGCGCCCCCGTATGCACGGGGGCGCAACTGCGCATAGGTAAAATTACATAACAACGATATTCTTCTGCTCGAACAACGCCTTGTATTCCTTGGGGAAGGTGTCGTCGGTTATCAGAACGTCTATATCTTCGATGTGCGCGAAAGTGAAGGAATTTATTTTTCCTATTTTCGAGCTGTCCAGCATCATATATACGTGGCGCGCCTTTTTGAAAACCTGCTTCAAAAGGTCGGCTTCTATCTGACTGTTACAGCTGAATCCTATTTCGGGCGTGAAAGCCGTCGCCGAAACTATCGCTATTTCAAAGTTGGTAAGCGCAAAATATTCCTTTGCCGCGGGCGAGGAGGTTGAAAGATTGTCTTTCATAAGCTGACCGCCCACTACGGTTATACTAACGTTCTTTTTCTGCGCAAGCTCCATCGCCACGGCTATTCCGTTGGTGAAGATGTTGCAGGGTATGTCGGGCATTTCTTTCGAGAGGTACATAGCCGTCGTTCCTCCGTCGAGGAAAAACGATATGCCCTCGTCGATAAGCGTAGCCGCTTTCTGCGCTATTACGATTTTAGCGTCCGTGTTTATCGTAGTCTTTTTGGTGTACGCCTCGCCGGAAACTTTCTGTACTTCTTTTACCGACATCGCGCCGCCGCGTATGCGGATAATTCTCCCGTCCTGTTCAAGCTGAAAAAGGTCGCGCCTTAACGTCATCTGCGATACGTTAGGAAATACTTCTTCAAGCTGTTCAAGCGTCATTTTGCCGCGTTTGTCGAGGATGTCTGCGATCTCTTCGATTCTTTCCCTTTTCATTGCCAATTCTCCTTGTTAATACTTATCATTCGTTTTTAATATTAACATTATTGTAATATAAATTTTTAACAATGTCAAGGAAAATTTCGCACAAATTAACAAAAAAATTGTTTATGTGTTAATTTATTACAAAAAAATAATTTTTTTGCAAACGACTTGCTCTGTATTCGATTATATGTTGATTTTTAAACGGCAAAGCTGTATAATATTATAGCTATGGCACAAAATTACAAGTTCAGGCTTCCCGCCTCAGCTATTGTGGCGTTAAGCTTTTTAATCGCCGTTCTCGTCGGTACGGGACTTCTGTGTCTGCCTGTCGCGACTTCGTCCGGCGGCGTGGATTTTCTTACCGCGTTTTTTACGGCAACCAGCGCGACCTGCGTCACGGGACTTACGGTAACGCCCACTTTTTCGCATTGGTCGTATTTCGGGCAGGCGGTGATACTCTTGCTGATTCAGTTCGGCGGTCTGGGATTTATCACCATAATTTCGATATTTTTCCTGTACGTTAAAAAGCACGCTTCTCTGTACCAGCGCAAGCTGGTAATGCAGTCGGCGGGCAGCGTCAATCTCGAAGGAATAAGAAGTCTTGTAAAATACATTCTTATCGGCACTTTCTCTTTCGAGTTTGCAGGCGCGTTGCTGTTGTGCGTCTCTTTTATCCCCGATATGGGCTGGGGTATGGGTATATGGCAGGCGGTGTTTACGTCGGTTTCTGCGTTCTGCAACGCGGGGTTCACCCTGACCGACGCTTTCGGGCAGGATTCGCTTTGCGCATACGTTTCAGACCCTCTGGTTATGATAGTCGTGTGCGTTCTTATTGTAGTGGGAGGAATAGGTTTTTTCGTCTGGGGCGACGTGGTAAAGCATAAATACCGCATAAAAAAATACTGTTTCCATTCCAAAATAGTTCTTTCCACCACCGCCGCGCTGATAGTCGCGGGTTGGGCGCTGTTCGCGGTATTCGAATGGAACAACGCCGAAACTATCGGCGGCTTGGACGCGGGCTCTAAAATTCTGGCTTCGCTGTTTATGTCGGTTACGCCGAGGACGGCGGGATTCAACAGCGTCAACGTCGCGGGGCTTACCAACAGCGGGAGCGTGCTGACTACCGTATTTATGTTTATAGGCGGAAGCCCCGGGTCTACGGCGGGAGGTCTTAAAACCACAACGATAGCCGTGCTGGTTTTCTCTGCAATAGCCACTTCCAAACGCTATACCGAAACGCACATATTCAAAAAGAAGTTCGAGGACGACGCATACCCTCAGGCGGGCGTAATTTTAATGCTTTATCTCGCCGCGGCGGTGATTTCGGTTTTGGCGATAGGCGCGATAGAATCGGGCGCGGGCAACGCGCTTTCGACGCAGGCGATAGTTTTCGAGGTGGTTTCCGCGTCGGGAACGGTGGGATTGTCATACGGTATCACCGCAGGACTGCACGTGGTTTCAAAGCTTATCCTTATTTTGCTTATGTTTATAGGCAGAGTTGGCGGCTTTACGTTTATACTAATTTTCTCAAACGATAAAAAACCCGTAAAGATTTCGCGTATAGCGGAAAGAATAGTGATAGGTTAAAAAGGTAAAGGGTAAACTAATACTTTTCCGCGCGGCGACGCGCACGGCTACGGGATAGATTTGCGCGTACTGCGCAGAAACCCGTAAACAGAGAGGTCAATTAATTATGAAAAAATCCGTTCTAATAATAGGTATGGGCAGACTCGGCACTCATCTCGCCGAAAAAATGCAGGATCTCGGGCACGACGTAATGGTGCTCGATAACCGTCAGGAGGCGATAGCGCGCGTTGCAACCCGCTTCGCCGACGCGAGAATTGCGGAATACACGCAGGAAGACGTTTTAAGGGCGCTGGATATACCGTCGTTCGATATTTGCTTTATCACCGTGGGCGACAATCTGGAAGCGTCTATGCTCGCCACGATAACTCTTAAAAAGTTAGGGGCAAAGTACGTCGCCGCACGGGCGCGCGACGATATTCAATGCGAGCTTTTAAAAAAAATAGGCGCAGACGAAATAATCTACGCCGACGGCGAGGCGGCCGACAAGTTGGCGGTTCGCCATAACGGCAACAATATTTTCGACTATATAGAGCTTGCCGGCGGCTACGCCATATTCGAAGTCCCCATTTTAAAGGAGTGGAAGGGCAAAACCATTATCGAACTTGACGTGCGCAGAAAATATAAAATTAATATAATAGCCATAAAAAACGGCGAAAAACTCAATCCCTCGCCTATGCCGGAGTATATGTTCTGCGAGGGCGACCATATATTCGTGATAGGGCAGTCGCGCGACGTGTTCAAATTGTGCGCGAAAACCTGATTGAGACAATAGCCTTAAAAAAGTTGCTTTTTTAAAATTTATGCTTTATAATTAATAAAACCGAATAAAACCGAATGGCAGAAAATCTTGAACAAATCAATCAATGCAGAGAAAAAGACCGTCGGCTGAAAGTCTTTTTGATCGCGTTTAAGGTATGCGCTGTCCGAACGTTAAAGTTCAAGGTCGGGTCAATACCCCGCGGCGCTCCCCCGAAAGGGAGATACGAGGTCTTTTAAAGACGAAGTAAAGTGGAACAGCGATAAAACGCCTTTACATATCATAGATGTAAAGGCGTTTATTGTTTTTGGTGCCGACCGATAAACGGTTGACGGATAAGATTATACGTTAAAGGTAAAATCACGTGTTTTTTAAGAAGCTTAGAATGGATATAGACGCGGCAAAACGCAACGACCCCGCCGCAAGGAATAAATTCGAAATATGGCTTACGTATTCCGGCGTTAAGGCGTTGTCGCGTTACAGGCGCGCGCATTTTTTCTACAATAAGGGTTTTAAACTTATAGCGCGAATGATAAGCCAACGCGCCAAGCGGATTACGGGCATAGAGATACACCCCGCCGCAAAGATTGCCCCCGGCGTGTTCATAGACCACGGCGCGGGCGTGGTCATAGGCGAAACGGCGGAAGTGGGAACGGGCACGGTGCTCTATCAGGGCTGTACGCTCGGCGGAACCGGCAAAGAGAACGGCAAACGCCACCCCACCGTGGGCAAAAACTGCGTAATTTCCGCGGGCGCTAAGATACTCGGCAATATCAGGGTGGGCGACTACGCCAAGGTAGGCGCGGGCGCGGTGGTTCTGCGCGACGTGCCCGCCCACGCGACCGTCGTCGGCGTTCCTGCGCGCGTAGTGCGCATAGGCGGAAGCAAGGACGGCGTAGATCTGTATCAGGAAAAGGAAGACCCTATGCTCAAAGAGCTGTGCGCCCTTCGCGAAAGGGTGATAGCTCTCGAAGAAAAAATCAATTCTCCCCGAAGGGAAAAGGAAGTAATAAATGAGGATATACAACACGCTGACGAGGACTAAGGAAGAGTTTTCGCCCCTCGAAGAAGGTAAGGTAAAGATGTACGCCTGCGGCATAACCGTTTCGGGCGACGCGCATATAGGGCACGGCTTTCAGGCGCTTATATACGATATAATAAGAAAGTACCTCGAAAAGAAGGGGTATAAGGTTACTTACGCCCGCAACTACACCGACGTCGACGACAAAATAATCGCAAAAAGCAAGGAGACGGGCGTGCCTGCGGACAAGTACGCGGCGCAGATGATAGGGCGCATAAACGGTATTATGGGCGAGATGGATATAGACGACCCCACTCTCTGGCTCAAAGCTACCGAAAACATAGCCAACATACAGGATTTTATTTCCTCTCTGATTGAAAAGGGTCACGCTTACGCAACCGACAGCGGCGACGTGTATTTCGACGTTGCCTCTTTCAAAGGCTACGGCTGTCTTTCCAACAGGAGCGTGGAGGATATGCTCGACGGAGTTCGCGTGGAGAATGCGGAAGAAAAACGCAATCCCGCCGATTTCGCGCTCTGGAAGGCGGCAAAGCCGGGCGAAATACGCTGGGATTCGCCCTGGGGCGAGGGCAGACCGGGCTGGCACATAGAGTGTTCGGCTATGAACAGGGCGGCGTTCGGCGAGCAGATAGATATTCACGGCGGCGGAAGAGACCTGATTTTCCCCCATCACGAAAACGAAATAGCGCAGACAGAAAGCCTTACGGGCAAGCGGTTCGTAAAATATTGGACTCACAACGGGCTTATCAAGGTAAACGGGCAGAAGATGTCCAAGTCCCTCGGCAACAGCCTGCTTCTGGAAGACCTTCTTAAAAAATATACCAACGAAGCCATTAAATTCGCGCTTTTGCAGACCAACTACCGCAACGATATAAATATAACCGACAGCCTCTTCCCGGAAGCGGAAAGGCATCTCACCGAATTTTACAGAACAATCAAGGCGGTAGAGGACAGGTTCGGAAGCGGAGAAACGGGCAACGCAGACATCGATAACAGGTTCGATAAAGCTATGGACGACGACTTCAACACCGCTCTTGCGCTATCCGACCTGTACGGCTATTTCAAAACCGTTTCCAGAAAGCTTGCCGCTGGCGACGAGAGCTGCAAAGAGGACGTCCGCCAGATAAGAAAGACCTATTCTCTTCTGGGACTCTTCAAAAAGGACGCGGCGGCGTATCTGAAAGAGGTAGAGGAAAAGAGCGGCTCCTCCGATTGCGTCCCCGCTGACGTCAAAGCGCTTGCCGAAAGCCGCTGGACGGCAAAAAAGAATAAGGACTGGGCTGCCGCCGATAAACTCAGGGCGGAAATAGACGCTCTCGGCTATATTATAAAGGATTCGAAAGAGGGCTACGAAATAGTTAAAAAATGAGGCTCTGCCGTTTGATAAAACGGGCAACGGGCTGTCCCGACTGACAAAATACCTCAAAATATAAAAGCTTTCGGGCGGCGGCGTTTGACTGTCGCAAAAGGTTGTGCTATAATACGGTCTGATATAAACGTCAGAGGAATTTCAAGAGGAATATTATATGAAAGAGTTGACAAGTGAAAGTTTAAGAAAATTATATCTCGATTTCTTTAAGAGCAAGGGTCACGCGGTTATACCCTCCGCGTCGCTGATACCCGAAAACGACCCCACGGTACTGTTCACTACGGCCGGTATGCACCCCTTAGTGCCTTATCTCCTCGGCGAAAAGCACCCTGCGGGAAACCGCCTTACCGACGTGCAGAAATGCGTGCGCACGGGCGATATTGACGAGGTGGGCGATTCTTCCCATTGCACGTTCTTTGAAATGCTGGGCAACTGGTCGCTGGGCGATTACTTCAAGGACGAAATGATTCCCTGGTCGTTCGAGTTTTTAACATCTCCCGACTATCTCGGAATACCCGTAGAGGACATAGCGGTTACCTGCTTTGCGGGCGACGAGGATTGCCCTAAGGACGTCGAAAGCGCAAATAAGTGGCTGGAATGCGGAATTCTTCCACAAAACGTTTACTTTTTGCCCAAGAGCGGCAACTGGTGGGGACCTGCGGGAACTACCGGACCCTGCGGACCGGATACCGAAATGCACATAATCCGCAACCACGCGGAGGCTGACAAGCTGAACGCCGACCAATTCGACGACGCGCCCAAGGGCACTTTCCTCGAAATATGGAACGACGTATTTATGCAATACAATAAAAACGCCGAGGGCAAGTACGAGCCGTTAAAGCAAAAAAACGTTGATACGGGAATGGGTTTGGAGAGAACTCTGTGTATTCTCAACGGCAAGGACAGCGTTTACGAAACGGATATTTTTGAAAAGGCTATTGCTAAAATTGAAGAGATAACCGGTCGCAAATACGGCGAAAGCGAGGAAGTAACCAAGGCTTTCCGCGTAGTTTTAGACCACGTGAGAACGGCTACGTTTATGCTCGGCGATACCAAGGGCATAGTGCCCTCCAACACCGACCAAGGCTATATTTTAAGAAGAATTATAAGGCGCGCGGTGCGTTTCGGCAGAAATATAGGTCTGCCTCAGGGCGCATTGAACGAAGTTTCCAAGACTATAATAGAAAAATACGCGGACGTTTACCCCGAACTCGCGCGCAACGCGGCAAAGATAGAGGAAGAGCTGAACAAGGAAGAGGACAAGTTCTCTAAAACGCTTGCGCAGGGCATAAAAGAGTTCGAAAAGGTTTGCGCTACTCTTGAACGTGGAGCGCAGATAGACGGCGTAACGGCGTTCCACCTCTACGACACTTACGGCTTCCCCGTTGAAATTACAAGCGAGATGGCTAAGGAAAAAGAGCTTTCGGTAGACGTAAAGGGCTACGAGGCGGCGTTTGCCGAGCATCAGGCGAAGTCGAGGGCGGGCAGCGAGCAGAAGTTTGCCTGCGGACTTGCCGACCATAAGGAAGAAACCACCAAGCTTCACACGGCTACGCATCTGTTGCACGCCGCGCTTAAAAAGATTTGCTCGGAAGATATTCAGCAGAAAGGCTCTAACATAACCGAAGAGAGGTTGCGTTTCGACTTCAATTTCCCCCGCAAGCTGACCCCCGAAGAGGTTGCGGCGGTAGAGGAAACCGTCAACGGAGTTATAAAGCAGGATCTGCCCGTCGTTATGCGCGAGATGACGCTCGAAGAGGCGAAAGAGCAGGGCTTTACGGGACTGTTTGAAAGCAAGTACGGCGAAATGGTAAAAACCTACGCGATAGGCGATTTTTCAAAGGAAATCTGCGGCGGACCGCACGCTGAGCGCACGGGGGCGCTCGGCACGTTTAAAATCGCTAAGCAGGAAAACGTTTCTGCGGGAGTTAAGAGAATCAAAGCCGTTCTTATAAACGATTGATAAATTTTACTGTCTACGCCGCCCGACTTACTATGAGTCGGGCGGCGCTTTATCGCAAAAAAGTTGCAAAACAAGCGCTTTTACGCGCGTTTCCGTCAAATACGGCAACTAAAAAAAATTATTTTAAAATTTATAAAAAACTTTGAAAACCAAACACAAAACGGCTTGACATAAATTTCATTTAATAATAAAATAGTTTTACATTTAAGGCAAATAATCAATTTTTCTAGAAAATATAGAAATACGGTAAGGAGTAAACAATGAAAACCTATATGGCAAATGCCCAGACAGTTGAAAGAAAGTGGTACGTTGTCGATGCTGCCGGCGTTCCCCTCGGAAGATTGGCTTCTAAGGTTGCTTACGTTCTTCGCGGCAAGAACAAGCCTACTTTCACCCCCAACGTTGATACGGGCGACTTTGTAATAGTAATAAACACCGACAAAGTAGTACTTACGGGCAAAAAGCTTGAGGATAAGTATTACAGATATCATACCGGTTATATCGGAGGGTTAAAGGAAGTATCTTACAAAAAGATGCTTGCCGAAAAGAGCGACCTCGCCGTTTACGAAGCGGTTAAAGGTATGCTTCCCAAGAACTCTCTCGGCAGAGATATGATCAAAAAGTTAAGAGTTTACAAGGGCGCAGAGCACAACCACGCTGCACAGAAACCCGAAGAACTCAAATTATTCTAATAAGAGGTAGAGGATAGTATGGCTAAGGCTAATTTAAAGAAAAAGTTGCAGTTTTGGGGAACAGGCAGAAGAAAGAAGGCTATCGCCCGCGTTCGCCTTATTCCCGCAGGAACCGGCACTATCGTTATAAATGACAGAGCTTTCGAGGATTATTTCCCCCAGTCGGTTTTACAGTACGTAGTAAAACAGCCTTTAACTCTTCTCGGCGTTGAGGGCAAGTACGACGTTCTCGTTAACGTTTACGGCGGCGGCTATACCGGTCAGGCGGGCGCAATCCGTCTCGGCGTGGCAAGGGCGCTTCTTCAAGCAGAGCCCGAATGCCGTGCGGCATTGAAGAAAGAAGGCTTCCTTACCCGCGACCCCAGAGTCAAGGAAAGAAAGAAGTACGGCTTAAAGAAAGCGCGTCGCGCACCTCAGTTCTCAAAGAGATAAAATTATCAAGCTCCCGAAAGTCGGGAGCTTTTTTTGTGCGCGACGCGCTTTAAAAAACCGAGGGCTCCCGCAAAAAAAGTTTTTGCGGGAAGAGGAGGAACGGCGGCGAAAAATAGTTTTGCGAATAAGCAAAACTATAAAAGCAAAGCCTGTTCGAAAAAATATAGGGCTCCCGCAAAAAAAGTTTTTGCGGGAAGAGGAGGAACGGCGGCGAAAAATAGTTTTGCGAATAAGCAAAACTATAAAAGCAAAGCCTGTTCGAAAAAATTATAATATGGCTATTGACGAACGCAGCGGCGCTTTTTGTCCTTTTTGGGCAGAAACTGTAATAGCT
>CAZDZH010000028.1:0-11169 GCA_964509935.1 uncultured Clostridia bacterium
TTATACTAAAACAATCGAAAAGCAGTCATTCTTGAGAAAGAATGACTGCTTTTTTTAAATAAAAAAATGTGTGAAACTTCTCAGCCCCAATATTAATTTTCAAGCTTCTTTAAGAACGAAATCCTTTAAAAATACAAAAATAACTATTTTTAATCTTTTCAGAGTCAAGTGTATGCGAAAAACTTGCGTGTAGGTTGTCGGTAATATATCCGCGCCTATAAATAATGGCTTACTCTATTAAAAAGTTAAAAAATGTATTGATTTAATATTACAAAAGTTGTAAAATAATGAGTGTATACGGCTATCGTTGCCGAAATACGAAAAAAATTTAACTAACGGAGAAAGATAGAATGAAGATTATGATTGTAGGCGGCACTGGGCTTTTGGGTCACGAAGCCGCACAGGTTGCGCTTGAACGCGGACACGAGGTTACTTCGCTCGCTATACCCGACGTACCTATGGACGGGTGGTATCCCGAACAAATCAAGACTCTTGAAGGCGACGTTTTCGAGCTTACTCAAGCCGAGCTTGCCGAAATTTTCAATGGTTACGATGCTATGATTTACGCAGTCGGACCCGACGACAGAATTACCCCTGCAGAGCCCGCGTACGAATTTTTCAAGCTTAGGCTTGTGGACCACGCCGCAAAGGTGTTCCGCGCGGCGAGAGACGCCGGCATTAAAAAGGCGTCGCTTTGCAGTTCGTACTTCCTTTACTTCGACAGGAAATTCCCCGAAAAGAAGCTTGCCGAAATTCACCCCTATATCCGCGTGAGAAAGGAACAGGCAGAGCTGATTTTAAAAGAAGCGGTAGAGGAGAGGGACGGCTTGCCCAAGCTCGACGTATGCGTTATGGAGCTACCCTACATATTCGGCACCTGCCCCCACAGACAGCCGTTGTGGCGCGCAGTATTTTTAGATAACTTCGTAAACGGCAAAAAGACCATTATGTTCCCCAAGGGCGGTTCGGTTATGACTACTACGAGGCATATAGGCGAAGCTCTCGTCGGTGCGATCGAGTACGGCGTAGGCGGCAAGAGCTATGCGATAGGCGACGAAAATCACGACTTTAACTGGATGCTCGATAAAATGCTTATAGGTATTCAGGGCAAACCCCGCAAAATCTGGAATCCTGCCCGCCGCCTGTGCGCTATGGGCGCAAATATGATGGCTAAAAGCGATAGAAAGAAGGGGCTCTATCACGGGCTCGATTACAAGCACGTTATGTTAGATATTCAAACCGATTACTTCTACTATTCCGAAGAGGAGATAGCCGCCACCTATGCCGAACTGCATATCGGGCGCGGCGGCGTGGAAGAGGCTATAATCGAGACGGGTAAGGCTTGTTATGCCCCCGGTGAATTCAAATAAGAGTTTCTGACCGCATAAAACGTTCGTGCAATAATTTTTGCAATTCCTTCGGACATTCAGGGCTGGCGTAACGATATTAGTTGCGCCTATCAGCCCAAAGTATGCTATAAACGTCTAAAAATTTCAACAAAAGATCTGATGAATAAGTGTATTATTTATTGTTTTTCGGGTACGGGGAACACTGACCGCGTATGCCGTATGATTTTATCCGAGCTTTCCGCCTACGGTTACGAGGGCGATATTTTCCCTATAACCTATTCGGCGTACAAGCAAAAGGTTTTCCCCGACCCCAACGGGTACGACATTGTAGGCGTCGCCTATCCTGGGCACGCCTTTAACGCTCCCCACCTTTTCAATAAGTTCATAAAGCTTTTACCCAAGGCGCAAATGGGACAGCGCGCGTTTATAATCAAGACGAGCGGAGAGCCGTTCTCGGTGAACAACTCATCGTCCAACGCGGTCAAGCGCTATCTTAAACGCAAGGGCTACGACCTCACCTACGAAAAGCACTACCTTATGCCGTATAACATAATGTTCCGTTATCCGCAGGGTCTTGCAAAACAGATGTATCTGTACGCGCAGGTAATGGCTAAATCGTCAGCGCAAAAAATCGTGCAGGGCGAGAGGGAGAGTCTGCGCATAACCGCGTCAAGCCTCGTAATGTGCTTTTTGGGCAAAATAGAGTGGTTCGGCGCGTGGTTCAACGGGCTTTTCTACCGCGTTAACAAAAAAAAGTGCATAAATTGCGGTATGTGCGCAAAGAACTGCCCGTCGCAGAATATAACCGAAAAAGAAGGCAAATACCGCTTCGGCGGGCGGTGCATATTGTGTTGCCGCTGTACTATGAACTGCCCTAAGGACGCCATTTCTATGGGCTTATTGAACGGCTTGCGCGTAAACGGAGCGTACAAGTTTGAAAAGCTTGAAAAAGATAGTACGGTAAGCGGCAATTACGTCAATTCCGGAACGGTGGGCTACTACAAAAATTTCAACAAGTACTACGACAAAATCGACGAGGAGTTAAAACAATGCGGTCTGGTTTCTCCCCGTTCCCTCTTCGCGCCCGACGAATACGCGGTTGCGTCAAAAAAACAGAGAAAGGCGCTAAAAAAACAGCAAAAGGCGCAGGCGGATTTTAAGGCGGCAACGAAATGAAAAAGCGTTGGCTGTATGATAAAACGGTAATAATAACGGGAGGGGCAAGCGGAATCGGCGGCGGTATCTCCCGTCTGCTTATAACAAAGTACGCCTGTAAAGTTATCGCCGTTATCATAAACGACGACGGGCTGGAACAGACCCTGCAAGCGTTGGGCGAAAAACGAGATAACTTCACTTTCCTCTATTACGACGTTGCACGCCGCGAAAGCTGGGAAGAGATAAATAAATACTTGGAGGACAACGCGATACAGGCGGACGTGCTTATCAACAACGCGGGAATATTCCCCCCGTTCGACAGGTACGAGCATACCGCAAAAGACGGGTTGGAGAGGTGCGTAAACGTCGATTTTTATTCGGTGGCGTATTCGATACAGGTGATGTATCCGCATATAAGCAAATCGCCTTCGGCGGCATTTATTACCGTATCGAGCTCTGCCGCGCTTGCGCCGCTTGCAGGTACGGCGGTTTATACGGCGGCAAAATCGGCAAGCAAGGCTTTGACCGAGTGTTTTTCTTACGAACACCCCGAAATATACGTCGGTTACGTCTGCCCTGGCTTTACCAAAACCAACCTGTTCGCACAGCAGAACGAGGATATGTCTGAAAACAAGCTTATCTCCGCGTTTATGTCCGACAGGGACAAAATGGTTAAAAAAATCGTCGGAGGCATAAGTAGAAAAAAACGCCGCATGATTTACGGTGCGGACGCAAAAATTATGGGCTTTTTATATAAGCTCTTCCCCAAAAGCTCCCTTCGGTTTTTCCGTTGGGTAATGAAAATTTCAAAACAAAAGGTGTTTGAAGATATATTCAAAGGTCAATAGCCGCAGAAACGACGATTAAACGAGCGAAACGCGGTTGATAGTTACAAAAATCAATTTAATTAATTACCGACAGGAGAAAAAAATTATGCTTGAAACAGGAATGAAAGCGCCCGATTTCACACTTTCGGACAAGGACGGAAACGCCGTCTCGCTCTCCGATTTTGCGGGCAAAAAAATAGTTTTATATTTCTACCCCAAGGACAATACTCCCGGTTGCACTCGTCAGGCGTGCGCGTTCGCCGCGGCATACGAGGGGTTTAAAAGCAAAAACGCCGTAGTAATCGGCGTCAGCAAGGACAGCACGGCATCGCATATAAAATTTGCGGAAAAATACAATCTGCCCTTTATTCTCCTTTCCGATACGGAGCTTACGGCGATAAAAGCTTACGGTGTCTGGCAGGAGAAGGTAATGTGCGGCAAAAAGGGTATGGGCGTCGTGCGCACAACGTTTATCATAGACGAGCAGGGAATGATACTTTCGGTAATGCCCAAGGTCAAGCCCGACTCCAACGCCGCGGAAGTTCTGGCAATGCTGTAAAAGCGACGTAAGCTTTTGTAACCAAAAATTTAAATAAGAATAGAAACGACCTCGTCTTAGAAATCCAACGAGGTCGTTTTACGCTCACGTTTAATTTTTTCTCGGGCAAGCAATGATGCGGAATCGTTACGGCATAAACAGATACTATATCTATAATATACTTTTTTGGCGGTTATAAGCAAATCGGAATGTTATTTGCTTGATTTTGAACGATTTGTATGATAATATATGATTAAAAATTAATAACATCAAGTGAAAATTTTAAACTATTCGTTGATAATACGGTTACATATTTACGGCAAAGAAAAAGGTTGTAAAGTACCGTTTTGAGAGGCTCGTTAAAAATTGAGTGAAAATTTCAAAAAAATCAAATCGGAATATCTGACGGCGGCAATCGTAAAGAGCGTTTTAATCGCATTATCGGGCGGCAATCTTACGTGCGGCCTTCTTTTGTTGCTTACAAAACTTAAAGTAATATCTCTTGAATGGTATTTCTGCCTAATAATCGGCTTGGGCGTAGCCTTAGCTGCGGGTGCTGTAACTTTCATTATTTTGCGCCCTGTGGCTAAAAAATTGGCAAAACAGCTTGACGAAAGGTACTGCCTCAACGAAAAAGCGCGCACTATGCTCGCATTTTCGGGAGAAGAGGGAGATATACTGACTCTTCAAAGACAGGATACGGACGAAAAGCTCGCCTCTCTGCCAAAAAATAAGCTGTATAAAAATTTATGGATATACATAGTGGCATACGTGCTTTCGTTAGCTATGCTTTTCTTCGGTATTTTTTTGCCGATTAAGGAGGCTGAGAAGGACGCGCCCGAAGAACCGCCGATAGGTCCCTCCGAAGACGACGACCCTGCGTATGTTTACGATTTGTCGCAACAGTCCGCAGTGTACGACCTAATGAACGACGTGCGCTCGTCCTCTCTCGACGAGCAGCTCAAAAACGCCTTCATCGCAGAGCTCGAAGCGTTGGATTCGACACTGCAAACCGTCGATAAAAAGAGCGTTATGCTCACTACCGTGTGCGGCGCTATAAACGGTTTGGACGCTATCACCGAAGACGCTAATTCATTCCGCGAAATTTGCGCTAAGCTTGCCGAATACGGCGAAACTTACATATCCGGCGCTATAAAGAGCGGAATCGCGGCTTATAGGTCGAGGAATCTGTCTCTGCTCGAATACAGCATGGTCGCGGCGCTGGAAAACCTAAACGGCGACGATATAGAACAGGTTTTAGAAGAGGCGTTGACTCAATCGCGCGATACCCTTAAAATAACGCAGACAGAAGGGCTCGATACCGAAAGCTCCGCGCTTGCGGCGTTGATAACCCTTTCTCTAAACGATTCGGGAATAGCAGAAACGGACGCGCTGTATAGCTCGCTTAAAACCTTCGCGGCGGGCGTTAAAGCCGTCTCGGATAAATGCAATAAAGGCTACGGCGACAGTACGCTTCAAAGCGACTTGGATTCAGCGTATGCCAACTTCAAAACCATAGTCGTAAACGCAGTTTCGGGACAAAGCTATAACTGCATTATGAACGATTTCGTCAGGCGCAAGCTGGCGGATATATTCGACATATCCCTCAACGATTTAACCGACCCCTTGGGCGACCTCGTCAACGGCGGTTCGGGCGGAAGCGGAGAAGGCGAAGGCGGGTCCGGCAGCGGCGGCTGGGGCGAAGGCGACGAAAAGTACGGCAGCGACGAACTCATTTACGACCCCGACACGGGCGAGCGCGTCAAGTACGGTACGGTATTGGAAGAAAAATATTTGGGTATGGTCTACGACCGCACGTTAAGCGGCGAACTGCCCGACGACGTCGTGGATTATATCAACTCATATTTCGACAAATTATATAACGGAATCCAGGACTCCGATACGGAAGAAGGTTCTTAAATACAAGAGGGTTATAAAATTATGGAAAATCAGGAAAAAAACAACGACGGCTTGGAAAAAGTAAAAAAATTCAGCGGTCTTATCGCAACCATTAAGGACGAGCTGAGAAAGGACATCGTCGGACAGGAAGAAATAGTGGATAACGTAATAACGGCTATCATCGCAGGCGGCAACGTTCTGTTGGAGGGCGTGCCCGGCGTAGGCAAAACCCGTCTTGTGCGCTCTTTGGGTAAAACTTTAAGCCTTCCCTTTTCGCGTATTCAGTTCACTCCCGACCTTATGCCTTCCGACGTTACGGGTACAAACGTAATCGAAAAGGACGAATCGGGCAGAATGAACACCGTGTTCAACCGCGGACCGATATTCGCAAATCTAATCCTCGCGGACGAAATCAACCGCGCTACGCCCAAAACGCAGTCGGCGATGCTCGAAGTTATGCAGGAGCATAAGGTAACCGTAGCGAAGAAAACGTATTTGATGGAAGAGCCGTTCTTCGTGCTCGCGACAGAAAATCCCATAGAACAGGACGGAACCTATCCTCTGCCCGAAGCGCAGATGGACCGCTTTATGTTCAAGCTGATAATGAAATTCCCCACGATAGCAGAGCTTGCCGACATCGTAGATATGACGCAGGTATCCCTCGACGAAAACGCAACCGCGGTGGTAGGCGGCAAGGACATTCTTGAAATGCGCGAGCTTGCGAAGGGCGTTCCCATTATCCCCGAGGTGCTCAATTACGCCGTAACGTTGGTTTCTAACACTCATCCCGAGCTGGAAAAGTGCGCGCCTACGGCAAAGAAATACGTCAAATACGGCGCGTCCCCCCGTGCGGCGCAGGCGCTTATAACCAGCGCAAAGGTGCGCGCTCTTATGAACGGTAACTATAACGTTTCTTACGCGGATATAGACGCCTTGGCGTACCCCGTTTTAAGGCACAGGGTAAAGATTAACTACAACGCGGTAAACGACAAACTCACCGTTGACGACGTAATTAAAATGCTTATCGAAGATACTAAGAAGAACAAACAGTAAAACGTAAATGGGATTGGTTATTGACGAAGAGTTTCTGCAACAGATAGAAACGTTGCAGTTGCTCATAAAAAACAACGTGGCGGGAATGTTCGGCGGCACGCATAAGAGTAAAACACACGGCTCTTCGTGCGAGTTTGCGGACAACCGCGAATATATGGCGGGCGACGATATAACCAAAATCGACTGGAACGCTTTCGCGCGCTTCGATAAGCTGTACTTGAAGCTTTATCTGGACGAGCGACAGATGCACACGCGCATCTATATCGACGCAAGCCGCTCTATGTCTTACGGCAAGGGCAAAAAAGACGTGCAGGCGCTTAGAATAGCCGCCCTGCTCGCCTATCTGTCAATATGCGAAATGGACAAGGTTTCTGTGTACGTTATACGCGGAAACCGCGTAGAGGAAATTATTTCGGGTATGCTCGGCAAGGAAGCGTACATAAATTCTATCGGAAAGCTCAACGAAGTGACCTTCGACGGCGACAGCTTTATAAGCGAAGCCATTCTGCCTTCGGTAGTCGGCTACGGCGACGGTATGTCGGTAATTATTTCCGACTTTCTCACCGACAACAATTACGAGGACGCGATAGATTATCTCGTAGGCAAAAGGAGGGACGTATTCTGTATTCAGGTGCTTTCCAAAGAAGAGCTTAATCCCCGCGCCCGCGGCAAAATGCACTTCTTCGACAGCGAGAATACCGAAAAGTTCTACCGCAAAAACATCAACCGCGAAATAGCGCAGGCGTACAAGCGCGCTTTGGAGTATGCCACGGGCAGAATACGCGAATATTGCTACGCACGCGGAGCGCAATACATGCTGGTTTCCGCGGAGGATTCGTTAAAGACGGTATGTTTCGATAAAATGGCGGAAATGGGGGTAATCAAATGAGTTTTGCGTATCCTTTGGGATTGCTCGGTCTTATCGGTATCCCCGTCATTATCGTAATATACATAATCAAGAACAAGTACACCGAACAGGTTATATCGTCTACTTATCTTTGGACGCTGAGCGAAAAGTTTTTAAAAAAGCGTCTGCCCATAAATAAATTAGTGGGCATAATAAGCCTTATTTTACAGCTTCTTTCCGTACTTTTCATTTCTTTCGCAATAGCTCAGCCCGTGTTCAGAATACGCGGCGCGGCTGACGACTATTGTTTTATTCTCGACGGTTCGGGCAGTATGAACATAGTTCAGTCGGACGGCAAAACCAGGTTCGAGAGCGCGAAGAGCGAAATACGTAAGGTAATCGGGGATTCGATGAAGGGCAGCGCGTATTCGCTGGTTCTTACCGGCGACGCTACTTCCATAATCTTCGACGACGTAAACGAAAAGGATCTGGCGTATCTTCTTCTGGACGACGTTCAACCTTCGTCCGTTTCGACAGGATATACGGACGCGCTTGGCGAGGCTCAGAAGTATTTCAACGCAAACCCTTCGACCGTCATATACCTTTTTACCGATAAATCCTTCGAGGAGACGGAAAACGTAAAGATAGTCAACGTGGCGGAGGCGGTGGACAACTATGCCGTCACGGATATAACCTACGTTTTAGCTGACGGGATATTAAAGGTTGACGGAAAGGTGGTTTCTTACGAAAGCGACGCGACGCTCACCGTAAATCTTTATCTGGGAGATTCGACTGCCGCCGTTCTTACAAACACGGTGGAAACGGCGGCGCTTGCTCTTACGCCTTTCCCTACGTTCGAATGCGAGGCGGAAGAGTTTTCGTCGTTCAGGGTGGAAATAACCCAGCAGGACGCGCTCGCTGCCGATAACTCAGTCACAGTCTACGACGCGGATACGGAAAATTCTTACAGCGTACTAATTGTGGGCAACCCTACGTTCTATATAAGGGCGGCGTTGCAGTCGGTTGGCAACGCAAGGGTAAAAGTGGTCGGCGAGACGGAGTACGCCAATTTGACAGAGAGTTACGACCTCTACGTATTCGACGGATATTATCCCGCGGAAGTGCCTAAAAACGGCGCCGTGTGGTTTATGGATCCGTCGCAAAGCGTTGCGTCCGCAGGGTTTACCGTGCAGGACGATATCGTGCTGGGCACAGGCAAAAAAGCCGCGTACGTTTCTTCGGGCACGACGCTGTTGAATACTCTTACTGTCAATCTGGAAAAGAGCGATTTCTACCTCACTAAATACCGTAAATGCGGTTTTTACCGCAACTTCACCACTATTGCGACCTGCGAGGGCAATCCCGTAATATTTACGGGCGTAAACGAGTATTCCAACCGCGAGGTGGTATTTGCGTTCGACCTCACGTACTCCAACTTTCCTGTGCTGGCTGACTTTACCGTTTTAATAGGTAACCTGTTGGATTATACTTTCCCCAAAGCCGTAAACCGGACTTCCTATTATTGCGGAGAAACGCTCACTATAAACGTGCTTGCAAACTGCAAAAGCATAAGCGTAATAAATCCGTCGGGCTCGGTTTCGTATCCCGACTCTTCAAGCGCCGTAAGCGAAGTGCGCCTCACCGAAACGGGCACTTATACGGTCAGAATGTTGATGGGCGACGATACCGAAAGGTATTTCAACGTCTTTTCTGCAATGCCCGAAGCGGAGCGCGTTCCCATAGCGGACGAACAGTCTTTCATAGTTTCGGGCGAACCCGGGACGGAAAAGAGGGACGGTATTTACAACGACCTCTTGATTTTGTTTATTCTTCTAGCCGTAATCGTTGCGGCGGATTGGGCGGTGTATTGTTATGAGCAATATCAACTTCGATAACGTTTATCTGCTATTCATAGCAATACCCATAGCGGTCTTATTTGCCGTACCTTTCTTTATCGCGATTCGGCGCGATAACAGAAACGGACACAACATAGCCTCTGTCGCTATGCACGTCGTTCTGGCGGTTATTATAGCTTTCGCCGCGGCTGGAACGAAGATAGTAACCGTCGTTACGCAGACCGAGGTCTACGTGGTGGCGGACGTTTCCTATTCCGCAAATAAAAACCTCGATACGGTGGACAGCTATATTTCGAATCTCGGCAAATCTCTGCCCCGCAATTCCAGAATGGGCGTTATATGTTTCGGCAAGGATTACGATTTGCTCGCTTCTCCCGGCGCTTCGATTGCAAAGGTGGCAACGGCGGACGTCGACGACAGCGAAACCAATATAGTGCCTGCGCTTCAATACGCGTCTTCCCTTTTCAAAGGCAACGTTATCAAACGCGTGGTGCTGATAACCGACGCTTTGCAGACTTACGATACTGACTGCTCGGAATTGCGCTCGCAGATAGAGAGTATGCGCGCACAGAGCATCCATATAGACGCGATTTATCTCAACGACAATATAACAGACGACGCGACCGAAATGCAGATTTCTTTCGCGGAATTTACGGGCACGGCGTATAAAAACAACCCCGAAAAGGCTGTATATACCATTCAGTCGAGCTTCGATTCGCCCGACTATTCCACGACTCTGACGCTGACGAAAAACGGCGAGGCGTACGAAACCAAGCACCTAAAACTAAGCCGCGGAACTAATATCGTGGAAATAGAACTCGATACGCAGGAGAGCGGGTCTTACGAATACGTAGCGGTATTGACCGACGAGCGGGACGAAAGCTCGCTGAATAATTCGTATACCTTCACGCAGGTGGTTTCGGACGAGATGAACGTTTTGCTCGTCACCGAAAACGCGAGCGATATAGCGTTGGCTCAGAATTACTACGGCGAAACCGCTCGCGTAAGCGCGTTCGGGCTCGACGCCCCCGATTTTCCCATAGGAATAGAAGAACTTTGCAAGTACGACGAAATACTGCTATCCGATGTAGACCTTACCGAAATGAACGACTATCAGATGTTTCTGCAAAGTCTGGATACGGTAGTTTCCTCTTTCGGCAAAAGCCTTGTGACTATGGGCAACCTGAAAGTGCAGGATAAGCTAGAAGACGAGCTTAAACAGCTCGACGATATGCTCCCCGTTAGGTTCGGCGATTCGGTCGGCACTCCGAAACTCTACACTATAGTGCTGGACGTATCGGGAAGTATGGGCATCTGGTCGCGTATGATTCTGGCGAAACAGGCGACCAAGCAGCTGATTAATTTCCTCAATAAGGACGATTACGTCTGCATTATAACCTTTGCAGGCGACGTGGAGGTGCTTCAAGCCCCTACAAGCCTCGAAAATATCGACGCTATCAATGAAAAGATAGACAATATCACTACGGGCGGCGGCACTATAGTGGGAATAGGTCTTGAAAAGGCGTTAAGCACAATCAAAAACCTAAGTTTCAGCGAAAAACAGGTAATGCTTATAACCGACGGACTTACTTTCGACGGCGATTTGGGCGAATCCGATCAGCATAGCCCCGAACTTGCCGTTCAG
>CAZDZH010000029.1:0-9494 GCA_964509935.1 uncultured Clostridia bacterium
GTAGTGCAAGTTTTGTTTACCTGCGCTACCTCAGTCAGGTTATGCCCTGCCGCTATCTTTAATTCGTCCGCTGTCTTTTCGACGCCGTTTATAAAATCTTTGTTGCATACCGAGCAATGGTCGTGCGCAAGCACGCCGTCCGTAGTGCAAGTCTTATCCTTTTGCGCAACCGAAGAAAGCGTATGTCCGGCATATTCGCCGTACCCTTTTCCGCAAGAATCGCATACCGCCAATGCTTTGCAGGTGGCGGAACCGCCCGTATGAACGTCCAGCATCGCCATATTGTCTGCGTTCAGATGCACGCACGGCTTGGTTGCGTCGTCCGAAACAAAGTACGTATCGGGCGGTATATAGTTCCCATCCGAGTCCTTCGGATTATACGCGCTCGTAAACGTTCCGCTGTAACCATCCGCTAAGCTAATGCCTATTTTACTGCCGTCTTTAAGTGTGTTGACGCTTATTTGCTTTCCCGGCGCCAGATAAACGTTACTTTCTTTCGCGTTTTCGCCGGCTCCGTCTTTGTTATTCGTTATATTCACAGTATTGTAAAGTCGGAGCCCCCCATCCACATATACGCCGCCGCCGTACGCCGCCGTATTGCCCGTAATCGTACTCACGGCGTCGCTCGCGTTTAAATTGACGGTTAAGTTGTTTGCAGCGACGTACACGCCGCCGCCGTACGTCGCCGTGTTGCCGCTTATAGTGCCGCCTTTCAAATAACAATTTTTGTCCATGTACACGCCGCCGCCGTACGTCGCCGTGTTACCGCATATAGTGCCGCCGGTCATCGTAAAATCACCGGAGCCGTATACGTACACGCATCCGCCCCGTCTGTTGCCGTCGACAAGCGTTCCATTGCCGCCGGTTATTACGCCGCCGATTATTTCTTTTCCGTTTATGGTGTGTTTTCTGTCGGTACCCGCGTACGTATCTTTGACTGTTAAACTTCCGCTGCTTACCAGCGCAACCGAACCGTCGAAACCTTGGGCTGTGGAAATCATATATCCGTTAAGGTCGATGGTTATATTTCTACTGTTGCTCAACTCCGAGCTGTACGTATCTAACGGGGAAGTCAACACCCCGTCGGTAAACATTTTCACCCCGACCGTATTCTTCGCATTATTTAACGCTTCGATACCTTCTTCAAAAGTATCGTACGTGTCGCCGGCAACCCACACCGCCTGCCATACTCCGCAATATTTGCAATCGCCTTTGTCGTCGAGGCTGTGCGACGCCAGTTTCAAGGTGCCGTTATCGTTATAAAAACATTTACCGTTATAGGTAATATCCGCAACGAAATAGTCGCTAAAAGGCTCTTCCTGCGTATAACCCGTTGCGATTATGCCTTTGTTATAGTAAGTTCTTTGAACATGTATTTCGGCGCCCTGCGTCAGTTTGCCGGCGACGTTAAACGTGTGATTTATATCGCAATTCCCGTCTTTATTGTTGTAAATTTTGGGCGAACCCGAAACGTTGAACGTAGCGTACTGAACGCTGTATACGCCCGCGTATCCGCAATTTTCGGTTATCGTGCCGCCCGTCATTGTAAACGTGCCTTTTTTGTTATGCACGCCGGCGCCTATGTTTGGGGCATTACCGCCAACGCCGCTGGTCTCGCCCAGTCCGCCTCCACTGCCACCGCTCGCTTTGCCGTGGTTGCCTATAATCGCGCCGCCGTTCATTGTAAAATTGCCGCCCTCCGCTATATATACGCCGGATTCGTAACTGCCCGAAATCGTGCCGCCGTTCATTGTAAAATTGCCGTTTACGTGTACTCTGCCATGTCCTAATACGCCGCCGGTAATTGTTCTTGTATCGCCGCTTTCCTCGGTGTACAAATTATCTACTTCGTGCATTCTTCCCGTGCCGGCGTATGTATCGTTAAGCGTAAAGTCGCCTTCTACATTAAAAATTGTATAACTTTTATAACCCGTATTAGGGTAAGTATAATAGAGCATATAACCGTTCAGGTCAAGAGTAACCGTTGTACCTGCTTGTATTGTTATGATATAGGATATCTCGATGTTGCCGTTAAGATAGTAGTTTCCGCTACTTAACGTATAGCCGTTGCCGGTATCGGTAAAGTCTGCCACAGAGGTCAGCGGCGTGCCCTGCGGCGTTGCCGCAATCGCCGTCCGTGTTTTCGGCGCAAGACTTACCGCCGCTACGGCACACAGCATTATGCATACAAAAGCGAGTACGCATATCAAAAATTTTCTTGTTCTTAAAGTCACGATTACACCTCTCTTACGCATACGCTTTCCGTTTGAGAAAGCGCACGCCCGTTATGGAATACTTTAATTTTCATCGATATTTTATCAAACCGAGATGATTTTCGGAACAGATAAACGGGACTTAGCCCTCATTCTTCACGATTTATTCACGATTTAAGTAGGAGTGGACATTTATGAGCGCTTTACGTCTCCCCGAAAAAAATATATGGAAGATAAAAAATTTTTTTATAATTTAAAAAATGCGGATAAAATATCCGATTCGGGGAGACTTGGGCGAAAAACTCGACTACCGTACCTAAGTACGCCGAATCACCCCAAAAAACTCTAAGTTTTTCGGGGACCCCGTGCTCGCTTTTCGCCCAAAATCACTTCATTCTGCCCACTCCGACGAAAGTTTATCTGTTGTTTTTTATAGAGTTTTGTGATAAACTATCATCATTATGAATAAGGTTGAATTCCGAAATATTTTGATAGTGGAAGACAGCGAAAGGCTTCGCATAAGTCTTGCCGAATATTTTTCGGCAAGGAACAATGTTACGGCGTGCAAAAACCTGAAAGAGAGCATAGCCGCGGCGACCGCGCGCGAATACGATATAGTAATACTCGACCTGATTCTGCCCGACGGCAACGGCAGGGAGCTGATAAGCTATCTGGGGCAGACGCCCGTCGTGATACTTTCCGATTTGGGTTCGGACGCAAATATTATAGAGGGGTTATCTGCCGGCGCGGCAGACTATATCGTCAAGCCATGTTCTCCGCAGGTTTTGGAAGCGCGCATGGCTTTGCGGCTTCTTCCCGACAGTAAAGCCAACGTAACCTCGGGCAAACTAACCTTAAACGTCGCTCAACGCACGGCGGTTTACGAGCATACCGAGCTGAAACTTACTTCGAACGAATTTAACGTTCTTTTATTTTTAATGGAAAATGCGGGAGTATACTTTACCGCAAACGAAATTTACGAAAAGGTGTGGAAGATGCCTTTTTTGAATACGGAAACCGTAAAAAAGCACATATCGAATTTACGCAAGAAGATGCTTGCCGTATCCGACGACTGCGCCGGTTTATTATCTTCCAAATTCGGCATAGGATATGCTTTTACAGGCGGTAAAAATGAATAGTCGATATATTAAGAAAATAATATCCGTTTTATCCTGCGCTTTGATTGCGGCGGTATTTATTATCGCGCTTTATTTCGGCGCGCCCGAGATTGAATCCGTAAAGGAAACGACGGGGGAATTTAATTATTTCGGAAAGATAACGAAGCCCGACGGAACGTACGAATGGGGAAATCGAACCTTAGAATTCGGCAAGGACTTTGCCGCGGTTCGTATTACCGATTTAGGCGACCTCGGCAAATTGACGAAGGTCAACTATATTGCGGACAAATTCGTCCAACCGAATTCGCTCGGTCAAGAGTACGAAATCGTCGACCTCACGAAGCCGTTCGAATTCGCCGAAAAAGGCACGCTTATGTTTGCCGTTATGAATCTGGACCCGTGGTCGGAGAATTTCGACAAGCAGTCGGAGGCAATGTCGAAATACAAAATGGGCGAAAATTGGTGTTTTACCGTAAAAATCCCGAAAATTTTTTCGGCGTCTAATATTTACTACAACACTCAGCTCGTCGCGCGCAACGGCGAGATTGAAAACTACGACTTTAAAGAATTCAACACCAATTACGTCAACAAAACCGAAAATTTTTCCGCGCAAACCGAACCGACGTATATCGAGCTTCGGTTTTACACCAAGCGCGAAGCGATAAGCAACGGATTTATAACGATACACTATCAATCGACGAAAGCGGCGTATTCGGGCATCACAGACTGCCCTATAATCGGCACGGAAAGCGCGGTAAAGAATATCGCAAAGACCTCTCAAAATCTTGTTTTGGCGTGCGCCATACTCGCCGCGGCGGTTCTTGCCGTCCTTGCGGTTCTGTCCTTTGTAGAGCAGTCCGGAAGATTTATTTCGGCTATCGTATGGATACTCGGAATAACGGTAATGCTTCTCTCGCGGTACTTTATATCCGGAGTTACGGAAGCTCCGCTTTTCTGGTCGGGTATCGCCTTATCCATGCCCTTTATAATCTTAGGCGGCGCGCAATTCGCTATCGGCAGAAATTTCGGCAAAATCCCCGCAAAAATAATCTTTCCGAGTTTATCGGCAGTCGGCGCGGTTTTGGCTTTTATCTGTCCGTTTATTCCTTACGGCGCGGCGAACGCCGTGAAGATTGTATGTTTGGTTATAAAAGCCGTCGGCGCGCTTTCGCTTACCGTGTTTATTGGCTTTGCCGTTTTTGAAAAAGGCGACCGGCACGGCATATTGGAGACGGTCTGCGCGACTTTAATAGACGTTGCGGTGACAGCGTCGCTTTTCTTGCCGCAAATTTTCCCGGCGCAGATAAATCCGATGTTCTGGATGTGCGCGGCAACGATTCTGACAACTTTTTTAACCGTGGTTATCGTCATAACGGATATGAAAAAATCCAACGTTTACCTTACCTCGAATCTGCAAAGCGAGGTGGAGCGGCAGGTTAAAGATATCAAGGCGGTAATATCTGAGCGCGACAGTCTTTTGCAATTCGTTTCGCACGATATGAAAAAACCGCTGTCGTCCGCCGTTTTGCTTTGCAACGCAGCAATCGAGCGCGAACGGGACGACGAACAAATCAAAACTATTAACATTATTAAGCAAGACGCGGAACGCGTTATCAACAACCTTTCGGAAATTGCCGCGTATGCGAAACTCAATTATTTAGCCGAGCCGTCGGAAGTCGTAGATATGAGCGAACTTTGCGCGCTTCTGTATAAGTTCCATCATTTCGATTGCGACGCAAACGGCATTATCCTTAAAGTCGCGGCGGATAAGCCCGTTAAAGCGTTCGTAAAACCGAAAGGAATAGAAAACGTCGTATCGAATATCATAATAAACGCTATCGAACACGCAAACTGTTCTGCGATAACGTTATCCGTAAAAACCGACAAAAATAAAGTCATACTGTGCGTTGCGGACGACGGCAAAGGCATAGACGAAAGTCTTGACGTTTTCAGACCTTATATATCCGAAAACGATACCGAAACAGGCGGTCTGGGACTCTATATCTGCAAAAACATTATCGAAAGTATGAACGGCACCCTCACTTACGAAACGGGACAAAACGGCACTACGTTCTTTATATCTCTATTAAAAGCATAAACTCTGTACCCATACTTTACTATCCCGATATAAGGCAAAATGCGCGGAAACATTTTAAGTTTCTGTAATGCATATAAGCGTGATTGTCGCGTTCCCGCCCGTTCGAATCCCCCAATATTTAGAGAAATAAATAACGGGCAGAAAATCTGCCCGTTATTTATTTAGCGGAGCGGTAGTAACCTAAAACGAATTTTTATTTTGTATCTAAATGCCTTTTCCTATGATTTGCTTGTTTCATATTCTTTCAAAATATTCGACACCATACCCGTAGATATTCCGAGTGTTTTTGATATAACAGCGAATTTCTCGCCCTGTTCTCGCATAGATATTACCTTATCGCGCGTGGCGTCGTCAATCTTGCGTGGTCTGCCGAGAATAATGCCTTGTCTACGTTTTGCTTCCAATGCATTGGCGATATTATAACTCATTATTCTTCGTTGAAATTCCTCAGCCAAAAGTGTTTGTGAAATTGTGTACCAAGTATAAGGGTTTATCTGTTCATTTGCCATAAGGTCAATACCGTTTGATACAAAGCGCACATTAACTTGTTTACCAAGCAATAAAGTATTAAGCATATCTATACCGCTGTTATAAGATTGAGAAATACGGCTTGTCTCGCTAAATATAACCCAATCATCTTCATTTAAGAGAGTAAGCATTTTTTCAAACTGTGGACGTTTATCACTTACTGTTTCTTCAAAAGTGTTGTCGCCTGTCAAAATATAGCCATATCGTTCTAAAATATTTCTTTGCCGAGCAAAAGACTGCTTTTGTTGTTTTTCATTGATATGATATGAAGCTCTTAAATAAAACCATTCTTTCCCCATATTTACCCCGTCCTTTTTGTGATAATTCGTAAAATTTCTTCGTCGGTAACATAAGGGGCTTGCACTCTCATAAGGTCGGGAGAAGATGGCAGTTTAACAAGCCCGTCGCCTTTGTCAAGCAGTTCAGCGCCACGTCCAACGTCAATTACATTCATACTGTGCTGGATGTTCGCCGTTTTAAGGCAAACTTTTGTCGGTAGATTATACTTTATTAAACCCGTAACAACCTTTGCGCGTGGATCCTGTGTTGCTACAATAAGGTGTACACCTGCGGCGCGTCCTTTTTGCGCAATACGAATAATATATTTTTCTACTTCTGATTTGCTTGTCATCATAAGGTCTGCAAGCTCGTCTATAACAACGATTATGCGCACCCCGTCGTACTTTTTAAGCCCTTTACGGCTCATTTCGGAATAACGACTTTCCATAATATTGACAGCAATTTTAAGTTGCTTTACAGCGTCCTGCGCGTCCTTTGCAACGTGTTCAATACGGTTGTGTACGTCTTGCTCATAAAGTCCAAATTCTGCGCCGTTCTTCGGGTCGATAAGAATAAGGTTTGCGTTTGAAAAGCACAACACTTGCATTATCAAAGAATTAAGCAAGCACGATTTACCACTGCCCGTTGTTCCTGCAATGAGAATATGGGCGCACTCGTCGAAGTTTGTTGTTATATAACCGTCCACGCCTTTACCAAAACAAATATAGCATTTTTGATTGCCATTCTCGTCAGCAGATACGGCGATTTTTATGCTGTCTGCGGTATCGCCGCACGATATAAAGGTACGATTTTCAAGCGGACGGGTAATAGTAAAGCCACCTTTGGGGTTCATTTCGTACCAATAACCACCGAAGTAGTTGCGTATCAGTTGCATAGCGTGGTTCAGTTGCGCGTCCGTAAACATACCGCCCGAAAAGTTAAATCTAAATTCTTGCGGTGTTTGCTTTCCGTCTATATAGTGCGTTATAATTCCGACTTTCGCAAGGTTTCTTTCAAGTCCTTTGCCTTCGGTTTCCATAGTTACAGTTGTCATAGTTAAATCTCCTTAGTCCAAATTAAAAGTTTAATAGGAAAGTGGTTCTTGTCGTCATTTATGTTGACTATAACAAACTCCAACTGTTCATAGCCCTTTACGGTGGTAAATATGCCGCCCTGATAAGTACGCTTGCCTTTGCTGTCGGGGTAGTCGTCCGTTTCCTGCAAATCGCCGTTGAATAAGTCCGTAAGCGATATGTGCTTATATTCTTTGTGTTTTGCGCAGTCGATATAGCCCAAGCGTTTTAATTCGCTCTTAATGGCTTTCTCGTCGGCTGTTTTGATTATTTCGTCGAGTTTTTTAATTTGCATAGTTTTTTAATTTGTCTTTTCAAAAGTTTTATAATTCTATTATACCAAACATAGACAATTATTTCAAGTGTATTAGATATGCAAAAATGGACTTATGGCACTGTGGCGGGTGCTTGACTAATACAAGCGCGCCGCTTCGCGTCGCGGTCAAGCACCCGCCAAACACCTCACTTAAACTCGAATAAAAAGGTCAACTCAAAGCCGAGCGGAACGGGGCGTTCGCCGCTAAACCGCTTGGCGAATCGCCCCGTAGTTCTTCGCACGGTGGCATATTTTGAGTTTTAATCCTTTTATATCTTCCGAGTGTTTTCGGTTGCGTTTTGTTTCGGGCGGCGTTTTCCTGCGCCGTCCTTTTTTACTACCGCAAAAACCATTTTTCAGTCCTTTTCAAGTATGGCTTTACTCCCTGAAAACGTCAAAAATCCACGCAAAACCTATTTCAACCCATTCACGCTTTTTCATCGGCGTATGATATAATCGTAGATGTTACAACGACATCACATTTTGGTACATTTCGGTCACATAGATGTCCTTGTATTTGCCAATTTCCCGTGGTATAGTTGTAACCGTTAAGACAAAACCGCAAGTATGGATAAGTCGGGGTAAACGTCAGACTATACGCGCATACAACCAAAAGTGTCCGCTAATTGTCCACAAATGCTACGTTTAGTCACTTCCGCTAAAACTTTGCTTGTGGTATAGTTGTAACGCAATTGAATAGTCAAAGGCGTATAGCAAGAATAGCGAGCCGAGTTTTTAAGTCAGGAGCGAACTAACTATCAAACGGCGTTAGGACAGATAGCGAAAAGCATTCACCCGTGAATAACAGGGTCAGAGGCGGCATTTTAAGGGCGAAGTACGAAATTTTACGGTCGTATTACGTCCTTTTTCTATTCCTTTTTTGTGAATGCGACAAAATTTGTTGTATTTACAAACTATTATTTTCTCGAAGTCGCAGAAATCTTGCGAGTTCAGGTAATAAAATCTATTTCAAAAAAAGGAGGACGAAAAAAATGCTGCACACCGAATTGAAAGTTGTAGCCGTCGGCGAGCCGAATATCGAGGCGTTGACCGACGGCGAAAAACGCACTTTCTTTGAAAGTATCTTTTCAAGGATAGTCGAACTGCACCAACAAACGCAAACCGAAAACAAAAACGAAACCTGACTTAAAAGCCGAAAAAAAATTACATAAAAAACTAAATAAAACAAAACCGAGTAACCTTGACGAGAGTCAGGGTTTTTCTTTTTACGACAAAAACGTTAAAATGCCGTATGTGATACAAAACAGACAGTATTACGGACTTAAAGATTTCAGACTTGTAATGCGTATTTGATACATACGCAGACGATTTATTCCACAGTGCTCTTGACCTGAGCCTCTCAGGAGCGTGTCGGTAGGCAAATAAACCGCCAACCGACAGCCCCGAGGGGCTTTTCGTTTGCCTTTGGCAAGATAGCCTGACACACTCCTTTCTCACGTCAAGAGCCTTTCGCGGCATAAAACCGTCTGCAACTTGACTTTTTCAATAAAAATCTGTATAATAATTTTGCCAAAGCGTTAAGGTGCTTATTAGCCTTGGCGCGTCAAGGAGGTGGTATTTATGAAAGCCTTACTTAAGGCTCTTATGATAATTTCTTACGGAGTTATCAAGCATAAATAAGTTGGCTCCCAAGTGGCACCGTGGGTCACCTCCTTATCTCTGAAATTTACGGCTATTGCATATACGCATTAGCCGTTTTTTATAAAAAAATAAAACCTAAACCAACCTTTATGGGTTCGATTTAGGTTTTGATTGGCGGAATGGGCGGGATTCGCTCCGACGCACTTGCCATAGGCAAGCACTGCGCAAACATAGTTTGCTTGCGCCCAAGGCGCGTCTATCACGCCT
>CAZDZH010000030.1:0-9416 GCA_964509935.1 uncultured Clostridia bacterium
GCCGTTAGTTGCCGTTACGAAATCAATATTCTACGCTTTCTATGACTCCGCCGCCGAGGCAACGGGTCGCGTCGTAAAATACCGCGTATTGCCCTTCGGTCACGGCGCGCTGTCTTTCGGCAAACTCAACGTGAGCGCCGCTCTCAGTCAAGGTCACTTCAACCTGCTGTTCGCTCTGGCGGTAGCGGAACTTAGCCGTGCATAAAAACGGCGTTCGCGGCGGCATATATCCTATCCAATTCAGCCCCACAACCTCGCACGAACGCGAGTAAAGCGGCGATTCGTCCCCGTGCGAAACGTATAATATGTTGTTTTTTACGTCCTTTCTGACTACGAACCATCTGCCCTCTTCGCCGCGCCTGCCGCCGAGGTCGAGTCCTCTCCGCTGACCTATGGTGTAGTACATAAGCCCCGCGTGTTCGCCCACGTCCTCGCCGTCAAGGGTGATTATTCTGCCCGGTTTCGCGGGCAGGTATTCTGACAGAAACTTGCGGAAATTTCTCTCGCCGATAAAGCATATTCCCGTGGAATCCTTCTTGCGCGCGGTGGCGAGGCCGTTCTCTTCGGCTATGCGCCGCACCTCTTCCTTGGGCAGGTCGGACAGGGGGAACAGAACGCGTTCAAGTTGCGGACGGGTAACCTGATTTAAAAAATAGGTCTGGTCCTTGCCGCTGTCTTTTGCCTTTAAAAGGTAATGGTTGCCGTCGGCGTTGTGGTCTATTCCGCAGTAATGCCCCGTGGCTATATAGTCGGCGCCCATAGACAGCGCGTATTCCCTGAACGGACCGAACTTGATCTCGCGGTTGCATAGCACGTCGGGGTTGGGCGTTCTGCCCGCGGCGTACTCGTCCAAAAAGTATTTAAACACCCGCTCGGAATACTGTTTTGCGAAATTTACGCTGTAATAGGGAATATCAAGGAGAGAGCACACTCTCTGTACGTCGGCAAAGTCGGCTTCGGAAGTGCACGCGCCGTTGGCGTCGTTCTCTTCCCAGTTAAGCATATATAGCCCTATAACGCTATATCCCTGACGCTTCAATAGCAGAGCGGCGACCGAGCTGTCCACACCGCCGCTCATTCCCACGACTACCGTTTTCTTTTCCATAATTTAATTATAACATAAAAACTTTTATTTGCAAACGCAGATAAGGCGTGTTATAATATTTTTGGCTTTACTGAGATAATAATATCAGCGTGCGGCGCGCGAACGGGTGCGCCGCCAAATTGATAAGGTGATTTATGGACTTACCGCAGGACGATTTTATATTGCTCTCTTTTATAAATACAAAGCTTCGCGACGATTTCTCTTCGCTGGTTGATTTTTGCGACTGTTTCGGCTGTTCGCAGGAGGATATATGCCGCCGAATGGAGAAGATAGGCTATTTTTACGACGCGGGCGCAAATGCTTTCAAGTGAGGTTTTTATGGAAACTGTTTCGGACAAATTTTTAAGATACGTAAAAGTCGATACGCCTTCGGACGAGGGAAACTTTGCAAACACCCCGTCCTCTGAAAGTCAGTTTAATCTTGCCAACTTGCTCTTTGACGAGCTTAAAAAGCTTGGTCTCAGCGCCGAAATCACGCCGAACGGCTACGTTTACGCTTGGCTTAACGCAAACTGTCTCAGCGCAAAGGCGGCTATCGGCTTTATAGCGCATCTCGACGTCGTGTCCGAACCCAAGGGTTACGGCGTGAATCCGCAGGTGGTAAAAAACTATCGCGGAGGCGATATAAAGCTTTTGAACGGCACATATATCCGCACTAACGACTGTCCCGCGCTTAAAAATTATATCGGTTACGATATAATCGTGTCTGACGGTACGACCGTCCTCGGCGCGGACGACAAGGCGGGGATTGCGGAAATAATGGCTCTTGCGGAGTACCTTGTCGCTCACCCCGAAGTGAAGCACGGCAAAATAGGCATAGCTTTTACTCCCGACGAGGAGATAGGGCACGGCGCGAAGCTGTTCGATATTAAAAAATTCGGTTGCGACTTCGCCTATACGGTGGACGGCGAGGAGATAGGCGACCTATCTTACGAAACTTTCAACGGCGCGGCGTTAGAGATAGAGGTGGAAGGCGTCAATATCCACCCGGGTCAGGCTAAGGGTAAGATGATAAACGCGCTCACCGTTGCGAACGAGATAATCAACCGTTTCCCCGCGGAAGAGCGCCCCGAAACCACCCAAGGGCGCGAAGGATACTACTTCTTCAACCATATATCTGGCGGCGTGGAAAGCTGTAAAATAAGCGGAATTATCCGCGACCACGACAAAGCCTCGTTCCTCTCGCGCAAGGCGTACGCGGAAGAGGTGGTCGAAGATTTCAACGCGCTGTACGGGGGGAGGGTAAAGCTCTCGATGCGCGACCAGTACTATAACTGCGCGGAAGTCATTACCCCGCATATGCACCTTATCGACAACGCAGTGAAAGCTATGAAATCAAACGGAGTAACGCCGCTGATTTCGCCCATACGCGGCGGCACGGACGGCAGCAGTCTGTCGTTTATGGGCTTGCCCTGCCCCAATATCTGTACGGGCGGACATAACGCCCACGGACTCAACGAGTTTGTGCCCGTTCAGATGATGGAAAAGGTAGTCGCCATACTTGCGGATATAGTCGCCGCCTACGCGGAATAAACGGTTTGCCCGCGCAGGCGCAACGATTGTTCGATGGCGCGGCGGATTTTATCGGACTGTGATAGTCGCCCGTCCATTGCCGAATTTTGCTTGACATATTTCATTTATTAAATTATATTTAGTAAGAGCGTTCGCGCCGACTTACGCAAAACTCGATATCGGCAATCGCGTGCGTGAATATATTAAAACGCGCAACGCACCTGTAGCTCAGTTGGATAGAGCACGAGCCTCCGACGCTCGGTGCCGATGGTTCGAATCCATTCAGGTGCACCACAAAAGCCCCAAGCCAACGGCTTGGGGCTTTGCTGTGTGAATGAAAGCGAACGGCTTAGCCGCATAGGAAAATCTATAACATAAAAAACGGTTTTTATAAATCTTGCGGTATGAACCGACTAAGACGCAAGCGCAATATTTTTAACGGAGCTATGGACTTAAATAGCGGTCGAATTTAAAAATTTACCTGATTGGAGGAGAAATTATATGAAAAGAGAATTGGGGATAGCCCGTTGCGGCTTAGCTTGTTGTTTATGCTCGCAGAATTCGGTATGTTCGGGCTGCGTTTCGGAAAACTGTTCGGGTAAAGAATGGTGCGAAAACAGAAAATGCGCCGTTTCAAAGGGCGTAAAGCATTGTTATGATTGCGGCGAAAGGTGCGAAAAAGGATTATTGGGCAAAGTAAAACCTTCCGCATTTACGGAGTTTGCAAAAAGATATGGCGAAAGCTATCTTTTGGATTGCCTTGAAAGGAACGAACAAAACGGACTCGTATATCACCGCGAGGGTATAAAAGGCGACTATGACGACTTCGACGATACGGAAGCCTTGATAGAGTTTATAAAAACGGGACGAAGGTAATTTTAATTGTTTCGTCGACGAGGTTATAACTTGCGGAATCTGCTTAAAAACAGAACATTACAGGGCTGAAAGTCCCGACTCTACCGACGGTAGAGTCGGGACTTTTATCGGTAGAGGGTCTTAAACGCGCCGTGGGGAAAGGGGAACGGGCGTTAGAGATTGCCTTGGCGATTCGGAGAGCGAAAAAGACAAACGTAGGTAGAGTTTCGCAAAAAAACGGGTATAATATTTCCGTAGGGCAAATCCGATAGAGTTTAGCGAAAGGTTAAGCGAAGTTTAAAGCGAACTTTAAAAGCTTGTTTTAAATAGACGGGCGGATTTGCAAAGGAGCGTTTCTATGGAAAAAATATTGTACCCCGAAACGGGCGCGTCCGCCGCCGCGCGGGACGGCGGGAAGCGGCTTACTAAGGAGGAGCGGCGCGCTCTGCCCGTCTACGGCAAGGGCGAAGAAATTTTCAACGCCGTATCTCATATAGTCGGCGGCGGGCTGGGCGTCGTATTCTGCATAATTTCGTTTATAAAGGCGGCGTTCGACCCGTCCTGGAACAAATATCTCGCGCTGGCGGTCTATTCGTTCTCAATTATCGCGCTGTACACCATGAGCGCGCTTTACCATTTTTTGCCCAAGGGCAACGCGAAAAAGGTGTTCAGGATATTCGACCATTGCACGATATTTTTACTTATAGCCGGCTGTTATACGCCGTTCTGCCTTATCACCTTTTACGGTGAGCCTGCGGGTGCGGCGGTGTTCGCCGCGGAGTGGGTTCTCGCGATTTTAGGTATAACCTTCAACGCCGTAAATATGCATTGGCGCGCGGTAAAGGTACTCAGCAATATCAGCTATCTCTTTATGGGTTGGATGATAGTGCCGCTCGTTCCGCAGCTTATCGGCACGGTTTCCGTGGCGTGCTTTGCCTTTCTGCTCGCTGGCGGCGTAGCCTACACCGTGGGCATAATTTTCTATGCGCTCGGCAAAAAAAAGAAGTATATGCACAGCGTATGGCATCTGTTCGTTCTGCTGGGAACAATCCTGCAATTTATCAGCATACTATATATAATTTAAGGCGTTCAGCCGCCGTTTAAGTACGAATTTACGGATAGCAGAGCCGACCGCGCGGCAAAATTCGGGCGCGGTCGGTTCAAGTATTATAATTTTCAAAAAAATCAAAAAAATTTTTAAAATACGCTTGACTCTCCCGTTAGGGGAGAATTTATACTTGTATCGTAGGGAGGCGCGATATGATAAAAATAGGCGAATTTTCAAAGCTTGCCAAAACCACCGTAAAGACTTTGCGTTTTTACGACGAGATAGACCTGTTCAAACCGATATTTGTCGACGGTAACGGTTACAGGTACTACGATATCGAACAGCTGAATCTTCTGCTTAAAATAATGGAATTGCGGTCGCTGGATATACCTGTGGAAGAGGTTAAAAGCGCGCTTGCCGGAGAAGACGTTCTCGCGGTGTTTTCCCGCAGGTTAAAACAGCTCGAATCGCAGATAGAAGAGGATAAGCGGCGCGTCTTTCTCATTAAAAACTATATGGCGAAAGCCGTAAAAGGAGAATTTATGAACGAGTATCAGGCGAAAGAGATAACTTTGCCCGAAGGCGTGGTGTATTACAGAAAGGGCGTAATACCCGATATGAGCGGGCTGTTTGAATTTATCTTACAGGCGGGCGCGGAGGCGCAGAAGCACAATCCCACCCTCGTCTGCAAGGGGTATTGCTACGTCGTGTACGGAGCGAAGGAGTATAAGGAAAAGGACGTCGAAGTGGAGTTTGCCGAGCTTGTGGACCGCCGCGGCGAGGACAGCGAGAATATTTCCTTTAAAGAAATCAAGGCGCAGAAAGCCGTGTCGGTAACGCACAAGGGCGGATATTTGCGGCTTGCGGAAGCGTACGCTTTTGCAACCAACTGGGTTAAGCAGAGGGGGTACGAGATAGCCGCCCCCATACGCGAGGTATACATAGACGGCTGTTGGAATAAGGACTGCGAGGACGATTACCTTACCGAAATACAGATTCCCGTAAAGTAACTCGGTACGATTCGGGAATAAAAGTTAAGAGGCGCGGCTTGCTTTTACGCAAGCCGCGCCTCCGCCGTATATAGCGTTCTCATATAACGCCCCTCGCAATCGGCGGCATAGCGCGGCAAAACGAACGATTCAGCGCGATTTTACATTAAAATCGCGCTGATAATGGCTATTTAAGCGCGGTAAATTTTTTTAAGGCTCTTGACAGAAACCGACGAAAGCTCTATAATTAAAATGACGTAAATTTATGAATATAGCGAGGTGTGCGTATGAATCTTTTGTTTTCTTTGCCGGCTTGGTTAGCCGAGTGGTGGTGGGCGGTCGCAATAGCCGCCGCAGTCGCGGTTATTCTCATAATCGTGATAATAGTATGTTGCGTAAAACGCGGTAAAAAACGCCGCGCCGCAAGCGTTAACAACGCCCGACCCGCTCAGTCTGAAAGCAGTGCGGCGGCGGTAGCCGCGCAGAGCGAACCCGCGCCCGCCGATAAGCAAGATAATAAAGAAAAGTCGGAAAAATCGGAAAAGAGCGAACCGACGTCGCAAAAGAGCGCCGAACCCGTTTCCGCGCAGACTTCCTCTCTCCCGCAGAGCGAGCCCGCTCAGTCCGAAAGCAAGGCGGCGTCGAAAAAGACGGCAAAGCCCGCCGTGAATGAACAGGCGGATAAACCCGCGCAAAAGAACGTTAAAAAAACTGACGCAAAGCCTGCGGCAAACAAAGCGGTAAAACCCGCCGAAGAAAAAGCTGCCGAGAAAAAGACGGGCGCAAGGGAAACCAAGCCTGCGGCAGGCGCGAAAGAAAAGGCACAGCCCGAAGAGCAGACCCTTTCCGTAGAGGAAGAGAGCAAAATCGAGTCGGCGGAAAAGGCTAAACAGAACGCAAAAGTTTACCACGTTTCCAAGCGCAAGGCGGATAACCGCTGGCAGGTAAAAATGGCGGGCGGCGCTAAGGCGATAAAACTTTTCAACACGCAGGCGGACGCGATTGAATTCGCCAAGAAGCTTGCCGACAATCAGGAAGCGCGCATAGTCATACATAAGGAGGACGGCTCTTTCCGCCGCCTTACTTATCACAAGAAAAAGTAATTTCTTAATGCGGCATAGCGGTTTTAATTCTCGCTATGCCGCAATTTTTTATCGTAATATTTAAACGATTTTTTGCCGCAAAATGTGATTGCCTCGGCAATATATAGTTGGCAACCGCATAAAAAATTTATATAGAACAGCGAAATTAAAATTTTGTATAAAACAGGCGATAAGCCGCGGGCGCGAAAAAAATTGTTTCGCGCCCGCGGCTTCTTCCGTCGCCTTATTTTATTCTTTGGTTTTCAACGTCGGCGTGTTATCCCGTCGGCGAAGCAAGGAGCTATCCCTCTCAGTCGTCGGTAAGTCCTAAAAGATAGTCTGTCGTCACTTCGAAAAACACCGCCATATCCGCAAGCAATTCAAGCGGCGGCTCGCGCTGGGATTTTTCGTAGTGCAGATAGGTCACGCTGTTAAGATTAAGCTTTTCAGCTGCCTGCTTCTGCGTCATTCCACGCTCTTCCCTTAATTCTTTTAATCTTTGTCCTAAAATCACTTTCATTTTCTATTGACATATTACCAATTTGGTAGTAAAATATCGCTATAACTACCATTTTGGTAGTTTAAAAAATTCAGGTGGTGAGAAGATGTCGCAGATAAGATGTCCTCAATGCGGAAACATCATATCAAAATGGTTGGATGAATGTGAATTTTGCAATTACGACTTAAAGTCGCACAAGATAAGAGAAGCTTTGAAAAGGCAGAAAACTTACGGGCGGTTAACCATCGCCGAAAAGGAGAGGTACGAAAGTGAGTTCTGCGCTGTAAATCCGCACTGCGAAAGCTATTTAAAAAACGACTACCTGAATTGTGTAATAAGATTTACGGATTGGGTTAAATTCACCACCGTTGGACACGCGGCTATCATATGCGTGTTAATCTGTTATATTTTCTGCGACGCGTTTAACTTGAAACTAACAACCCCCTTGTGGGAAACGGGCGGTTATAAATATGTTATAGATTGGACCATATTGATTATGTATAGCTGTCTTTACTTGTATGTTAATTTTATAGAGTTTTCGGTAATATTCTTCATCGTAAAGATAATTGTTTTAAAGGCAAGACAAAAAAATCAGCTTTCCGTTATGGCAAGGTACTCCGCTTGGCTTAAAATAAACAAAGACGTTTCGTTAGACGTATATTTCTCCGACGGGCAGAAAAAATATGATGAATACTACGAAATGTTCGTGCGTGAGGAAAGGGAGCGGACGGGTATGGATGTTGATTTTACGGGAGTTTACCGTATCTGACGGCGCAAGCATATCCGCGATGACGGGCAAAATCTATAAACCGTCCGCTATATCTTGCATAATAAATTCAACTTAATTACCCAAATCGGCGGTTTTTAAACGTAAAAATCCAAAATTTTTCGCAAAAAATTTGTTTTACGAAGCGTTTTAAACGCGTCAATCTCAGTTATATTTAAAGTGAACAAAGGTCGGGACACCATCCGTAAGGAAGCTCTTCCAAGAAGCTATCTTAAAGGCTCTTCCGAAAGGGGAGCTCTTCCCGAGGATACCGCGCCACCCTCCCGAGCGGTAAATTTAAGTATTAAGGAGATTTTTATTATGAAACACTATTTACAGACCAGAAACAATAACAATTACGACTTATTCGACGCATTCGACGATTTCTTCCGTCCCGTATTCTACGACGAGCAGAGAGATTTGAGAACCAACATCAAGGAGACGGACGCCGACTACGAACTCGACGTGGAAATGCCCGGTTACGCCAAGGAACAGATAAAAGTAGCCCTCGATAACGGCTATCTCACCGTAAGTGCGAAGAAGGAGAGCAAGGAAGGCGGCGACGGCAAGCACTATCTCAGAAAGGAAATCAGCGAAAGCTGTTCGAGAAGCTATTACGTAGGCACGGAGGTAGAGCGCGGACAGATAAAAGCGAAGTACGAAAACGGTATTTTAACCCTTACCGTGCCCAAGTCGCAGCCCAAAGAAGTGCAGGAGCACTTTATCGACGTTGAATAATATTTCTTTTGCCGCCCCGAAAGGCGGCATAGCGAAAGGCATATACGGGTAAATTTAAAGGCGGCGGAGCGCCAATGCGCTCCGCCGCTTGACATTGCTTTAAAATAAGTATAAAATGTAGCAAAAAAAGGAGCGATTATGGTAAAGATAGATATTTTTTCCGGCTTTTTGGGAGCGGGAAAAACAACGTTGATAAAAAAACTTATTAAAGAGGCGTACGCGGGCGAAAAGCTCGTTCTGATTGAAAACGAATTCGGCGAAATAGGCGTGGACGGCGGCTTTATGAAGGACGCGGGCATAACCGTAAACGAGCTCAATTCGGGCTGTATCTGCTGTTCGCTCGTGGGCGATTTCGCCAAGGCGCTTAAAAAGGTGGACGAAGAGTATCGCCCCGACAGGATATTGATAGAGCCGTCGGGCGTGGGCAAGCTCTCGGACGTGGTGCGCGCCGTTGAAAACGCAGACCTTGCCGACGCGAAGATAAATTCTCTCACCGCGGTAGTGGACGCCAATAAGTGCAAAATGTATATGAAGAATTTCGGCGAATTTTTCAACGACCAGATAGAAACAGCCGCGTGCATAGTTTTCAGCCACGTAGACGTGGCGAGCGACGAAAAGCTTGCCACCGCTTTGAAATTAGTGCGCGAGCACAACGCCAACGCCACGGTGGTAACCTCCGAATTTTCCAAGCTCGACGGCAAGACGATTCTCGAAGCTATGGAGCACACTTCAACTCTCGCTTCTATGCTCGAATCGCTCGAACGCGAGGAACACGATGAAGAACACGAGCATTGCCATCACCACGACCACGACCACGACGAG
>CAZDZH010000031.1:0-6559 GCA_964509935.1 uncultured Clostridia bacterium
CGGTAAGGCACGGGATTTTGATTCCCGCATTCGTAGGTTCAAATCCTGCCACCCCAGCCAAATCTACGGCCCATTAGCTCAGTCGGTAGAGCACTTGACTTTTAATCAAGGTGTCCCGGGTTCGAATCTCGGATGGACCACCACGGCAATATGCGGTTATAAAATTTTATATATGCACCTTTAGCTCAGTTGGTAGAGCAACTGACTCTTAATCAGTGGGCCCAGGGTTCGAGTCCCTGAAGGTGCACCAAGCATTTTGTAACCGCTTTATATATTGAAACAGCCTTATTTAAGGCTGTTTCTTTTTTGTTATTTTGTCATCACGTAGTTTTTTAAATTTCACTATATTTAATATTCAGGCATAACCGCATATCTAAGCCGCAGGGGGCGCGCAAATTTGCGCGCCCCCTGCGGCTATTATTTTTTAACCCTGCGGCTATTATTTTGAAAAATTCCGCTACAATTAACGTACCCGACAGCATTAACGCACTACGCGGCGCTAACATTAAAAATAAAAATTATTACTTAATCTGAGCAAGATACTCCGCAACAGAATGTGCGGCGACGTTGCCTTCCCCCACCGCCTTGGCGTACTGATACGGTCTGCCCGTACAGTCGCCTGCCGCAAAAAGTCCTTTTAAATTCGTCGCGCACGACCTGTCCACAGCCACGTGCCCGTCCCTTGTTTCCAGTCCGTGAACGAGCGCGGAGGGCGTCACGGCGTTCTTTAACATAAACACTCCGTCCACGTCAATCTCACCGTCGCCGAATTTCACCTTTTTTACTCTCAAATCCCCCTCGACCGATTTCGGCATATCCTTTATTACTTCAACGTTGTCGCCTTTGACTTCCAGCCCTTTGCACAGCGGAACGACGTACGCCTTTTGCGCAAGGTCAGCGAGGAATTGCGCCTCGTGCGCAAAATCGTTGGAGGTACATATAATCGCAATCCGCTTGCCCTTATACAGAAATCCGTCGCAGGTTGCGCAATAGCTTACCCCCCTGCCCAGAAATTCCAATTCGCCGACTATCGGCTTAACCGATTCCACGCCCGTGGCAAGAATTACCGTTTTTGCAGAAAAAGTTTCGTCGCCGCACAGCACGCCGAAGCTTCCGCCGAGGTCGTAAACGCCCGTGACCGTCCTTTGAGTAACCGACAATCCCGCCTCTTCTATCTGAGCAAGAAAAACTTTCTGCATCTCCTTTCCGCTTACCGACGGCAGACCGGGATAGTTTTTGATTTTCTCCGCTCCGCTTATTTTTCCCGACAGTACGCTTGCGCCCAACCACAACAGATTTTTATTCAACGCTTTCAGCGTAAGAGCCGCCGACACGCCTGCCGCGCCAGCCCCTATAATTATACAATCGTACATGATTCACCCCGTAATATACTGTATTTAAGCCTATCTTCTCCTGAAATTTCAGCCGTTAAGCCTCGCCTGCTTAACCGCCTTTTCCCAGCCGTTAAGATTATTTCTCCTCTTCTCCTCGTCCATAGACGGCGAAAATGTTCTTTCGGTTTCTAAATTGGATTTTATCTCCTCCACGTCCTTCCAATAACCGCAATTAAGCCCTGCGAGATATGCAACGCCCAGCGCGGTGGACTCCACTACTTTCGGTCTGACTACGAGGCAATCGAGTATATCCGACTGGAACTGCATAAGAAAATCGTTGGCGGAAGCGCCTCCGTCCACCCTAAGGGTAGTTATATCTTCTCCCAAATCGCGTTCCATAGCGCAGACCACGTCCGAAACCTGATACGCCACCGCTTCCAGCGCCGCCCTTATAACGTGCGCGCGGCGCGTTCCGCGAGTTATACCCACAATCGTTCCGCGCGCGGTAGCGTCCCAATAGGGCGCGCCCAATCCCGTAAAAGCGGGCACTACGTAAACCCCGTCGGAATCCTCCACGCTGAGCGCGTAGCGTTCGCTCTCCGCCGCGTCGGAAATAAGCCCCATCTCGTCGCGCAGCCATTGCACAACCGCGCCGGCGACGAATACCGAGCCTTCGAGCACGTACGGCGGCTTTCCGTCCGCGCTTGCGCCGAGAGTGGTTACAAGACCGTTTTTGCTCTCTACCGGTTTATCCCCCGCGTTCATAAGCAGAAAACAACCCGTTCCGTATGTATTTTTTATATCTCCGCGGTTAACGCACAGATGTCCGAACAAAGCCGCCTGCTGGTCGCCCGCTACGCCGCATACGGGCACTTCGCATCCGAAATAGTTTTTATCGGTTACGCCGTAAAAACTGCTTGACGGCTTAACTTCGGGCATCATAGCCGAGGGTATTCCGAAGATTTTCAACAGCTCTTCGTCCCACTTCAACTCGTGAATATTGTACAGCATTGTGCGCGAAGCGTTGGTGTAGTCGGTGGCGAATATCCTACCCTTTGAAAGCTTGTACATAAGATATGTATCCACCGTACCGAACGCCAGCTCGCCGCGTTCTGCGCGCTCCCTTGCGCCGTCAACGTTGTCTAATATCCACTTTATTTTGGTTGCGGAAAAGTATGCGTCGGGCACAAGCCCCGTCTTTTTATAGATAGTATCGCCAAGATTGGCGCGTTTAAGCTCCTCGCAGTATTCCGCAGTTCTGCGGCATTGCCATACTATTGCGTTATAGACAGTCTCCCCCGTTTTTTTGTCCCAGACGAGAGTGGTTTCCCTCTGATTGGAAATTCCGATTGCCGCGATATCTTCCGCGCTTATCCCTGCGCGCACCAGAGCTTCGGCTATCACCCCGACAGACGAACCTAAGATATCTTTCGGGTCGTGTTCCACCCAACCTGCATAAGGATAAATCTGCCTGAATTCCTGTTGAGCCTTTCCCACAATTTCACCCGATTTATTGAAAACTATCGCGCGCGAACTTGTTGTGCCCTGATCAAGGGACAGAATATATTTCATAAGTGCTCCTCTTCCGTTTATACGCTATTTATTATAGCCCGATTAAGCGCAAATATCAATAGTTAGCGCAAAATTTTTCGACCGCGATAGTCATAATAACGCCGTTAAATAAGAGCCGAATTTCCGTAAAAATGCGACAGAACCGTTAAAGAGAAATAGCCGCAGGCTGTCAGCCTGCGGCTATTTAAAAAAATCAAGGCACGGCTCGATAAAGCCGTGCCTTATTCTCTGCGGCGTTTAAGCCGCCTTTATACTCCTGTTATCATGTGAGTAAGAAGGTCGCAAAGAAGATAACGCCGATAACCCAAGTGGATACGGAAATTTCCTTGACCTTACCGGTGCAGAGCTTAACGAGAATGTAAGCGATAATACCGATACCGATACCTTTTGAAATCGAATAGCCGAGAACCATTACGATAAAGGTAAGGAAAGCTACGATAGCTTCGCCTGCGTCCGACCAGTCGATTTTGGTAACCGAAGTCATCATAAGCACGCCTACCCAAATGAGCGCGGTTGCGGTTGCGCAGGAAGGAATAAGCTGTGCGATGGGGCTGAGGAACATAGCCAAGAAGAAGCAGCCCGCGGTTACGAGAGCGGTGAAGCCCGTCTTGCCGCCTGCGGCTACGCCGGAAGCAGATTCTACGAACGTTGTAACCGTGGAAGTACCTGCAACTGCGCCCGCGCAAGTTGCGATAGCGTCTGCAAGCATCATCTTGTTCATATTGAGGGGAACACCCTTTTCGTCGAGGAGGTTGCCCTTAGCGCAAGCGCCGTAGAGAGTGCCGATTGTATCGAACATATCTATCATACAGAGCGAGAGAGCCGTGGTAATAAGCAGAACGATAAGCGTCCACGCGTTGTTGTTAGCGTTGAAACCGAAGTAAGGACGGAAGTCGAAACCTTCATAGAACACCTTGCCTACCGCGTTCTTTCCCCAAGCGCCGAACGCGTCGAAAGGAGAGCTCATCGTAATGGAAGCGAACAAAGCCCTTGAAGTTTCGCTGCCGCACGCCGCGCCTATACCTTGGATAGCGTAATAAACTACGGCAGAGCCGAGAATACCCCAAAGAATCGCGCCCTTTACGTTCTTTTTGCTCATAACAGCGATTGCGATTACGCCGAGAATAGCGATTGCCGCGGGAAGTATATTTCCGAACAGATTAAGAGAACCGCCGTTGCCCCAAGCCGCAAGGTCGAGGATATTGAAAGACGCAAACGTAACCAAGGTGTTATCATCATTTACGATAAGTTTAGCGTTCTGCATACCGATAAACGCGATAAACAAGCCGATACCTACGGGTATAGCGTGGCGAACGCCTGCGGGAATAGCTTCGAAAATTTTCTTTCTTAAACCGGTTGCGGTAAGCACAAGGAAGATAACGCCGTCGAGCAGGGTGAATACCATACAGTTAGCATAGGTAAGACCCGTTCCGCCGAGCACGAGGGTGTAAACGATAAACGCGTTAACGCCCATACCGGAAGCCTGCGCCAAGGGCATTTTAGCAAACAACGCCATTAAAAGCGTGCCCACTATCGCGCCGATAGCTGTGGCTATGTATGCCGCGCCGTAAGAGTTTTCGCCGCCGATTACGGCTGAGAACATACCCGCGTTTACCATAAGGATGTAAACCATCGCCATAAAGGTCGTAACGCCGGCTACGATCTCCGTTCTGAAGTTAGAGCCGCTCTTGGTGATCCCGAAAAAGCCGTCAAACTTGTTGACTCTCTTTGCGGAAGCAGCCTCTTCAGTCTGTTCTGTCTGTTTGATTTCTTCAGACATTGAAAAGTACCTCCAAAAAATTTTTCATTTGATTTATTTCATTGCAGATACTGATAAAGATTTTTAAGGCGTACCGCGTGCGGTACGCCACCCTCTTTATTGGCAGCTTGCTGCAAATAAAATTCAATTTGAAATTTTTTTCACTTCGATTTCACAAAGTACACAATCATAATATCACATAAAAAAATAAATGGCAAACGCTTGAAAGGCATTTGCCGCTTATTTTTGTCGGAATTTTTATAAAAAAGGTTTATTTTATCGCATTAGTGCGCATTGCGTTGAGAACGGCTATCAGCATTACGCCCACGTCGCCGAAAATCGCCGCTATCAGCGGGAAGGCGGGCACGGCGACGCCCAACGCCATAATGGCAAGCTTAACCGCAAGCGAACCTATTATATTTTCATATACTATCGCGCGGGTGCCCTTGGCTATTCTCTTCGCCTCCGGCAGAAGGGCAAGACTGTCCGAAACCAGAACCACGTCGCTCGCTTCGATTGCTGCGTCCGAACCTACTTTACCCATAGACACGGCGCAATCCGCCGCGGTCATTACGGGCGCGTCGTTGATGCCGTCGCCCACGTAAATCAACCCGCCCCGCTCTTTAAGCTTTATGGCGCAATCGAGTTTTTCATCGGGCAGAAGCCCCGCCTTAAAATCGTCCATACCCGTCTGTTCGGCTACCGCGCGCGCCCGTTCGGGGCTGTCGCCCGTAAGCATAACCGCACAATTCACGCCGAGAACTTTAAGCTGTTCGACAGAGCTCTTCGCGTCCTGTTTTACCGCGTCACCTATGCGAACGACCCCTGAATATTCGCCGTTCAACGCGACGTAAACCAAAGTGGACGCTCCGCTTTCTCGCGTAAAGTTTATGCCGTATTTATCGAGCAGTTTATCATTGCCGCACAGCAGGGTTTCGCCGTTTACCGTGCATTTAACCCCCAACCCCGCCAACTCTTCCGCGTTTTCGGCGGCGTAAGGAGTATCAATGCCGCGGAAAGATGCGGCTATCGGGTGTGAAGAATACTTTTCAGCCGCGGCGGCAAGCAACAACGCCTTTTCGTCCGAATACGAAACCACTTCGAAGCTGCCTTCGGTAAGAGTACCCGTTTTGTCGAACGCGGCGACCGTAGCTTTCGCAAGTTCGTCCAGACAGGTAGAGCCCTTTACGAGTATGCCCGATTTCGCGCACCTGCCTATTCCTCCGAAATAGGATAGCGGCACGGATATAACCAAAGCGCAGGGGCAGGAAATAACGAGGAAGGACAGCGATTTGTAAATCCACGCCGAATAAGTCGCCCATACGAAAACGCCTTCGACGGCGCATATTACCGTAGGAACGAGCGCGGCGACTAAAAGCGCGGCTATTACTACCACGGGCGTATAGTACCTTGCGAATTTGGTTATAAACTTTTCAGGCACAGCCTTTTTCGCCGTGGAATTTTCCACGAGTTCGAGTATCTTCGCCACGGCGGAATTTTTATATTCGCGCACCGTTTCCGCCTCGACTACTCCCGAAAGATTTATAGCTCCCGAAAGTATCTCGTCGCCCGTTTCCGCGTCCTTAGGTATCGCTTCGCCGTTCAAACTTTTCATATCGAGAGAGGTAGAACCCTTGACTATTTTACAATCCACGGGCACTTTTTCCCCGGCTTTTATCAGAATCCTGTCGCCCGCTCTCAAATCTTCGGGCGATACGACGCTGTATTTTCCGTCTTTTATCAAAGTCGCCGTTTCGCTTTTCAGATTCATAAGCTCGGTTATGGAATTGCGCGAAGAACCGACCGCAACCGACTGCAACAGCTCGCCTATCTGATACAAAAGCATAACGGCAACGCCTTCCATAAAGCCGTCGCCCGTAAAAATACCCAGCAG
>CAZDZH010000032.1:0-6307 GCA_964509935.1 uncultured Clostridia bacterium
TGTCAGACCTCGGTAATTTTCCTATGTGGAATACGGATTTTTTCAGGCGCGACAGCCGTCTGATAGACAGTTATTCGCGCCATGCTAAGATATTAGATTTTGATACCGTCCGTTTAGGGTTAAAGGTTGTAAAGGATAATCCGTATAAGGATAGTTTCGAGTTCGGCGTTGTGCTTATAACCGAGGTCGGCAAGGAGCGCGGCAATTATGTTGAGCTTGCGGATAAGAAAAAGAACGTTGAAACGGCGAATCAGAAGAACGATCTTTTTAATAGCTGGTTGAAAATGATACGCCATTCCGCAACGGTGGATAATTTTCCTTTTGTTCGAGTTATAACGGACGAACAGCGTCCTGAAAGTTGGGGTGCAGACGCGCGTGATTTGTGCGAGATAGTACATATCCGCGAGAGCGGCGAAACGTGTCTTACTATGCCGTTTTTCTCGCTTGCAGAGTTATTATACGGTTGGCTGTTCGGTAAGTTCTCGGAGCTGTATTATAAATACCGTTATGTACGTTCCGATAATACTTTGTTTATGTATGTCTTAAAATGGTTGACGGCAAAGTTAAGCGGGTATTATACGGGTATATATAATCGGTTCGGATATTGTACTTTAAAAGTTGAAATTGAAAGCGGTACGCAGGACGGTTTAATACAAAAAAATAAGTATTATTTAATGTCAAAGAAAATTTATAGTAAGCGTTTTTCTACCGATTGTTTTTCTGATTTCTTTACGGCAAAGGCGTTGCGTTCTCCGGTAGGTCTTGACGATTTGCCTGAATACGCAACCGATAAAGCAACGTTCGAGGAATTGCTGTTGCAGAAAAGTTATTTTATTACCGATCTAAGTAAAGGTCTGATAAACAAAGATTGAAATGAAAATAACCGCCGTTCGGCGGTTGCCCCTATAAATTTAATAGGCACTATCTTAACTCCGTAAAACACTGATAAGGAGTTGGAGGCGCGCCTTCAACTCCTTAAGCAGCGCAAACGGAGTTGAAAGACAAATTGCAAGGAAAATTCACAGGTCATACTTGACGGTGGAGATTTTTTGAATAAAAAATACAACCGCTCGCCTGCGAATTTGGCGTAGCCTTTATACTTGTCAATTTGTCTATAAAAAAATTTACCTTTTAATAATTCCCCTTGCAGGGGATATCGCCATAGGCGATTTCAGGGGTGGAGCGAAAATATCCTACCTTATAAAAAGCAGGGAGAAAGGAAAAAGCAATTAAAAAAGGGGTGCGGAGGGGGGTTCAAAGCAGTTTCGCGTGAACCCCCTCCGCCCCTTTTTACTTGTCTTAAAACAAAAAAGCCCGTAGAAAACTACGAGCTTAAAAGAAAATAGGGTTTTTGATAGGTGGGGGCAATTCGGGGTCAGTAAAAAATCCCCCTCAAAAAATGCCTTTATTTATTAAATTTTGATTGAAAAATAGTTCATTTTGATTTGTTTTATTTCTTGTCGGCAGGGTTCGAATCCCGTCGCCTCGACCATTTTTGTAGTACCGAAATACTACGACGTAAAAAGCACAAGATTCTTTTTATCTTGTGCTTTTTTATTATATTCGTTTGCATATATAATCGTCTGCAACAGTTAAAAAGTCTTTTGTATAGACGAAAGAAGGGCGACCGAAACGGACGCCCTTTTCATTTGCTATCTTTATCCCCTCGGCTTGCCGCGCCTTTATATTTTCCCTTTCGTTTTCCGCTAAAAAAGAAAAGACCTGCAACACAATATCCGAAACGAATTTGCCGACAAGCGTATCGGCTTTTGTGCGCGTATCCAAAAGCGGCATTGGATAAATCGGATACTATGCTCAATGCGGCACTCAACGACGTGGAAATCACTATTGAAAACGGCGCGTTGGCAAATATAAAGTTTGTAGTCGACTCTATGCTCTGCGAAATAACAGACTTCGGCACAACGACCGTAACGTTACCTGCGGAATACACCGAAAGCGCCGCTTAAAGCCGATCGTTTAATTCATAACACTCTGATTTCTAAAAAATTTTAAAGGCGTTCGCGCATTACCGCAGTTCCCATAGGGAATTTTTCGGTAAGTCGCATGTTCAGAGTCAGGCGTGGCGTGAAGCCACGCCTTTTCTCTTGTTTTTTAGTTGTTTTCGTCAAGTTCGTCGCCCCAAATCGGCCTGTCGATTGCCCCGACGAAATTGTAAACGATTTCTACGGTCTGTCTGTAATGTCCATCAACCTTCGTTTTCTCGTGAACAATCACCTTGTCGATGAACGAACGCAAAATTTCGGGCGTGAGTTCTTCAAAACTGCTGTACTTATGAATAAGCATCATAAAATCGAGGATTTTATCGTCTTGCTCTTTTGCTTTCTCGATTTCCGATTTCAGAGTTTTAACCCGTTCTTTCAGCGCGCTTTGCTCCGATTCGTATGTATCGCTCATTTTTAAGTACCGTTCTTCGGAAATTTTCCCTTCGACCTTATCCTCGTAAAGACTCTCAATGATCTTATCGAGTTTTTCGATGCGTTCTTCCGAAGTTTCGATTTCTTTCAGATTCTCTTTGAGTTCCTTTTTCGTTTTCGCTTCGGCGTTATTTTGCAAGGTCTGCAAGAATCTCTCGTTTTGACTTTTAGCAAACTGAATCGTGCGGTGCAAGTCGTCCTGTATCAGCGCCGTTATCGCTTTTACGGTTATCTGATGAGATGTGCAGGTTCGTTTCAGGTTCTTCCTGTAAGACGAACAGTTAAAGTATTCTGCTTGTTTCATCGTTGTACAACGGCATAGATACATTTTCTTTCCGCAGTCTGCGCAATACAGCATACCAGACAGCGGACTCATTTCGCCCATATCGGTAGGACGGTGTTTACTTTGTCGTATTTTTTGAACGGTTTCAAAAGTCTGCTTGTCTATGATTGCTTCCTGCGTGTCCTCGAAGATTACCCAATCTTCTTTCGGAACCGCAATGTGCCGTTTAGACTTGTAAGACTTCTTATATGACTTAAAATTCACGGTACATCCTGTATATTCCAAGTTTTCAAGAATACCCGCAATGGTTTTCTGTGCCCAAATCTCCGATCCTTCCCGAATTTTCAAAGACGTGGGCAAGCCTTGATTATGGAAGTAGATAACGGGCGTTTCGACTTTTCGCTCGGTCAATATACGCGCTATCTGTGTCGGACCGTAACCTTGAATACAGAGTTTGAAGATTTCTTTAACAATTTCCGCGCCTTTCTCGTCTATAATCCATTTCTCTTTGTTTTCGGGATCTTTCTTATAGCCGAGCGGCGGTATGCTCGTAATGTGCTTGCCGGCATTACCTTTTGCGCGGACAACCGCTTTAATCTTTTTGCTGCAATCTTTGGCATACATCTCGTTCAGAATGTTCTTGAACGGCGTAATATCATCGTCGGGGTTGGTTTCGCTGTCCACTTGGTCGTAGATTGCGATAAACCTTACGTCAGCTTCCGCAAAATAATATTTTGTGTAATATCCCACGAGAATATGGTCTCTTCCAAACCTTGACATATCCTTGACGATTACGGTAGAAATTCTTCCGTTGTCCACGTCGTCAATCATACGCTTGAAATCGGGGCGGTCGAAGTTACTGCCCGAATATCCGTCGTCCACGTAAAATCTTACGTTGCGCAAGCGGTTTTCGTCCGCATACTTTTGCAATAACATTTTCTGATTGCGAATACTGTTGGAATCGCCGTCCAGATCGTCGTCGCAGGAAAGCCTGCAATAGCAAGCCGTCCATTGTTCTTCTGTGCTTTTTGCTTTCTTATTTTTAATTGTCGGTTGCAAATTCATTGTTTATTACCTCCCGAATTGCAACTTTCAAACGATGACTTATGAGATAACCGAACGGGAGGCTTTAAGGCTTCGTCTATATTCCGTTCGATTATTCTTTTTGTAATGTCGAACGCCGTGTTGTCGGCATCCGTCCTTTCACGGGAGATAACGGTGTAAACTGTATTCCCGATTACTTTTTCTCGGCTCCTTATATATTCGCCGTTCGGTTGTTTCAGATAATAGGTGAATATACTTGCCGCGGGTTTTGTTGTTTTAATAGTTTTAGTTGCGTTTTCCGTAATTTTAATCTCCTTATCATTGATTTTAATTACGCAAAACGGCAGGAAATAGGTTACGGCAAATCGGTAGTCAAAGTGCCGTTTTCTTTCTTTTTCTTCAAAACCTCGTATCCCTCTTTGATGAGACGGACTTTGGTAATATCATTTTCTTCGAGAAATTCGTTTATTTCATTAAAAAGTGCTCTCGGTATCATCGTGCCGAAATTTCCGCTTGCCTGTTTTCTCTTTTCCTTATTCTTTTCTTCATACTTCCTGCGCGTCTTGCGTACAGGCGTATCTTCCTTTCTTTCCATTACGCTTAACCTCCGAATTACTTATTCTCGTATTGATACATATTATATCCTGTTTCAGATAAAAAGTCAAGCTCTGATGGGCAACAGAGGGAAGATAGCCATTAGTTTTTACTTATAATTGTTATTTCTGTTGTGCTTTTCGTATTCTCTACGTTCTTCTTCGAGTTCCGCTTCTATCTGTTGTAGCCGTGGGATCCGCATTGTTACGTCCTGCGTGAACAGTGAGAGAACGGAGTCGAAGAAACTGCCGACGGTTTTCGGTTTACCTTGGCTTATGCGCCTGTACTCCGTAGGGTTCGTTCTTTCAAGAGTTTTCCCGACGCGGGCATAATGCGAATCGCTGTCTTTTTCCCTTTGCAAAGTTTCCGCTTTTTTCGCATATTCGAGCGTTTCGCCCATAGAGCGGTCAAGCCGTTTGGTCAGGTCTTTATTCTCCGCCGTTAAAGCGATTACCTGTTCTTGTAACCGTCCGCGTTTACGGGGAATATCTCCGTTCTTCGCTTCGGCAAGAGCGTCTGCGTAAACCTGATTTTCTTGACGTATCGCTTCGGCTTGTTCTATTATCTTCTTCGCCTTGAACTCTGCCGTGGAAAGGTGCTTTGCCTGACTGCCTTCTTTGCCTCGCTCCAAACCGTACTTTTTGCCGACGGCGTTGTAAAAGTCCGTTTGCAACTGTTTTAGTTTCGATTTGTCGAACAATTCTTTACTGCAAAGCCTTCCGTCCTTTGTAATCGGCACAAGATTCAGGTGCATATGCGGCGTGGATTCGTCCACGTGGATTACTGCCGATATTACTTTTTTCATTCCGTATCTTTCTTCAAAGAACTTGGTACAGTCCGAAAAGAAGTTGTATTGCGATAATTTCGATAGTCCGTCAAAGAACGCTTTATCTGCGCCCACGACAAAAGAGTTCATTACGACCGCGTCTTTGCGCGGAGAGAGATTTAACTGAGTTATTCGCTTATTGATGAACTCGGTGTACGTTCCGTCTGGGCTGTGCATATGGTAATTGTACTTTGTCTTTGAGCTGTCTATCTGCGGATTATCCGACTTGTAATTCTCATCCCGTTCGTTCTCGCGTTCGATAGGGGCGATGTCTTGCTTATGATATTTTTCCATGTGACATACTAAATATGATATTGTAGTTTCCTCCTTTCATTTTAATTTAGTGGTGCTGGGCATAGTGGTAGTAGAGAGTGTCTGCCGACTATTTTTCAGTGGATATACAGCCTCGCAGAGCCCACTCTTTGCAGTGCAAAGTATAGTGGGCTACACTTTGCCCAAACTGTTCTCTTTTTGCTTCCCGTTCGTTTCCAAAGTTGCGCCCGCTTATGGCGGACGATATTGCAAATAGTTTTTCATACAAACCTCCTGATTTTTGACGTGAAAAAGGTCGCTGATTTTTTTCATCACCGACCTAAAAGTGCGTTCTGGCATAAGCAGCAACGCGGTATTAAATTGTCTGTTTCTCTTACATAATTTCGCCTCCTTGTTTTTGCCTAAGAATAAAAAAATCCGCACGAATGCCAATCAACCGTTCAACGGTAATCTTCTTCGTGCGGATTAGTTCCGCTTATTAAATTGTAGGTTGCACTTAAAAAATTGTACAACAATAAAACCCACACTCCAAACCGCATTTTTACGGTTGAAATGCCTGTCGCAGAAATTGCTCATTTTCAAAGCAACTCTATGGTAAAGCGACAGTAATTCTCCGCCACGCCTTTTCGTAGCAAGACTCATACCCATAAGAGGGAGATGAACCGACGGGTAAAAACTTTCTATCTTATATATACCCGCACAAAACACAATTCAAACATACGTTCGTGATTGTATACTTATTTTAGCATATCTTTTATTACTTGTCAAGTCCCAAATGTCCATAATCGTGGACATTTTGTAGGATTACAATAGATGTGAGACAACGGCAATAAAAAAGTAGCAGATACGCAT
>CAZDZH010000033.1:0-5905 GCA_964509935.1 uncultured Clostridia bacterium
GGGTTCGACTCCCCTTAGCTCCACCAATACGAAAACATCCGAACTCTCGAAAGGGTTCGGATGTTTTGCTTTATATGCCAACAGAAAGGACCTGAAACGAATAAAGTTTCAGGTCCTTTTTTTAAAGCTTTTTTCGTTTGATTGCGCATAATTACAGCTCTTTTCGAGAATGCCGTCCGCCGCTATCAATATACCGTTCAAAAATATTTTTACCCCGATATTTCTGCCCGATATTTATAAAAAATTATCCCATTCCATCGTTATGATTCCCGAACTCAGGTTGGAATTGTCCGATTTCAAAATGAAGATACCCGTACTTAATCTGTAACCATTGGCAATACTGTCGTGATATGTTTCTACAACGAAAGCTGTCACGCCCGACGGTAACGTAAAGGAATATTTCCCATTGTCTTCATTAATCTCCGTCGTAGTAAATTCCCATTTATGCGAATCTGCGTCCGTCGACGTCGTATACGTAATATAAACTTTATCGAATTTCTTATCCGTATAGTTCAAAGTTACCGTATCCCCGTCTTTTGTCACCCCGTCCAACATACTCATCGTATCCTCGCCGAGCAACACGTGCCGCATAAACGCCACGATTTCGTACGTTTGTTCCCAAGTCCAGCCGTGCCACAACCCGTCGCGTTGCGAATAGAATACTTTCCCCTTCGGAAGCGCATACGATTTTGCGCGCGCTGCTACCGAGAAACAATTATCATTTATCCCTGAAACGAACAAAATAGGTTTCGTCGCGTAAGGTAAATAGGACGAAGGGTCGTACATGGCAATCCACTGTTCATGTTTCGCGCCGCCGAACGTGCCTTTATCCAGCCAGAAGCTGTCCTCGTAAAGATACCCCGACCCGTACACGGGCGCAAACGCGTTGAAACGCTTATCTACCCCCGCTACGATATTCACCGCAACCGCGCCCCAGGAAATGCCCGTAATGCCAATTTGCGTTTCATTGACGTCCTCCCGCTCTCGAAGCAGATTATTGCAGAGAATGATATTCGCCACCGAATGGTATACCCAAGAATTTTCTTTGACTTCTACGCCGTCGTATAACGACCCAGTTCTGGTTTCGTTCGGTCCTCCGAGCGGATTGACGGTTTTTACAATCTCTCCACCCTTTTTCTCCAGACCGTTGGAATACATATCGAGCGCAAGCGCGACAAAACCTTTGTCGGTCCAATAATTAATCCACTCTTCAAATACGCGCCCCGTACCGCCGTGCACCAAGACGATAGCAGGATACCCGCCCTCGGGTTTCTCCGTTTTTGGAACGCCTACCGCCGCATAAACCCAGGTTTCCGTTAAACCTTTATCGGGGTACGCCTCGCCTTTAAACATAAACGTAGTAATTCCGTCGCCCAAATCCAAATCAACGGCCGTAGTTTCCACATTACGAGTAAACAGTTCTTCCGTATCCCACATTAAATCAGTTTTCACAACGTCCTCCACCTTATAGGGGCTATCTTCGTCGGGATTAAAAAAATTTTTTTCCGCAGGCTTATCTTCAGGATCCGAGGGCGTTTCAGGATCCGAAGGCGTTTCGGGGTCCGAAGGCGTTTCGGGGTCCGAAGGCGTTTCGGGGTCCGAAGGCGTTTCGGGGTCCGAAGGCGTTTCGGGATCTGTAACCGACGGCGGATCGCCGCTTCCGCCTGTAGAAGAATTATATCCGCACGCAGACGCAAACACAGAACAAACAACCACCAACATTAAAATGCATAATTTCTTGCATATCGCTTTCACATTTACACCCCCGTATAACGATTTTCAAGCAGGATATTACTGACCCGAATTTAACACGAGCGGATAAGTCCCCACTTTATTTTTCTACTTCTATATTCTATACCTAACCGTTTCAAAAAGTAAATAGAGAAATTTTACTTTAAGATTGCTTTTTTTGCTTGTTTTGTCAAATTTAGCATTAATAGAAGTAATCAACATACAATACGTCGATAGTTTTGGCTTTAACGTTAAATTGTTATACGAGATTTTTTAACGGCGGCGGATTTCTCCGCCGCCGTTAAAGCGATTCCTGAAACAGGCACATAATATACACGATTATATTAAGCTGCACAACCTAAACGCGCTCCGCAAAGCAATAACTTCATTGCCGTTATACCTTATCATAACAATACGCGCCCGTGAAAACGGCTATTTCGGTATCCGCAAAATCACTGTTGAAAACGAACGTGAAGAAACTAACATCCCAGGAGGAGAATCCGAGGCAGGCTAAAAATTCGTCCGCGTCGATTTCAAGGGTATAAATTTCCGACGACGCGTCGTAAGACACGGTTATTCCGTCGCAATACGTTCCGCCGTCAAGCCATATCTCGACGCCTTGGTACATATAGTCGTTAATAATAAGATTAACGTACGTAACAGGGTTCAGCGGATTTTCTTTGAAGTCGAGTTCTATAATCTTCCCCTCGAACATACCGCCGTAGTCGTCGATACCGGGGAAGCGCAAAGAACAATACGAGTAGCCGTTTGCGGTAGATACGACGAATCCCTCCTCCGCACTGCCGTAAACAGCGCAGTTTTCGGTATTGAATTCGAACGTCGAAGTGACGAACGCGCCCTTATCCTTAATCGAAAAAGTTATAGGAGAGCAAGCTTTTCCCTCGGATAATTTTGCGAATTGAGGCAAACACGTAACGTAAACGCTGTGCAGACCCGTTCCGCAACCAGAGAGATTTATACCCGTATCCTGCGTAGTCTTATATAACTTGCCGTCAAGATACACGTTGTACGCGTATGCGTCCGCGCTTTCCGTCCAGAACAGGTCGAAACCGCTCAATCCGACCCCGCTAATCTCTTCCGCCTGCGGTCTTTGAACGAAAAACATATTGTCGAGATAAACGCAGGCGTCGCCTGAAAAGCTGACGATAACGGCAGTCACTCCCGTCAAATCGGAATTAAAAGCACATTCACCCATATATTCATATAGATTAACTGAAAACCGAGACCAGCCGTTCGGCATATTCGTGGCGGTTGCGTAAAGCGGAAGATAGCCGTTGCGGTATTCCGCTCCCGTAGATTGATTTACGCCGCTGCCGTAGTAATATCCGTCGTTTTTATCCGCGTCGTATACGCGGCATGCGCAACCGTAAGCCGCATCGAATTTAAAGAAAATGGTCTTGCCCTCGGCGTTTATCAAACTGAGATGTATCGAATTTACGCCGCCCTTATAATCTACCGTAAAAGACTTATCGGTCATATCCGCAGATTGAGCGAGAGCGTATCTTATGACGGAGTCGGAATATTCGTCGCAGGCGGATATTCGTAGAGACTGCGCGCTTGCGTAGCTTACGTATTCGTCCGCATATATTACGCCGCTGACGCGGATTTCACCGTCCGTACTGTAACTTCGTGAAACTTCCGCGCCTTCGTATTTCAAAGGTTGCGTAGTCCAGTCGTCAATATCCTCGCTTTCGGGATAAACGTTGGCGTAAACAGTAGTATTCTGCGCAACCGCAAAATCTTCCGTAAGTCTGCAAGCGTAAAAGCTATTGGAATAAATGCCGTCCAACGCGTATCCTACAGGCAAATTGCCGGAAGCTTTTCTTATGACAGAAGCAAGGCTTACCGTGCCCGAAACGAGGGAACGGCTTTGCTCTCCGTTACTTTCGACTGTGAGAGTATATCTTACCGAGGAGGCTTTTTTAACCGCCGAAGCTATTTCGGTAACCTCCCCGTCGCCGTCAACGCCCCGTATTACCGCCTGATATTCGTATATTGAACGAGGGTCGTAGCCCTCTATTTCGCATATTATAAAACCGTAATCGGCGCAATCCGCACCGAACACGTCGGAAACCGAGTAAACGCTTTCTCGGATAATTATGCCGGTATAATACTTATTGCCGAAATAATCGTAAGATTCCTCTCCCTGCTTTTGCACGGCGTAACCTATGGAATTTGCGCCGAGCGACTGAGCCGCGGACAAATCGAAAGCGGTTACGAGCAGCATATAATATTTGCCGTCCGACGTAGGTTCTGAAACCATATACTTTGTCGCAGACATATCTACTCCGCAATCGTACGCCGAAGAATAGTAAGAGAAGCTTGCGACGTCAGTTCGCGCGTTCGTAACCGAAAGGTCGGTAGAGAATATACTGCCGTAATCTCCCGAAACGCGCAGGTTAATCCCGTAATCGTCTCCGTTTATATCCCCGTCGGATACGCTCTCGACGTACAACTTAGCGGCGGCCAAGAAAGTTATGCAGACAGACAAAGCGAGCAAGACAGCCGCAAACGTTCTTTTCCCGAATTTCATAACGCCTCCCTGCCGCAGAACACGTCAGTATCCTCGCCCCAGATTCCGTTGTAATCGTCTGCGTTAAAGGGCGTAGAAGTAACAATAAGGTCGTTTGCATAAAAACAGACGACCTCCAGCACAGCATTTTCAAATTTTTTCTTAACCATTTCGCTTATCCTTAAATATTATTTTTTACGGTACGAATCGCGTTAAGAACCCGATTCCGACAGAAAAAATCAAGCAGATAAATAAAAACGCATTTTTTTACATATTCTAACCGATAGATAAAGATAAGTCAATTTATTTGATTGATAAGCGCAAACAATTTGCTTGTTAATTTTAATTTGCGCAGAAAACTCGTTTGTACATTCTGCGGGTATAAAAATATCAGGCGCATTAAGAAAAGCGCAAGAAAATGAATTTATAGTGAATTTTCGCCAATTAACTTGTGAATACGCACAGGTCGGGCGTTTTACCCGCCTTAATCGGGGTTAATAATAATGTAGACGCTGATAAGCGAGGAGATAAAATGTATTTACAGGATTATTTTTGGTTTTTAGGCGCGTTCGCCGTATGTATGGTTTTCTCTGTTTTTGCAAACGCGAAAATACGTTCCGCCTTTTCAAAATACGATAGAGTTCCTAACAAACGCAATATGACGGGTTACGATACCGCCGTTCTCCTGATGCAGGCAAACGACGTGCGGGGCATATCTATCGGGCGAGTGAAAGGGCAGCTCTCCGACCATTTCGACCCTAAAAAACGCGTCGTCAATCTGTCGGAATGCACCTACGGTCAGGATTCGGTGGCGGCTGTTGCGGTAGCCGCACACGAGATGGGGCACGTAATGCAGGAAAAACGCGGATATCTGTTTTATAAGATAAGAACCGCGCTCGTACCCGTGGTGAATTTCGGATCGCGGCTGGCTTTACCTTTGGTGCTTATAGGCTTGCTTATAGATATTTTTGCATCCGCCGCGACGGCGAACGTCGGCTTTTACGTCGCTTTGGTCGGCGTTATACTTTACGGCGGTTCGTTTTTGTTTACTTTGATTACATTACCCGTAGAGCTTAACGCAAGCAAGCGCGCGAAAAAAATGCTTGTAGAAGAAGGGATTCTTTCAAAGGAAGAGTTGCCGGGCGCAAGCAAAGTTCTGTCTGCCGCGGCGATGACCTACCTCGCCTCGCTATTAACTTCGCTAATATACTTTTTGCGCTTCTTCGTATACGTTATGACAATCTTCGGCAGAAGAAACAACAGATAGCGGAAGCGATAGAAAGATTTTAAGCCTAACCGAATTCTACTTAGATAATAGCTATAACGAATTGAAAATTTTACGTAAATAACAGGGCGGAGCCGTCAATCGAATAACGGCTCCGCCCTATATTTTATTCTGTATAAGACCGAGGTCTGACGCAGGACGAAATTATATCGCATATATACGAAATATCGTCTTTACAATCCTGCCGCACCCATTCGTCGATTATCGCCTCTATTCCTTTCAAAAAGTATTTTTGCATGTAACCTATTAGTCTTTTATCAGTTATGCCGTACTTTGCATATATCGAAGCGAACAGACTATAAGATAGTCGTCTATCTTGTTTTTTTCAAATGCGCGGGCGTTATCGGCGTAAATTC
>CAZDZH010000034.1:0-2154 GCA_964509935.1 uncultured Clostridia bacterium
GCACCAAGACCGCAACTTGCGACCGCGACGGCTGTAACGAAACCGATACAATAACCGACGTGGGAAGCAAGACGGACAATCATACTTACGCTAACGGTCAATGCACGGTTTGCGGAAGTGAACAACCTGCGACCAAGGGCATGTCGTATTCTCTCAATTCCGATGGACAAAGTTATGGTTGTTCCGGGTTAGGTAGTGGAATAGGTTCTGCCCAAGGAGAAACCGATATAGTTATCCCCTCGACTTATAACGGTTTGCCGGTAACGGATATCCGCTCCTCAGCGTTCAAAGGTATTAATTATTTAAATAGCGTAGTTATCCCCAACAGCGTAACGAATATAGGGAACTATGCGTTCCAATCTTGTAAATCGCTTAAAAGCGTATACATATCCGAAGGCGTAACTTCTATCGGCGATGAAGTGTTCGTTGGTTGTACCTCGCTTACAAGTATTACTATACCCGACAGCGTAACTTACATAGGACTACGTACGTTCCAAAACTGCACAAAACTTAATAGTGTAACTATGGGCAACGGCATCAAACAAATAAATTACGCAGCTTTCAGCGGTTGTACTAATTTGCAATACAACGTATACGATAATGCAAATTACTTAGGCAATGAATCAAATCCCTACTTTGCGCTGATTACGGCTACAAGTACAAGCATTAATTCTTGCGTTATGCATGAAGATACAAAGATGATGGCAGACTACGCATTTTATGAGTGCAAGTCGCTTTCAAGCGTAAATATAAACAGCGGTATAACCGTAATCAGTGAATACCTGTTTTATTATTGTTCTTCACTCGACAACGTAACAATTCCCGAAGGCGTAACAACTATCGGCAGCTTGGCGTTCTGGTATTGCACCTCGCTATCAAGCATAAACTTGCCCGACAGCGTAACGAGTATCGGCGATTCTGCGTTCAAAAATTGCAGCAGTTTGGCAAGCATAAAAATTCCCGAAGGCGTAACGAGTATCGGCAAGTATACGTTTTGTGAATGTTCATCCCTTACAAGCATTATTATACCCGACAGCGTAACTTCTATCGGCTACCAAGCTTTCAGTAATTGTACCGCACTGTCAAACGTTACGATAGGCAGCGGCGTTACCTATATAGCAGATGCCGCGTTCTTTAATTGCACCGGTTTAACAAGCGTAATCTTCAAAAATTCGGAGGGTTGGTGGTATTCTACTTCAAGCACTGCGACGAGTGGCACAAGCGTTTCAAGTTCTTCGCTTGCAAATACTTCCACCGCCGCAACCTATCTTGCGTCTACCTATGTCTTCAATTATTGGAGGCGCGGATAAACTTGCTTTGTGCGGTGCGCATTGGCGACTTGCGCGCGCCGCTAAAAAATGAATAGCGTAAAAAGTTTAAGCAGGCTTAAAAGCTTACACGTAAACTCATAATAATGCGCGGCGGCAATTTCGTATTGCCGCCGCGCATTATTTCGCCGTTATATCGGCGATATTTATCGGTTTTTATATTTTTCTTGTTTTTTCCGCACACTAAAACCGTGGAAGATAATTTTAAAAACGGCGCGGCGGGCAAACGCGACGACGGAATATTAAGTACGCTCGTCAAATATTTCCTTTTATATATGCTGATAGCCTTTCTCGGCTGGCTGTGGGAAGTGCTGTACGTTCGCTTTGTATACGGCGAGTTTACCGACCGCGGCTTTATGTCTATGCCGTTCTGCCCCATTTACGGCACGGCGGTATTTTCGGCATATTTTCTTTTAGGCACGCCGCAAAAGGGCAGGGGGATACTTAAAAACGTAAAAAGCGCGCTTGCAATAAACCTTTTGTATTTATTGTTCGCCCTTTTAATTCCCACCTTAACCGAGCTTATCATAGGTATATTTTTCGATAAGGTTTTAGGGGTAACGCTGTGGGATTATTCTTATATGCCTTTAAACTTCGGCGGCTATATCTGCCTGCCCGTATCTCTCGTATGGACGGCGGCGGTGTACGCCTTTATGCGCTTTGCCTTTTTGCCGCTAAAAAATGCCGTTTTCCGTATTCCGAACGTTATCGCGTTGATTCTCGCCGTCGCTCTTTTCATAGCCGCGTCGGCGGACGCGGTTATAAACTTTTTAATGCTTTGACGGCGCAAAAATTTGCGCAAAGACGGCGGAAAAAACTTATGCAT
>CAZDZH010000034.1:2254-5735 GCA_964509935.1 uncultured Clostridia bacterium
GCACAAAAAACCCCTTTTAAAGAATATTTTGGTAGTAAATTCTTTAAAGGAGCGCACCTGTCTATGTCCAAACCGTTAATATCCTCAACACCCTATCCTTCAATCGACGATATATCCCCCGACGCCTGCGCGCTGAAAATAATTTCCCCTGCGTACGCCTCGTCCACGGGCGAACTGAATACCATTCTTCAATACCTTTATCAAAGCTTCATACTCGGCGTAAAGGGCTGCAACCGCCTTGCGGATAAGCTTGAAAGCATAGCTATTGCCGAAATGCTTCACCTTAAATTGCTCGGCAAAACGATAGCCGCCCTCGGCGCTCTGCCCGTATACACCGCCAATCCGCCCTCGGCTTTCAATTTTTACAGCTCAAAATTCGTCGGCTATTCGCATACTATGCCCAATATGATAGAGGACGATATTATGGCGGAAAAGCACGCTATATACGCCTACGAGCGTATGCTCCCCCGCCTGAAAAATCAGAAGGTTCGCGGCGTTATTTCGCGCATATTAGAGGACGAACGGCTTCATCTCGCCGCCTTTATGGATATTTTAAAGGAGGTTTCTGTTGACAAGTAAACGCCTTTAATATAAAATTGAATTATGAATAAATTCGACGTGGCGATTGTGGGGGGAGGAGCTTCGGGGCTTGCCTGCGCAGTCACCCTGAAAAGAAATAATCCTAAAATTTCAATAGCTATTATCGACGCGTGCGACCGCCTCGGTAAAAAGCTTGCCGCAACCGGCAACGGTCAGGGCAACGTTTCCAACGCTAACCTTTCGCCGTCGCGCTATCACGGCGGCGGAGCGGCTCTTGCGGAAGAGATTGCCTGCAAGGACTATAAACTGCCTCTTTCGCTTTTCAACTGTCTGTTTGAAACCGACGAAGAGGGCAGAGTCTACCCCTCGGGCAGGCAGGCTTCCGCCCTTTCGGACAGCCTTATTCGCGAGATAACCGACAGCTCTGTAACCGTAATCAATCCGGCGTTTGTAACCGACCTGCAAAAAGGCTTTGTCTTAACCCTTTCCACGGGCGTAAAACTGCGTGCGGAGCGCGTAGTCCTCGCCTGCGGCGGCAAGGCGCAAAAACAGTTTAAAACCGACGGTTCGGGCTATGCCCTCGCTCAGAAATTCGGACATTCCGTAACGCCGCTTTATCCCTCGCTGGTACAGCTTAAAACGGATACGCAGTACACTAAGACGCTTAAAGGGATAAGGGCGCAATGCCGCGTTACGGCATACGGCAAGGACTATCCTAACGGCAAATCTCCCGCCTTTTGCGGCGACGTGATATTTACCGAGTACGGCGTTTCCGGCAACGCGATTTTTAAACTCTCTTCGTACGTTGCAGGCAGGGATAACGTAACGCTATCCATAGAATTTTTGCCGTTCGTTTCCAAGGAGAGCGTGGAGGAGGACGTAAGGCGCAAAGCCGCCCTCGGCTATCCCCCCTCGGAGCTGCTGTCCGGCACCTTGCACAACCAAATAGGCAGGGCTATTATAAAGCGCGCGGGGGACGACCCTGCGGCTGTCGCGCAGACGGTTAAAGACTTCCGATTAAAGGTTTTCGGTTCGCTCGGTTTCGACTACGCGCAGGTAACGCGCGGCGGCGTTTCGGTAAAGGATATAGGCTTGGATTTGCAGAGTAAGCTCGTAAAAAATCTGTACTTTGCAGGCGAAATTATCGACGTGGACGGCGATTGCGGCGGCTACAATTTAAACTGGGCTTTTGCAAGCGGTATGCGCGTTGCGGAAAGTATTATTTCAAGCTTAAAATAACATTATGATAAAGCGGTTAGATAACGTTAAACTCAATATACTGCGCCCCCAATCGGATTTATTGGCGGTGGCAAAGCGCAATCTCGGCGCGCCCGTAAAGTATTTTAAAATACTTAAAAAATCGCTGGACGCACGCGACAAAAACAACATTTTCTGGGTGTATTCGATAGCCTTTTCCAAGGACGAGGAAGAGCAAACCGAACCCGAAAAGGAGCGCGTTAGCGGCAATCCGAAAATAGCCGTAATCGGCAGCGGACCGGCAGGGCTTTTCTGCGCTTTGCGCTTAGTTGAACACGGCTTCGAACCGCTTATTTTAGAGCGCGGCGAGGCGGTAGAACAGCGCAAAATCACCTGCGAAAAATTCTTTAACGAACGCGCGCTCAACGTAAATTCCAACGTCCAGTTCGGCGAGGGCGGAGCTGGCGCGTTTTCCGACGGCAAACTCAACACCCAAACCAAAGACGGGCTCAACAAGGACGTTTTAAAGCTCTTTCATAAATTCGGCGCGCCCGAAGAGATTCTCTATCTCAATAAGCCCCACGTCGGCAGCGATATTCTCTACGACGTGCTTATAAACGCAAGAAAATTCATAACCGACAACGGCGGAGAATTTCTGTTCAACAGTCAGGTAATTTCGCTCTCCAAGCGCGGCGATACTCTCGACGGGTTGATAGTAAAAAATACTAAGAGCGGCGAAGAGCGCCGAATAGACTGCGACGCCGCCGTACTCGCCGTAGGTCATTCCGCGCGCGATACCTTTAAAATGCTTGACGGTCAGGGCGTCGCCATGGAAGCGAAGGATTTTGCCGTAGGCGTAAGAGTGGAGCACCTTGCAAACAATATCGGTTTTGCGCAATACGGCAAAAATTACCGACTGTTACCTGCGGCTGACTATAAACTAGTATCTCACGCCCACGAACGCACGGTTTTTACCTTCTGTATGTGCCCTGGCGGCGTTGTCATTCCCGCCGCAAGCGAAGAGGGGGGAGTAGTCGTAAACGGTATGAGCCTTTACGGCAGAAACGGAGCGAATTCCAATTCCGCGCTTATGGTTCAGATGCGCAATGAAGATTTCGGCTCGGACGACCTGTTTGCGGGTATGCGCTTTCAACGAGATATAGAAGAGCGCGCCTTTGCGGCCGGCGGCAGGGATTATAAAGCCCCCGTTCAGCTTTACGGAGATTTCGCAAAGGACAGGGTATCCTCGGACTTCGGCGAAGTTAAACCCTCTTACGCCGCGGGCGTTCGCTTCGCGCCGCTTTGCGAAGTGCTTCCTAAAATCACTTCCGAGGCGTTGAAAGCGGCTATTCCCGATATGGACAGGCGGTTGAAAGGCTTTGCCGACCCATCCGCGGTTCTCACCGGCGTGGAAACGCGCTTTTCTTCCCCCGTAAAAATTATAAGGGGGGAGAATTTGCAGAGCGTTACGCTTGCAAATCTGTATCCCTGCGGAGAGGGTAGCGGCTATTCGGGCGGCATAACCTCATCCGCCGCGGACGGTCTTAAAACGGCGGAAATCCTGTTTGAAAGATACAGATAAAAAATCTCAAATTATCATTGCGTTTTCATATAAAAAACACAATCGTTTGTTACAATACAATCACAAAGTCAATCAGGACACGAGCAAGACCACACTTAACTTTTTTCATATTCTCTCTTAGAAAGGCGCGCCCCTTTAACGGGGCGCGCCTTTTACGTGCAA
>CAZDZH010000035.1:0-5686 GCA_964509935.1 uncultured Clostridia bacterium
CCTTTTTCAGCGGAAAATAGCAGCGGGCAAGCTCGTCCGCGACGGCGTTATAGCAGAACAGGAGCGTGCGCGCCGCGCGACCTACTTCCCCTTCTCCGTCGTTTTCTTCAAGCTGTTCGGCGAAATCGTTTCTTCCTATCATCCTCAGCGCGTCGGATATTAATTGATTAATCGTCATATTTCCTCCGCTAATATTGTTTTATCCTCATATAAAGTTCTCCGCCGAAGCGGAGAACCTGTATATGCGGCGGATTGTCAGGAAAGCTTGATAAGTCCCTGACCGCAGGGCTTCGTGCAAATGAGTTCGGCGTACTTTACAAGCGTAGCAGAAAACGCCGCTTTGCCGGGAACCTGACGGATTATCTTGCCGTCCTCGTCTTCGAGCCATTCCCAGTCGCAAAGCTGGTTTAGCGTGAAGTCCGCGGTATTCAAAAGATAAATTCTGTCGTCGGGACAGTATTTATCGGCGTACACGGGGACGTCGTTGACTATGACCGAAGAATAGCCCGCGGCGATGTCGGCGGTGTTTACCACCCTTCTCGAATCGCTCATAAGCGAGGCTATCTTCTTGCGCGACGCGTGCGAGCAGAGAATCATATTGACTTTACTGTCCTGCTGAGCTTCCAGCTCGTCAATGAAATCCACGAGGTCATCCTCGGTAAGCGTGCTCACAGTCTTTATCGCAGGCGCGAAGAATACTTCGCCCGTCTTTGAATAGCTGTAAAGCGTAGTTCCGTCGAATATGCCCGAAAGACCTATCATTTCCTTGCCGTAGACGCCGCTTACGGCGACCTTATATCCTTCCGCAAGGGTTATGGAAGAAAGACTGACGTTTACGGTTATGGACTTGGCTTCCATATCCACCGTGGAAATCTTAGCGCCCGTTACAACCTTGGTAGAACCGTTGAGTATATCCACGATAAGTCCGCTGAAATACTTTTTTACGTCGTTGAGATAGATGACGTTGCCGCTTTCGGCTTTGGACTTGACGATAGCGATCGTACCGTTGCCGTCGCCGAAAAGCATTCTCGAAAAATTCGCCTTAGCGGAACAAATCAGCCCCTCCATTTCGGTATTTAGAAGATTTACGAACGCGCCGGAAGAATCCCGCGAAGCTCTTATCGCCTTATCCGAAATTTCGATAGTGCCGAAAATGTTCTTCAAAGGCAGACTGATATTGTAGTATTTGTTGGAATAGGGCGTAGGCAAATCCCCCGATTCGTCGCCCGCGACTACGCTGGTCATACCACCCCTTACTATGGTGAATTTAACGTCTTTTCCCGATACGTTAGCTGCGGTTTTTTCTATCGCGCTGAAAAAAGGCGACACGTTTTCGTTTAACTGCGCCGTTACCGCTTCCAGATAGTAATCTTTTAACGCGGCGCTTGCGTTCTGAATAGTAATCAAGTATTAATTTCCCCCTTTATTTAAAAAAGTTTCGGCAAGCCTGCCCGCCTCTCTGACGGAAGCAGGCACCTTTTTGCGAGCGGCTACGTTTACGCCGCCCGTTATTACGGGAACGCCCTTGTTTGCAGCCGCGTTTTTGAGGTATTCGCCTATTATAGCCGTCTTAACCTCCTCGCTCTGCATAGCGGCTTTTACAAGCCCGTCCCCGGACAAAACTTCCTGCCCCTGCGAGGAAGCTTCGCCGTTTTCCGCATTGTCTGCGGGCGGCGCCGGCTCCTTGTTCGCGTTTTCCAGTTCTTTCAGCCTCTGACTGCGTCGGGTGAATTCGGCTTCGAGATCCGCGTAGGCTTGCATCAGGGCCTCTACGCTCTTGAATTTTCCCAATTCTGTCGCGGCGTTTCTCCCTTCCGCCTCCGCGGTTTCCGCCGTAATCGGTTTCTGTTGCGTTTGGTTATCCATTCTGTACCTCCGAAAGTTTTGTTTTATGCTCTTTGATATGTTTTACAAATCTGTCCTCCTGCTCCGGCGAAAGTTTATTACCGAGCAGAAAAGCAGTATGTTCCGTAACGTGAAGTTTATGATCGTCGTAATCTTTGACCGCACAATATGCCCGTTTCAACGCAAGATTTTCCTCTCCGCAACGAGCGCGGTGGAGTTCGGCGACGTCCCTGTCGCCGCCCAACCCGTTGAAGCCCAGCAATTCCAACACTTTATTCTTTACCGAGCGGCTTACCTTGCCGTCGTCGTCGGACAGTAATCCCTTATCCAGCAGATCGTACACCAAAGACCGCCTCTGCGAGGGCGAAAGATTTAGTTCGCTGTCGGCTTCCAGCGTTACGTCGTCGCTCGTGATATCGCTCCCCTTGAAGTAAAACAGCGACAAAACGTTGTTTTCGCCCGCGTAGCGCATAAGCCGCGTATCGGTTGCAAATTGGCGGTAAAGCCGCAATATGTGCCTTCCTATTTTTTTCAACGCGCCCTTTATCTGGTCGTAAGAGTTATTCAGTCGCGCCTCGTCCTGTTCTATCAGAAGCTGTAACCCCGTCGCGGAAGTAACCGATGTATAACTGTCCGCGTTCTGCGTTATGTCGCCTATTCCGGATATGCGCGCAAACTCTTCCACGAGCCGCTTTTCCTCTTCCGAAAATTCCGACGGCACGCTGCCGAGATTGAGCATTTCGGGCGGAGTGCCGCCCTGACGGTAAATAAGAATTTTACCCGGCATCAAGCCGTCCTCCAACAGTTCGTCGGTATCCACCGAACCGTCCTCCACGGCTATCGTACCCATCGAAATTCTGTTAAGAAATTCGTGCTTGCGGTTTTTAACCGCGTTGTACGCGCGCTGGACGGGTATCAGCCTGTCCACTATGCTCGCCCCGAAAAATCCACCCGCAAGCGGAAGACAATCCTGCTTGATGAAGGGATATCCCCTTACGCCGCCGTCGCCATTCACGTACGGCAACGCGCCGTCGTACAGCAGTTCTTCGCCCGCAACCACGGTATATCTACCGTCGGGATATTTAGCCGTGGGGCGTTCGTAACGCTCTATTACCGTTTCGTATCCGTGCCTGACCGCCTTGATTGCCGTAGGTTCTGTGCGGGAATGAACGGCGGCGGAATAGGGCGAAAAGGCAAAATCTTCAATATCCCTGCCCGCGAGTCTAACGCCGTACGCCGAATAAATATCCTCCACCGGCACGGCTTTTGCGTGAATTATGCTGGGTTGGTCCTCCACCTTCTCCACGGACAGCGAGTAGGGATAAATTTCAAACGGCGAAACGGTTATGACCTTTACGCCCCCTTCGGTTATTCTATCTCCGTCCTCGGTTACGGCTATTCCGTTACCCGCGCAGTTGTCCCATACCACTTTATAGAAAGCCGTTCCGCAGGTTTCCGACCAGACCGTCGCCGACGTAATCTGTCCGTCGAGGTCGCAGTCCTCCGCCGTAGCGGCGAGAATTGCGGAAGCCACCTTTGCCGAATGTAAATCGCTTTCGTCGTCAGAGGCGGCGCGGACAGCCAGCTTGGGGCGCACCCTTGCAAGCTTTGCGCACCGCATATCCACTGTAGGCGCGAGATAATTGAACACCCTGCGCGTCTGCCAGAAGTAGCCCGAAGGCTGTTCCTCTATTTCTCCCAGCGCGTTTACGTCGCAGTACTGATTGCCGCACAGAAAATTCATATTCAGTTGCCAGCACCGTTCAAGCATTCTGCGCTCTTCCTGCCTCTTTTCAAAATCCTTCCTGATTTCCTCAACAAGGTCTTGATTGCGTCTTTTTACCGATTCTTGCTCGTTTTCAATCAAAGTCGTTCTCCTTTAACATTTCCAATAATTTATTCTTTTCGGCTAAGAGCTGTTCGTCCGTCCATTCCGAAACGCCTTCGCCGTCGAGAAGCATCTTCACCGCCTTTATATCCGGCGGAATATCGCGTTTTGTAACCTTCTTTTTAACAAGTTTCAGCTCGCCGTTTTCCACGGCGAATTCCTCCACAACCTCGCTCGTATCGAACCCTACCGCGCACTTTTTTAGCGCGTTTTTAATACTCTCGTCGTTTTCTGCCATTTAGCCTCCTTATCCTCCTCATCTTGTCGCCGGCTACGGGCGCGACGGGCTCTCCCTTATCCGGCGGAACGGGGCGCGAAGTTACGTAATACCTCAGCTCGTCCATACAGTGGTCGTCCTTTTTTACGGGCGAATCGCCGTCCGCCCAACTGTACGTCAAAAATTCCGAAATCATATTCTTGCACGTATCGAAAACGTACAGGTCGGGCTTTCCGTTGCCCCTTTTAAGGTAGTCCTTTACCCTGCAAATACCCGCAAAAACGTCCTTGTTTACGTTCGTGTTCACCAGCACTCCCTTTTCGCAGAACAGCTCGGCAACGCTCTTTACCGAAGCGAGCGTACGCTGATTCGCCGCGCTGTCAATAAGCGCGCAAACTCTGCCTCTTGAATCGGTTTTCCAGCCGATTCGACCGCATATATCCCTTATCGAACGGACGTGAAAGTCTAAATCTCTGCCTGCGGCAAAGTGCTCTGCAACGACGTAAATATTGCCGTCCCAATCAACTGCGTACCAATGCGCGGAAAGCGGGTTGTTCAGCCCGGGGTCAATGGAGATATTGTCCTGCCATTCGGTCGGGACGGGAAAGGGCGGGATAACGTGTACAGATAAATCGAATTCGGGGTAGACGAGCCCCGCTCCGCTTGAAAATTTGCCGTAACGGCGGCTGTCCAGAGCGGCGGAATCCATAGTGCTTTCCAAAAGCTTTATCTCCTTTTTAGAGAGGTAAGGATTGTCCTCCCAGCTCATAAACTCGCACCATACTTCGGGATTATTTTTGCGGTTGAGATAAATTTCGTTATAGATAAAGGTCATACCTTTAAGAGGAGTCATTGTCCCAAAAATATCGCCGCGCCTGTCGATAACCCTCATAAGGCACTCCTCGTAGACGTCCTTGGGAGGCTCCTCGTCGAACCACACGAAATCGAGAGAACAGCCCTGAAACTTTTCCCTGCCCTGATCGCAGCTCTTGAAGCCGAGGGTTGAGATTCCGCCGAAAACGTTTTTAATCTTTATCTGGTCGATTATCCCCCCTTCCGGACTGTCGCGCCTGCCCGAAAGCATAATAATTTCGGCAATCCAGCTTTTGGGCAGGTATTTGAGAATCTTGCTCTGAGCGACGTCGCGCTGAACCTGTTGCGATAGCGACACCGCCCACCCGAACGCGTCCGCACGGTTTTTGCGGTAGGGGTGTATGCCCCTTAAAATCCACACGGCCTCCACTGCCCCGCACTCGGTTTTCCCCGAGCGGTTGCCGCCGAAAACCCAGCGGTTGCGCTTTTTGCATTTATGGAAAGCTATCTGCTTTTTGTGCTTCTTGCGACCCGAATTATATTCTGACAATTTACCGCCGTAAGAGCGCTTTTTCAGTTCCAGATCTATCTCGGCTATTCTGTTTAATATCTCTTCCCTTTGCATATGACCTAATCCGACAAAAAATAAGGGTTTTTGCGCTTTACAATCATTTATAATACTTTGGTATGAAACGCAGAAAAATCAAAGCTTTGATGTGCTTGTTGCTTTCAATCGCATGGCTTCTGACCTTTTGTGACAGCCCGCGCAAAGCGTTTGCCGACGGGACGGCGGACGCCGTTTATGCCGCCGCCGCAACGAAGAGCGCGTATTTTTTTACCGAAAAGAGCGGCAATTCCGCGCTTTTCGCCGTGCCTTATACATACTGCGTTGAAATACTCGGCGACGACGGCGATTGGTACAA
>CAZDZH010000036.1:0-4688 GCA_964509935.1 uncultured Clostridia bacterium
AAAGCAAAAGGCAAGCGTTTTTTTATTAATTTTTTAATTTTTTTTAAATTTATTTATATTAGTTTGTCGGTGCGGCGAAATACACAATATATAGTATGCCGAACGGCGCGGCGTCGGTAACTACGGGCGGTTTTTCTTTTTCGTTACCGCCGCAAGCGGTAATCGCCGCTACTCCGCTCGTAAGGCATACGGTTGCAAGCAGAGCCGCCATTATTTTCTTTTTATTCATTAGGACTCCTTAAAAATTATCCGCCTTGCGGCGGATAAAACTTTAAATATTTATTTTTCCGTCTGCAAATTCAGTGCGGCAACCGTTTGATTGACGCGTAGGAGCAATGTGCCCTGACTGATTATGCTTTACGCAGCAGCGGGGGTTAGAACGAGCGTGTATTTCCCTGCCTTGGTTACGCCGTGAACGGCTTCGCTTGTATAGCCTTCGGGCACTTTACTGGGAAGAATTTCAAGCTTATAACCTTCTGAAATGTCGGTTATGTTTAAATCTTTAAGTGAAAAAATAATTTTGCCGTTTGCGTCGGGCGCGTAGGTGAGAAGGGGCGTGCAGGTGCCGTCGCTCTCTTTGCACAGCTGTATGCGGAGGGTGGAGTCGGTACCGTCGTACGCTCTACCGTCCGAGTATTCAATGCTCACGGTCATCTTGTCGGGGTCCGCCCCTGAATCGCTGTTGCAACCTGCGGCAAAAGCAACCGTAAAGAGCGCGGCAAGCGCTACGACGGCTATTGCCAGACTGTGAATAATCTTTTTCATAAAAATCTCCTTTGCGCGCGAGCGCGCTGATTAATTTAAGTTATAGGGCAAACGCCCTTGTTTATTGAAGTTATAGGGCAAACGTTCTAATTAAACCTTAACGCAGTCGTCGGACATTTCTTTCCATTCGCCGTCGGGTCCGTAGTAAGCGAAGTAGCTTGCGAACTGCAACCAGCCGTTATTTTCGGACGACGCGCCCTGAGTGCCGTTTACGAGCTCGTTGAGAATATTCACAAGAGTCTCGTCCGCCTTAACCGCTCCGTAGGTAATATCGCTTTCGTCCTTGGAAATAGCGAGGTTGTAATATTGGTACATAACCGAAGTGTACGACCCGAATATTCCCGCCTCTATCATTTTGTAGAGCGAGTTGTTGTTAGCGTCGTAGTAGTTGGGGTTGATGAAGTCAACGTAAATATCCGAGCCGAAGTTGCCGTTGTCGAGGCTGTGGCTGTAATAGCCCGTAGCCGTGTTAAAGCCCACGGGTACAGCTCCGTAAGGCGCGTCGACGGATTCGCCGACCCACAAACCGTCGGCTGTGGTGGTCTCTCTGAAATGCCATACTTCGCTTCCTACGTATTTTACGTCCAGCTCGTAAGAGCCCGTGTCGCCCACCATCTGGAACGCGCATACGAGATAGATTACTTCTCCCTCTTCGAGGTATCTGTAATACTTGAAGTTGTTGCCCGTCGCGTTATTGAATATGTCGTTGCTTAAATCGTCGTCCTGCCAATCTATCATATTGCCGTCGGCGTCCCTTACGAACAGGTAAGGGTCAACAGTGCTTTGCGAGATTGAGGTAAAGCAGTAAACGCCCGAACGGGTTGCGGTAAAGCGGTAATAGGTTCCTCGGTTAATCTGCAACTCTCTGTCGACGATAATCTTGTTGTATTCGCCTTCGGGGTTTTCAAACACTTCGTAAGCGTTGATTATGTTCATTCCCTTTACGGGGTCGTCGGTCTTGTGGCACTTTTCGTGCTCGTCGCCGTAGTGGTCGTAATAATAGCACAGTTCGAGCCATTCGTTTTCGTAAGGCGCAACGTCGCCGAAGTCGAGGCTGTATTGTGCGAAGAAGTCCTCCGCGGCTGCTCTCAATGCTTCGGTTACGGGCACGTAGCCGCAATCGGAGAACATCTGCATATAGTAGAAATCCACTATGGTTTTGCCGTGCTCGTTTCCGTTCATAACTACCGAGAAGCTGCCGGATTCGCTGCCGGTGGCGCTGTATTCCCAATAAGCTATGGTGTAGAACGAAACGGAGTATTCGTAGCCGCCCTTATCTTCGGGGGCAAAGAAAGTGTCCGAAGCGCAGTGCGCGTTTACCCAAGGCGTGTTTGCGCCCGTCATATCCATATAAAGGATAGCTCCGTTGGGTTCGCCGCTTTCGTCGAGCAGGTGATAGTAGTGGTCGTTAGGGTTAAGCCCTACTTCAACGTAGGTCGTGTAACTCTTGCCGTCCGCGGCAAGATTCTTCGCCGCCGTGCGGCGCACGTCGCTGGAAGAGGTCAGATTGCTCTGGTTCTGTACGGTAATATTTGCTATCTTTGCAATATCTTCGCCGGATGAGGTTTCCGAATCTTTAAGATAGCAGAACGCAAGCTCTACCGTTTCATCCGCATCGGCAACGTAAATTCCGTTTTTGGTAAACCAGCGCGAGGTTGTGCCGCTGTATTCGCCGTTCAGGGTGCCGTTTAAGAATACGTAGAGGTAGTCGCCGCTCTGTTGCGATGAATAGTAATAATCGAACGAGAGCGCGTCGCCCGCTTTAAGCGCAACGTCCGCGTAAATTATCGCGTAGGAATTGTTTTTGCCTGTGTTCGAGGCGACGAGGCAGTCCTTGCCCAACTTATCGTCATACTGAATTATCCAGGGCCACGAATAGTCGTCGTCCTCCTCGGCGTGATAGGATGCGGTTACGCCTTCGCCGTTGAGCACCGCTTGAATTTCGGCGTTCGTAGGCATACTGTAAGAGGGCAGCTCTCTCTCTGCGTCGGGGTTTTCCGAACTGCCGCCGCTTCCGCCCGAGCCGGGCGTCTGCGTATAGTCGTCGGCTATAAAGCCCTCTATAAGGGTGTTCCATTGTTTAAGCGAGGTGATAGCGCCCGATTCGTAGTGCGCTACTACGCCGTAGCGGTCGATAACGACGGTGGTGGGATAGCCGGTTATGCTGAACATAGACGTGAGACCTGCCGTGTCTCTTCCCATAGGAAGGTTCAGATTTCCCGTATTTCTGTCCTGAGTCTTGTAGGCGAGAATCTCGTTGACCGTGTCGGAGGGGGATAAAGCTATTACTTCTACGTCCGACGAATAGGCGTCGTTAGCCGAGTCCAGTAAGGGGAATTCGGTTTCGCACCAGCTGCATCCGATATACCAGAAATTGAGTATTACCGCGCGCTTGGATTGAAGGACGGAGTTTAAAGTGGACGAATAAGCCTTCGCGTCGTCGCCCGAGCCTTTATAGGTGGTAAACGAAAAATCGTACATTACGTCGCCCACCGAATAGCGTGTAGACGAGGGTGCGGTTGAAGAGATGACTGAGGATGAGAAAACCGCAGTGAAATCGCGGCTTTCGTTAGAGGTAACGTACTCTTCCTCGCTTTCGTAATAACCTTGGGGAAGGTTGTCGAAATTAAGCGTGTAATTGTCGAGGGGGAGAGCGAATTCTACCTTACCGTCTACCGAATAACCCTGTCTTACGATAACGCCGTCTTTTAGCGCGGAAACCTTAACGCCGTCAAGCAAAAGACCGCCTTTTGAAACGGTTTTTATTACGTAGCTGTTTGAATCGTCTTTTATGTTGGATTCGGGGTTAATGTAGTTGGGATAAAGAGCAGATTTGTCGCAAGCGGCAAGTCCGGACGCGGCGCACGCCGCCGAAACCAACGCCAATATTCCGATGATAAGTTTTTTCATTAAAACTCCTTAAATATTCATCAAAAAGTCTAATTTTTTATAATTATTCGATTTTATATTTTATATTATTTTATATTCTATATTAAAGTAAAGTAAATGTCAACAAAAATACCGCCCGAAAGGGCGGCGTAATCTGAAAACGGCGTGAAAAAACGCCGTAAAAAGCGCAAGTTTAAGCGGAAATTATACGATCGATAATCTCCGCGTATTAAGCATATATTAATCAGAGCGCGCCGTCGAGTTTTTCAAAGAAACAGTTTACGTTAAAAAACGCGTCCGCGCTCTTTCCGGCGCCTGCGGCGAGCATAACTTTGACTATGCACATTTCAAGCGATAAATCGTAACAGGGAATTACGTTGTCCGGGAGTCCGCTCATACTGCCGTAGACGTCCGCCTTGCTTGAAAGCGGAGCTATCACGAGCGGAACGCCCTGCTCTTTGCAATACGTCGCGAAGTTGATAAAGTTAAGCTTGTCCCCCTTGGTGCACACCGTGCCGCTGTGGTAAAGCTCTATTATTACGGCTTTGGGTTTCACGCGCGAAAAATCGTACATGCCGAAGTTGAACAGCGACCGCGCGGTTATCAGCATAATGTCCGTACAGAGAGTGTCGTGCAGGGGCGAACAATCGCGTTTTTTAATCTTTTCGGGCGCGGGGTTTACGGGTGAATTTACGTAAATTATTTTATTCCCTTCTACTTCCGCGAAGGGCGTGCATAGCACGCTGTGGTAGTGCCCGTTGAGCTGGTCGGAAAAGGTCAGTCTGCTCGCAAGATGAATTTTCAGCTTTTCGTCCGGGTTTTTAAAGCTTACGTAAACGCCGCTCAATCCTTCGCCGATAAAATTGATCGCGGCGGCAAAGTTTTCAAGCCCGTTGCTGCGCCGGTCGCGCAGCGGATAGAGCGCGGAAACCAACACTACGGGCAGAGGAAAGTCGCAAAGCACTTGCGATAAATAGTTTGCGGTAAAGCAAAGCGTGTCCGTGCCGTGGGTTATTATCACTCCGTCGAAGTCC
>CAZDZH010000037.1:0-3814 GCA_964509935.1 uncultured Clostridia bacterium
ACGAGGACGAGGAACACGGGCATTGCTGTCACCACGACCACGACGAGGACGAGGAGCACGAGCATCACCATCACCACCACCATCATCACGCCGACGAGGTATTTACGAGTTGGGGCGTTGAGACGGGTAAAAAGTATACCGTCGCTCAGCTCGAAAGCGCGCTGGGCGAGCTTGTCAACGCCGTTACCTACGGCACGGTACTGCGCGCAAAGGGCATAGTTGCGGGCGAGGACGGCAAGTGGATTCACTTCGATTACGTTCCCGGCGAAGTAAACGTGCGCTACGGCGCCGCCGACTACACGGGCAGACTGTGCGTTATAGGCAGCAAGCTCGACGAAGAGGAGCTTAAAGAGCTCTTCGGCGTATAAACGCCGTATATATTGCGATAAACGGCGCATTAAAAGGCAATAAATCGGAAATAAAAAGGTAATTATGCAGGACGTTTCGGTTTTTCTATTTCTCGGCTTTTTAGAGTCGGGCAAAACCAAATTCATACAGGAAACTCTCGAAGACCCGCGCATGGAAAGCGGCGAGCGCACAATGCTGCTTATATGCGAAGAGGGCGAAGAGGAGTACGACCCCTCGCGCTTCAAGATAAAGGGCGTAAAGATAGAAAAAATCGACAAGAAAGAGGATTTGAACGAGTACAATCTTTCCTATCTGACGCGCAAGAACAGGGCGCAGAGAGTGGTTGTGGAGTACAACGGCGCGTGGCTTTTGCAGGAGTTTTTCGACGCTATGCCCGAAAGCTGGGTCATTAACCAGATGATGACCTTCTTCGATTCGGCGACTTTCGTAAACTATAACCGCAATATGCGCCAGCTTGTTTTCGATAAAATAAATATGACGCAGATGGTGGTATTCAACCGCTTCAAGGTTGAATACGAAAAGCAGGAGTTCCACAAAATCGTAAGGGGCGTTTCGCGCCGACCCGACATAGTTTACGAATATATCGGCGGCAAAGCGGAATTCGACGAGATAGAGGACCCTATGCCCTACGATATGGACGCGCCCGTGATAGAGATAGAGGACAGGGACTTCGCGCTGTTTTATCGCGACTTGTCCGAAAAGCCGCAGCTATATATAGATAAAACCGTAAGGTTCAAGGGCATAGCGGCGGTTTCCAAAAAAGTGCCGCAGGGCTGTATAGTAATAGGCAGATATATTATGACCTGTTGCGAGGCGGACATAGCCTACGACGGCTTCGCGCTGAAAACCAACGGTCTGATAGAGGGCGTAAAGACCAAGGACTGGATAATAGTAACCGCAAAGGTCGGCTATGAATACAGCGCGGTGTACCGTCAGCAGGGACCCGTGCTATCGGCTGAAAAGATAGAGCGGTGCGACCCTCTTCCCCCCGAAGAGTCGGTTGCGACGTATTATTAAATAGCGTTAATAAATCGCGTTAATTAAGTGCGGGGCGTGCGGACGGCGCAAAAGATGTAAAACCCCGTTGGTTAAAGCATATATCCATAGCAATTTAAAAATAAAAGAATAAAAAAACGCGCGCGGCGGACAATATCGATTGTCCGCCGCGCGTTTATCGAACAGGAGGTTAAGAATATGCTTTTATACGCTTAGTCTTGCCGATTGCCCCCGCAATATGCACCGTTCAACGCCTTTTAAGACCGCTGTGCGCGAAAGATAGCTTTTAAATTTCTGTAAACGCGCGTTCGGATTATGCCGCGCCGCCTATTCCGCGTTCGCTTCGGCTATTATCTTATCCGCAAGCGCGGGCGGTAAATCCTCGTAGCGCAGGAACTCGGTCGAGAATTTGCCCTTGCCGCGCGTCATTCCCCTTAAATCGGTGGCGTACTTGGCTATTTCCGACTGCGGCACTTCCGCAACCACGGTGGTAATTTCGCCCTCGGTTTCGCTTTCGGAAATTCTGCCTCTGCGCTTGGATATATCGCCCATAACCGCGCCAAGATACTCGTTGGGCACGGCGGTTTTAAGTCTGACTACCGGCTCCATAAGCACGGGCTTGGCGTTCTTCATACCCTCTTTGAACGCGAGCGCCGCCGCGGCTTTAAACGCCATTTCGGAAGAGTCCACGTCGTGATAGCTACCGTCGTACAGAACCGCCCTTACGCCGGTTACGCGATAGCCCGCCAGCACGCCCTTAGCCATGCACTCTTTAAGTCCCTTTTCAACCGCGGGTATGTACTGCCTGGGCACGGCTCCGCCTACTACTTCGTCGCCGAACTCGAAGTCGGCTTCGCACGGCTCGAAGCGCACCTTGCAGTGCCCGTACTGACCGTGTCCGCCCGTCTGCTTTTTGTGCTTGCCCTCGGCGTTGGCTACGGCGCGTATGGTTTCGCGGTAGGGTATCTTCGGCTCGACGAGGGTCGCGTCGGTACCGTAGCGCGATTTTAATTTTTTAATCAACAGTTCAAGGTGAATTTCGCCCTGACCGCTTAATATAAGCTCGCCCGTCTCCGCGCGCTTTTCCACAGAGAAGGTGTAGTCCTCTTCGGTCATCTTTGAAAGCCCCGAATATACTTTGTCCTCTTCGCCCTTGTTCACCGCCTTTACGGCAAGCGACAGGCAGGGGCGGGGGAAGCGAATCGGGTCAAATTTAATCTGAGTGCCCAAGGCGCACAGAGTGTCGTTGGTGTCGGTTTCTGCAAGTTTGCTCACCGCGCCAATATCGCCCGCCGTAAGTTCGTTCACCGCCTCGCACTTTTTGCCGCGCAACATAAATAACTGACTTATCCGCTCTTCCTTGCCCGTGTTGGCGTTGAGAACGACGTCGCCCGACTTTATATTGCCCCTGAAAATTTTTATGTAGTTGAGTTTGCCCGTGAACGGGTCGTACACGGTCTTGAACACCTGCGCGGCGAAGGGGCCGTCCTCTTCGCAGGCTACGTTTACTATCTCGTCGGCGAGTTCGTCCGTGGCGAGGGTGTTGCGGCGCTCGTTAGCCGTGGGCATATATCTGACAATCTCGTCCAGAAGATTGATAACGCCCCTGTTGTTCAGCGCGCTGCCCGCCATAACGGGTATTACGCTGCCCGTGGCAATGCCCTTTCTTATGCCGTGCACGGAATCTTCCTTGGAAAGCTTGCCGTCCGTAAAGTATTTGTCCAACAGCAAATCGTCGTTTTCCGCCGCCGATTCCATAAGGCTCGCCTGCATCTCGTCCATCTGAGCGACCAGCGCGTCGGGCACGGGCACTTCTACGGGTCCCTGACCAGTGAATTTGTACGCCTTTTCCTGAATGGCGTTTATATATCCCGTCATCTTGCCGTCCGCCATAATCGGTATCTGAATGGGCGCAAGCTTGCCCGCGTACTTTTCTTTGAGAGCGCGCACAGTGCCCGCGTAGTCGGCGTTGGCTTTATCCATACCGTTAATAAAAATAATCAGCGGCTTGCCGAGTTTAAGGCAGTAGTCCACCACGCTCTCCGCGCCTATAGGCAGAACGCCGTTAGCGCCTATTACCAGCACCGCGCCGCCGCACGCCGCAAGCCCTTCGTGCCTTTCGCCCTCGAAATCGTAGAATCCCGGCAGGTCGATAAGATTTATCTTTACGCCCTTCCATATAAGGTATGCGACCGAGGCGTATACCGAAAGCTTTTTGGCTTTTTCGGCTTCGTCGAAGTCCATAACGGTAGAGCCGTCGTCAACTTTTCCCATACGGTCAATCGCGCCGCCGTTGAACAGCATAGCTTCGCACAGCGTGGTTTTTCCCTCGCCGCTGTGCCCGATAACCGCTACGTTTCGGATATCTTTAGCAGTAATAATCATATCATTTTTCCCCTTATCGCCGACTATTGCGGTCGGTTGATATTTTTATTATAATATGTAAACC
>CAZDZH010000038.1:0-3054 GCA_964509935.1 uncultured Clostridia bacterium
CTTACTATGCAGGCGCGACGGCGTATTCTTACGTCTGTTGCGAAGGCTCTTTCGGATATATCACGGGCGCAAACGACGATTACCCCCTCAACCCCTCCCTGACACAGCCCGACGATAACGGCCGAGCGAACGAAATTAACGACGGCGCAAACGTAACGGTCATAGCCGTAATAATCGTCGCTCTCGCCGCGGCGGCAATTATAATACTTGCGATAACTTCCAAACGGCGGGAAAGAATAGGCAGACTTTGACGCGCCCCAACCTTATCGCTAAGCGCAATGCGCACGCTATTTATGATAAATACGATAGCCCGCTATCGGTGACGAACGCATAGCCCGCTATCGCGAAGAGCCTTTGCCGCTATCCGCCGAAATCAGCGCGTAGCACTCGTCCACGATTTTTAACCCCGCCCCGAACCTGTCTATACCCCTTTTCGCCCTGCGTACAAATTTAATTAAAGCACGCCGCACCTCCCTTTCGCCGTCCGGCGACAGCTTGCTAAGCCCCGTGCGCATCATCGCGTACGACGCCAGAATCTGCTCGTCCCTTTCGGGCAGTCCAGAAACGACGGCGTTCAAATACCCCCACAGAAGCGATAGCTGGCGCTTGGCTTCTATCACCGCGATGATTTTTTCGGCGTAGTAATCGCCATCCCTGTAAATATCGCGCGAAGAGAAAGCCGCTCTTTCTATCAAATTATCCATAGCGGCGTTAAGACTGTCCGCCGAAAAATAAAAGCGCAAAATTCTTTTACCGTTCATACCGTTACCCTCCGCGCCGTTCAGCCGGAGCGGAAACAAAATAAAAAACATTTGTTTGTTTTTGTAGTTATATTATAATCATTAAATATGACAGATTTTGCATATTAAAAAATTATTTTTAATTTTTTTTAAGATTTTTTTGATAATTTTGCGTACATAATAAAAAAATGCGGGTCTGCGGCAATTAGCGGAAGCTTACCGAATAAAACTAGTTTTGCCGCAAAGGCTTTACATAATAAAAAAAAGGTGGTATAATTTTCAGCGTGAAAAAGTTTAAACTTATTACAACCGCGGCAGCCTGCCTCATTGCCGCCGCGTGCATAACGCCCGCTCCGTTCGCGGCGAATGCGGAGCAAAACGAAGGTCAGGTAGTTGCAGATAGCCGTTATCCCGCAGATTTCAACCGCGAGCTGAAATTCGATAATTTAAGCGATTACGCAGTCTGCGGCGAGCAAATGGCGTTTGCGCAGGAAACTTATCTTTATATACTTGCGCCTGACGTCGAGGGAGATATTAAGCTTACCGAAACCGACTTCGGTTCGGGCATTACTAACCTCGAATACGGCGACGGAACGCTGTACGTAGGCGATTCCGACGGTAAAACGTACGCTTATCCCGACCTGCACACGCAGATTGATTACGAATTTACCGCATCGAGTCGCATTACGGTAGGCGACTATCTCTACTTCCTTTCCGGCGACGTTCTTAACGCGCTTGACGGCGATAATAACGCCGTTGTCATAGGCGACGGATTCGGCAATCTTAAACTCTGCAACGGCACGGCGTACGCAGTACTCACGGTTTCGTCCGAAAACGGCGAAGAAAACAAGCTTTATAAATTGGCAGGAACGGCGGCTGAGCCCGTAGACCTGACCTATATAGATTTTTCCGCCGCGGAAACGATAGCCATAGGCGACGTAGCCGAAAAACTCAAAGCAGACTATTCGGTAATAAAATGCACACTGAACGCGACCTACTCCTACGGCGGAGAGTCGGTAGACGCCTACTGCACGGAAACTGATATAAACGACCTGTCGGGCAGTTATTTCAAAGCGGGTAAGACTTTTAAGGTTACGGGGGTAAAAACCGCCCTTAAACTTGCTGACTGCGGAGACGCGGCTCTGATTGCGATGAAGGACGGCAACGTTACCAAAACCTATCTGACCAACGCCGCCGCCTTGACGGAAGAGGCGTATTCCGCGCCCGAAAAGGACGTAGAAAGCGCGTATATCATAAGCGAAACGGGCATTTATTCCGTGCCCTATATGTGCGCGTCCACAAAGCTTGCGACGCTGCCGCAGGGCGCGAGAATAACGGTTACTGAAAAGTGCGCCGTAGACGCGGTAGAAGATACCGTATATTATAAGGTTATCTACGAATATTCCGACGGCGAACAGACCGCAAGCGTAAGCGGTTACGTAGCGGCAAACTACCTGACGCCTTACTCATTTTCCTCCGAGCAGAACACCCCGACAAGCACGGGCACTGCGGGATTTACTTACGAAACCGAAATCGTTTCGGTAATTTTAGTGATAGGAATAGTCGGGCTTGTGTGCATAGCTATAATATATCTTACGATAGTCGGAACGCGCGGCAGCGCTCCGTCAAAACAGACAAAAAAGAAAATCGTTAAAGACGACGAGTACGAAGAAGAGTGAAATAAGCTATAAGATTTACCCGCCCCGAAGGCGCATACCTTCGGGGCGGGTTGATTATTTTATGTATTTCACGCAAAACGGCAGAAAGAAGTCCGTAAATAAGTCTGCGCAGCCGCTACGCAAAAAAATATAATAAAATATTGTAAATTACTTTTAAAAATAAGTTGACATAAAAAATAGTATTTGATATAATCTTTTAGCATTGAGTTTGCGCAGGGGATTAGCTCGCGCGTTTGTAACGAATGCAGATTATGCGGGTGTAGTTCAATGGTAGAACACTAGCCTTCCAAGCTGGTTGCGTGGGTCCGATTCCCATCACCCGCTCCAAAAAATAAGGCTTTTGGCGTACAAGCTAAAATGCATCATGCGCCTGTAGCTCAGTAGGATAGAGCAACGGCCTTCTAAGCCGTGTGTCGGGGGTTCGAATCTCTCCAGGCGCACCAAATTTATGGCGGGCGTAGCTCAATCGGTAGAGCGCCAGATTGTGGCTCTGGAGGTAGCAAGTTCGAAACTTGTCGCCCGCCCCACAAATTTATTTAACGCGCTTGAAGCAAACCTTATTTATTGGGGTGTCGCCAAGCGGTAAGGCACGGGATTTTGATTCCCGCATTCGTAGGTTCAAATCCTGCCACCCC
>CAZDZH010000039.1:0-1963 GCA_964509935.1 uncultured Clostridia bacterium
CGCGATTGCGCCGAAAGCGAACAATCGCTGTTCCGTCGCTTTGCTCCTTACAAGCTCCGCCACAGTTCGACCGCTCCGCCATCTCTGCAAATATATTGAATTTATACACGCTATCTCTGTGAAAGTAATCAGAGGTTATCAAGCCTTAATATTTTAACAAACGCGTGTGCTGTTGTCAATCATTTTCAGCAGATTGCTCATTGCGATAAATAAAATTCATATTTATATACACTAATTATCAGCCAATACATATAATATATCTATGTGAAATGTCTGTGAAAAAAATTGTCGAAAATGGTAATAATTATTTAAAAAAGAGTTGACTTTATAAACTATCGGTTATATAATAAATTATGTAATACGAATAAACGTTTTCAAAGGGCATGCCCTTTATATTGTACGCTGCGCGTACAATATAAAAAATCTTATCTGATTAAAGCCGCTTTGCGGTTTTAAAATATATTAAAGGAGAGAAAATATGGCAGAATCTGAGAAAAAGAAGATTACCCCCGCTAACTGGGTGTTCCTCGGCTTTATGGCTTTTTCCTTGATTATGATCATCGTTGCGCTTTGTACGGATTGGTTGTTGATGACTAACGGTTCGCAAAACGAATCTGCATCTTGGAGCGACATCGACAAGATGGTTGAGATGGGTATGCCGGTTAAAGGTTGGGGAGCAACCAAGACTTTTGCGATTTTTACCCTCATTCTTTCGATCGTATCCTTAGGTATGTACGTTCCGGGAATGTTTGTTAAGGCAAAGGTATTCAAGGTTATCGGTCTTATTGCAAGCATACTTCTCATTATTTCCGGTGTCGTTACGTTTATATGCGCATTCGTGTTCGTAATGGCTACGTTCGGAGATGCAATGGCTGCTTATCCCAGTGTTGTATACGTTCCCCATATAGCCGCTTATCTTATGTTTATATTCGGTATAATCGGCGGCATATTCGGAATTATCGGCTCGCGCAAAATCTAAATTAAAATCCAAAATAAAGAAAGATCGTCTTAGGGCGGTCTTTTTTTATGCTATTTTCAAATTGCGGTTTCGGCACGATTTGTAAAATCATAAAAATATTTATATATTTTCTCTTGACAAATAATAATTTATATATTATCATATGAATAGTAATTCATATATTGCCGATAATAATTACGGTTAAGTCAAAAATAATCGCGGCGAAAGGGAGTAATACAAATTATGATAAACGACAATCCGAAAGAGATGTGCGAGCACGAAACGCGCGTCAAATACGCGGTGGAATATATGCCCGACGAGGACGCTCTTGCTGAAATGGCGGCAAGGTTTAAGGCTCTTTCCGAGCCGTCCCGCCTTAAAATCCTCATTGCGTTGTCCTTGGGCGAACTGTGCGTAGAGCACATAACCGAGGCGGTGGGGGGCAATCAAAGCGCGGTTTCGCATCAGCTTAAAACGCTTAAAGACAACAAGATAATAAAGTGCAGGCGAAGCGGCAAGCAAATAATTTATTCGGTTGCCGACGGGCACATTATGACTATGCTGGAAGTGGCGAAGGAGCATTTGAACTGCAATGAATAAGATTATAAAGATAACGGGGCTCGACTGCGCAAACTGCGCCCGCGAGCTTGAAGAAGAGCTTGAAAGGATAGAGGGCGTAAGCTCGGTAACGGTAGATTTTATGGGGCAAAGGGTGATAGCGGATTGCGACGAAAGCGCGGTTGACCGCGTAATATACGCCTGCAATCACTTTGAAGAGGTAAAAGTGGTTGAAGATTTGCCGACGGAGAAAAAAGAACAGACCGACGGAGCAAACGTCGGTAAAAAGATAAAAATAGCCAATCTTTGCTGCGCCAACTGCGCCCGCGAGCTTGAAGAGGAGCTGAACAAAATCGACGGCGTTTCGGCGACGGTGGATTTTATGAATATGTGCGTTTTATTAAACGCCGCGTCTACCGAGGCGTACGACAGGGCGATTTATGCGAT
>CAZDZH010000040.1:0-1944 GCA_964509935.1 uncultured Clostridia bacterium
TGCGATTCTTTAAGGAAGATATGCCGGGATTGCACGTTATTGCTGCCGGTTCTCTTCTTGAATTTGCTTTAAACGAGTTGCCGACTTTTGGTGTCGGAAGGATTTATTCAATGTTCATGTATCCGATGACTTTTGATGAATTTCTTGAGGCTAATGGCCAACATTTATTAATTGAAGCTCGTGATAAGGCAACGATTGACAGTCCGTTGCCAATTCCATTGCATAATAAATTAGTGGAGTCGCTTCGAACGTATATGCTGGTCGGTGGTATGCCCGAAGCAGTTAAGACTTGGGTGCAATATCATGATTATGTCAGATGCCAGGAGGTTCAAGATGATATTGTGGTAACGTACGAGGATGATTTTCCCAAGTATAAGAAAAGAGTTGATCCAATCTTAATGCGCCAGACTTTGAGAAGTGCAGCTGTCCAAGCTACTAAAAAGTTTGTGAATACAAAAGTCGGTTTAGAGTATAAGACAGTGGATGTGAAAAAAGCTTTGGAATTACTTGTGCTGGCCGGTATTCTTTATCCTGTGGTGCATACAGATGCTAATGGCGTGCCATTGGGTAGTGAGGTCGATAAGGCGTATCAGAAATTTCTTTTGCTTGATAGCGGATTGATGCTTCGTTTGTTGAATATGTCGCTGGGAGATGTTTCTGAATTGACAACACATATACTTACGGCGAGCGCAGCTGATTTAGTGAACAAAGGTCCGATAGCAGAGCTGATTGTTGGTTTGGAAATGCTTCGTTATCAGAGCCCGAATATTCGGCACGAGCTTTTTTATTGGGTAAGGCATGCTAAGAATTCTCAAGCCGAAGTGGATTATATCTCTAATCACATGCAGGTGGTTGTGCCTATCGAAGTTAAGGCAGATACACAAGGCGGAATGAAGAGTTTGTGGTCGTTTATGCGAGACAAGAAACTACATTATGCAATTCGCTGTTCGTTAGAAAATTTCGGTCAATTTGATTATGTTGATAACGAGGCTGATGGGGAATTACGTCACGTATGTATATGTCCGATGTACGCTATCTCTCAAATGGAGCAAATAAAGCGAGGTGTCGATAAGTAATTCGGGAAAAAGCTCTTTGTTCAGTTAGTCCGCGTGCGTTTTCGGGGGCTTAGCGGGTGGTGCGTGATTCGGGGGTCGACATGGTGAGGGCCAAGTCGATGGCGACTTCGAGCATGGTGTCGGTGCCTTTGAGTGCGAGTTCGGGGTCGAGGTCGACTTTGATGTCGGGGTCGATGCCATGTTCGGTCGTGCGCATCTTGGCATCGTAGACGGGCGATGAGGAGAAGCGCACGCCCCAGCCGCAGGGGATTTCAGAGTTGAATGGTATGCCCGAGCCGCCGCCGGTGCGGTCGCCCACAAGGGCCACGTCGGGCAGCGAGTGCATGAACGAAGCGAAGTTGTTGGCGGCGCTGAACGTGCTGCGGTTGGTGAGGATTACGACCGGCTTGAGCCATGTGTAGCGATTGGGCTGCGGCTCGTAGTAGTAGGCATAGGGCTCGGAGAAGTCGTTGTGGCCGGGGCCTGTCTTGTGTGTGATGTATCCGGCGAGGGTGCGGCGTGAGATAAAACGGCGGCCGATGCTCTCGACGTTGGTGAGGTTGCCGCCGCCGTTGTCGCGGATGTCGAATACCATGGCCGGGCAGTCGGCAAGGATTGCCATCACCCAGTCGAGTGTGTTTTCGCCCGGTGTGTAGGCAAATGAGGGGTAGCGTACGTAGGCCACGGAGTCGCGCAAGATGTAGTATGTGAGGCCGTTGCGCGACAGGCCGTTGAAGTTCAAGTAGTATTGGTCGACGAGGCGTTCGTCGTAGTTCTGCGGGTAGTCGCTCCACCACTTTTTGTAGTACGAGGTGGCGTAGTAGCCGGTGAGGTTCACGTGGCGGTCGCGCAACTCGTCGAGCATCGCGGAGCAGATATTGAAGAGGTC
>CAZDZH010000041.1:0-1745 GCA_964509935.1 uncultured Clostridia bacterium
ATTCCTGAATTGGATGGGGTTTTCTTATCATATTGATTCTATCTTATCAAATCTTTGATTGAATTATGCAATTACTTTGTTAATAAGCCTAAGATTTCATTACTTCTTGCAATGAATTTTGTCATCGCCTCTGCTGGTAATGGCTTATGCGCTAACAATGCAAGGTCATATAACTGCTCACAAATCATGTTTGTATTTTCACCCTCAGCATTTTCTAATACATACTGTACCAGCTGGTTATTTGCATTCAATACTAAGGTAATTCCATTTTCTCCACCAAACATTGCCGGATCAAATCCACCACCTAAGCTGTACATCTTCATCATATCCTGCATTCTGCGGCTTTCCTCTGATTCCGTAATCATAGAAGATACATTGGCATTCTTAAGCTTCTGCACCTTTACCTCCAGTTTCTCCATGTTAAGGGCTTTGCGGAAAATCTCTGTCAGCTTGTCTGTTGTTTCCTTAATTGCTTCTTCATCCTCGCCCTCTTCTACGAAATTCTTAGAAAGGTCAGAGTCGATACGAAGGAAATGCACATCACGGTTCTTCTGCTCAAGATGAGTAATAAATGGAGTATCTATGTTATGAGTTAACATGATTGCATCCATGCCCTCTTCTTTGAACATATTTACATACTGTGACTGTGTCTGAGCATCAGTTACATAAAATACCTGATTTTCGTACTTTTCCTTACCTGCTTCAAGATACTCAGGAAGTGTTATATACTTGCCTTCCAAATTCTTAAAGATAATATAGTCTGCCATCTTCTCGTTGAACTTATCATCCTTTAAGCAGCCGAATTTGATAAATGGACTTAAGTCTTCCCAATATTTTTCATAAGATTCCTTATCCGTCTTGCACATACCTGATAACTTATCTGCAACCTTCTTTGTAATGTAATCAGAAATCTTCTTAACGAAACCATCATTTTGTAATGCACTTCTTGATACATTCAATGGCAGATCAGGACAATCAATAACACCCTTTAACAGCAGTAAGAACTCTGGAATCACTTCCTTGATATTGTCTGCAATAAATACCTGATTGTTGTATAACTTAATCTTACCCTCCAGGGTATCATATTCTGAATTAAATTTAGGGAAGTATAAAATACCCTTTAAGTTAAATGGATAATCCATGTTAAGATGAATCCAGAACAATGGCTCCTTAAAGTCCATAAATACCTTACGGTAGAATTCCTTATATTCCTCATCTGTACAGTCATTTGGATGCTTTGTCCACAATGGATTAGGATCATTCAATGGCTCCGGCTTCTTTGGTTCCTTCTTTTCTGCCTGCTCCTCTTTCTCATCCTCTGAAGCCTCAGCTGTCTCTTCTGTCTTAGCTTCCCCTTCTTCAACAATGGTTGCTTCCTCTTCGATAATGTCATCATCCTCTTCTACTTCTGGCTCAGCATCCGCATTGGTGAAATAAATCTCAACCGGCATGAAGGAACAGTACTTTGTAATTACTTCCTTTGCACGATATTCATTTGCAAATTCAACACTGTCTTCATTCAGGTACAATGTAATCTCTGTGCCACGGCCTTCCTTATCGCCATCGCTCATAGAGTAATCTGTACCGCCATCACATTCCCAGTAAACCGGCTTAGCGCCTTCCTTGTAAGAACGTGTCTCAATCGTTACCTTATCCGCTACCATGAAGGCAGAATAGAATCCAAGACCAAAATGACCGATAATCTGATCATCATTTGCCTTATCTTTATATTTTGCCAGGAAATC
>CAZDZH010000042.1:0-1649 GCA_964509935.1 uncultured Clostridia bacterium
GTAACAGCGAAAGCGCAGTAAAAGCGGCGCAGAATGAAATTAACAGGCTTGACAAACTCTTATCGGTGCAGAATGAAAACAGCGAAATTTTCAATATCAATCAGTCAAAGAAAATGACCGTTTCAAATGATACCCTGACCCTTATCACACGTTCAAAGGAGCTTTACACGCTCACCAACGGCGCATTTGACATAAGTTGCGAGCCTCTTACACGTGAATGGGGATTTTATTCGGGACTTAAAAACAAGGTTCCGTCGCAAAAGGCAATTGAAACTGCGCTTGAGGGAGTCGGAGCGGAGCATATAAAAATTAAGGACAGCACAGTAACGCTTGATGATAACACCTCACTTGACCTCGGCGGAATTGCCAAAGGCTACGCATCGCACAAAGCGGCTGAAATTCTGAAAGAAAACGGTGTTACATCTGCGCTTATGTCGCTCGGCGGAAACGTGAGAGCCGTCGGCTCAAAGCCTGACGGAGAAAGCTGGAGCGTTGCGGTAACCGACCCGGACGACAACACTAAAAGCATAGGAACGCTGAAAATTTCCGACAAAGCCGTTGTGACCTCGGGCGGCTACCAGCGTTATTTTGAAGAAAACGGACAAACCTACCATCATATAATAGATACTAAAACAGGTTATCCCGCTGACAGCGGCTTGAAATCCGTCACCATTGTGTCTGATGACGACGCCCTTGCAGACGCACTTTCAACTGCCCTGTTTGTTATGGGACTTGAAAAATCGAGAAAGTTTTACAGCGAAAACAATTCGCTTTACGGAGCGGTTTTCATTACCGACAAGGGCGAAATTTACGTTACCGACAATCTGAAAGACAGCTTTATGTCAGAGCAAGGCTTTGAGGTGATTTCAATATGACAAACCGCATATGGATAGTTGTATTTTCATTTGTTGCTCTGCTTTGCTTTGGAATTTGGCTTTTTATTTCAAACGTTTCTTCGCAGTCATTGGTTGTCGGAATTTACAAGGACGGCAGTCTTGTTGAAAGAATTGATTTGAACAGCGTTACAGGCGAGCATGAAATTATGCTTGCGGGCGAATACGGTGACAACGTAATCCTTGTATCAAACGGTCGCATTGAGATGAAATCAGCCGATTGTCCCGACAAGCTCTGCGTTAAACACGGCGAGCTGAAAAGCAGTTCATCTCCCATTGTGTGCCTGCCGAATAAGGTGGTCATAAAATTTGAAAACAGTACAGACGGAGCAGACGCAAAAACAGGAGCAATAAAATGCACACTAAAAAATTGATTTTAACCGCAATTCTTACCGCATTTGCGCTTGTTGCGTTTGTGATTGAGGGGGCAATTCCGCCTCTTACTCCGATTTACGGCGTAAAGCTCGGTCTTGCAAATGTTTTTACGCTCTTTGCACTCTACGCACTCGGCACACGCTATGCGGCGGCTGTGCTGTCATTAAGGATTGTACTCGGCAGTATATTCACAGGACAGCTTGTTTCGTTCATCTACAGCATTTCGGGCGGTTTGCTTTCGTTCTTGCTGATGATACTGCTGAAACGCTTTTTTCCGCTTAAACAGCTGTGGGTGTTAAGCGTTTTATGCGCCGTAACGCACAACATAGGTCAGCTTGCGGCGGCTGTTTTTATGACGCAGACGTTGGCAATTGCGTACTA
>CAZDZH010000043.1:0-1617 GCA_964509935.1 uncultured Clostridia bacterium
TCTATGAGTTTGCGCAATCCCGCATAATCCTGCCCTACGGTCGGCTCGTCCAATAACAAAACTTCAGGCTTCCCTGACGCGACGGTGGCAGATTCGGCGAGACGCTTTTCGATATTCGCGGCGTAGGTTTCTGTGCGAAAAAGAGGGAAATTTTGAAAGAGATTGCATTCGACGTGAAAAGGGGGAAAGGTTGTTATTACTCGGCGAAAACGGGTGCGGAAAGACTACGTTGCTTCGCATAATCGCGCGGCTTAATAAACCGACAAGCGGCACGGTCGAGCATTTCTTTGATAAAAAATTCAGAATAAATAAGCATAGAAAGGATTTGTTTAGACGCGTAGGCGTCGTATATCAGAACCCCGACTACCAGTTATTTATGCCCACTGTTGAGCGAGAAATAGCATTCGGCGCTGTCTCAAAAGACTACGCGGAGGAAATAATAGAGCTTTTCGGGCTCAATAAAATACGCAAACGTCACCCGCAGTCGCTTTCCGAGGGACAAAAGCGCAAGGTGTCAATCCGATATTTTAATAAGTTCCGTTATTTCAGGTTCTTGCTGTGTTATTTATTCTCGTCCATTAAGTTTTTACCTCCGACATTGCGCCGTTTTCTACTCTGTAAATTCTGTCCGCTATCGCCATAGTACTCTCCCTATGCGACACAAGAATAATGCTCTTTTTATTCTTTTGCTCTTTTAAAGCCTTTAAAATAATGCCCTCGTTGATACTGTCGACGCTACTCGTCGGCTCGTCCAGAAGGATGAGTTCGCTTCCCTTCAAAAAGGCTCGGGCAAGACCTAATCTCTGCTTTTCTCCCGCGGAAAGATTATCTCCCATAGCTCCGGCCTGAGTTTTGTAGCCGTCGGGCAAAGTTATGATAAAATCGTGCACCGAAGCGAGTCGGCATACGTTTTCCAACTATTCCATAGTTGCGTTCGGCTTTGCTATGCGAAGATTTTCCTCTATGCTTTCGTCGAAAAGATAAGTATTTTGACTTACCATAGTGACGTTATCGGGGAGATTTTCCGAATCGATTTCATCGACGTCTATGCCGTTATACGCTTCGCGCTTGCCGTCGTAGGAAAAGGTTACGTCTGAAAGGCGCAAATCGGTATTAATAACGCTATCGTTTCCCCATACCGGGTCAGGCATTTCAAGCAGAGAAATAATTTTTCTGCCCGCGCTTGCGCCGTTCATAGCGACGTGGAACGCAGACCCGAAAGCGCGTAACGGAAGAAAAAATTCTACCGCGACTAAAATGAGAAAGAGCGCCGATACCGGGTCAAGTCCCCGAAAAATTACGCCGCAAACGGCGATAGCTGTTCCTGCGCCGGCGCCTCCGTATGCAACCAAGTCCATAATGGTAGTACTTGCAAGCTGCATAACGAGCACTTTCATCGTAATTTTGCGGAACTCTTCCGAGCTTCCATTCATTTTTTTATGTTGCGCCTGATCCGCTTTGAAAATCTTCAATTCTTTTAAGCCCTGCACGCTATCCAGGGCGAAGCCGCGTATCTTACCGCAAGGCAAACGACGGCAACGATTGCAGGATATATATAGCTGAACGGCTGTGCGCCCTTTAAAACCAGCGACACAGTCCAACATATGCACGCCGTTA